>NZ_JBBKZT010000009.1:0-385672 GCF_037889975.1 Variovorax rhizosphaerae | reverse complement strand
CCGGTGATCAATTCGGCTGCCACGTTCAACGAAGCCGACTTCGTGCCGGTCGCCAGCATCACGGTCGCCTATCCGCTGCTGGTGGCGCGCAAGGACTTTCCGGCCAACAACCTCAAGGAACTGGTGGCAATGGCCAAGGCCAAGCCGGGCGACATCGCCTACGGCACCTGGGGCGGGGGAAGCCTCCCGCACGTGGCCGGTGCGTGGCTCGAAAGCGAGACGGGCATCAAGCTCAATGCCGTGCCCTACAAGGGCGAGGTGCCGCTGCTCACCGAGATGCTGGGTGGCCAGATCTCCCTGGGCTGGATGTCCGTGGCCGCCGCCCAGCCGTACATCAAGGACGGCAAGCTCAAGGTGATCGGCGTCCCGGCGGAAAAGCGCTATGCCCAGTTCCCAGAGGCTGCGACCTTCATCGAGCAGGGCGTGCCGAACTTCGTGGTTCCCAGCTGGACCGGCTTCCATGCGCCCAAGGGCACGCCGCCTGACGTGGTGGCAAGGCTCAACGCCATCGTGAACGAAGCGCTTCGCATGCCGGAACTGCGCGATCGCATCCAGGAGCAAGGCCAGTTCGTCCTCACCCAGACACCCGCGCAATTCGCGGATTCGATCAAGCAGACCGCGGCACGCCTCCAACCCGTGCTGAAGAAGCTCGCACCGCTCATCCGCGAGTAAGCCATCCACCATGAATACCAAGCGCAAGATCATCATCGACCAGGATGCACATGGGCCGGCATCGACCAACCTGCAGTCCATCTTGATGCTGCTGCAGGCACCGGATGTCGAGGTGCTGGGCATTTGCGTCGTCAGCGGCGACGGGTGGTGCGACGAGAACCTGGCCCATACGCTGCGATTCCTCGAGATCGCGGGGCGCACGGACGTGCCGGTGTTCCGTGGTGCGATGTTCCCGTTGCTCAACTCGCAGCGCCGGATGCTGCAATGGGAAGGACTACACGGCCAACTGTTCTGGAAAGGCGCATGGACGGAGCGCTTCTACGACGGCAGGCCGCGACCCGGCGCGCATCCTTCGCAGCCGCGGTTCGTGCCGGAGTTGGCCGAAGGCACGCCGACCACCCTGCCGGCACCCGGAAGTGCCGCTGAATTCATGGTGCGCAGCGTGCGTGCCCATCCGGGCGAAGTCAGCATCTGGGCCGCCGGACCGATGACCAATCTGGCGCTCGCGGCACGCCTCGACCCCGAGTTTGCGAGCCTGGCCGGCGAGCTTTTCTTCATGGGCGGCAGCTTCAACCCGGTGCCGGCCGACAACCACTTCGCGCAGGAATACCGCCACAACCCGCGGCAGGAATTCAATCTGCGCTGGGACCCGGAGGCGGCATCGCTGGTGCTCAAGGAGGACTGGCGGCGGATCACGCAGATCCCGGTCGATGCCACGACGCGAACGCTCTGGTCCGCTGCTCACCAATCGGCCGCCGCGGCAGCCGGCATGCCATGGAGCGACTACCTCGGACGCTTCGGCCGCGAGTTGCCGATGTGGGATGAAGTGGCCGCGGCGCTCTGGCTCGACCCGAGCCTGGCCACGCGCCGCGAAACCATGGCCGTCGACGTGGACACGGCCTTTACCGCCAACTACGGCGCCATCCTGAGTTGGCCCGTGGGGCGCGGCCCGGGACTGGGTGAACAGGCGGTGGACGTGGTGCTCGACATCGACGTCCCGCGCATGGAGCGTCTTGCACTCGAGCTGCTTTGCGGGCGCTGAGGCCTGTTCAAGAACAAGCCGACGTGCCTGCCTTGAAGCGACATACCCACTGAATGCGTCCGGGACTGCAACGGTGGCCCGAGGCAGGTTTCAGCACCCCTTCCAAACCGCTGCACGCTTCTGCGCAAATGCAGCCGCGCCTTCCCGCGCATCGGCCGAATCGGCGATCTTCCGCGTCGCGCCACCTTGCCGCCCGAACATCTCGTCATCGGTCCAGGTGCGCGAGTCGCGCAATATCTGCTTGCTCGTCGCCACGGCCAACGGCGCGTTGGCATCGATGCGTGCGGCCAGCGCCAAGGCCTCCTGCAACGCATCGCCCGGCTCGACAAGTCGGTTGACCAGGCCCCATGCCTGGGCCTGCGTCGCAGGAATCGAATCACCGAGCAACGCCATCTCCATCGCCAGGCTCATCGGGATGCGATGCGGCAGGCGCATCAGGCCGCCAGCAGCCGCGACCAACCCGCGCTTGACCTCGGGCAGTCCGAAGTTCGCGGCGCGACTTGCCACCACGAGGTCGCATGAGAGAACGATCTCGAAGCCACCCGCCACGGCATGCCCTTCGACGGCGGCGATCAGCGGCTTCTTCGGCGGCGTCTCGCACATGCCCGCGAATCCCCTGCCCTCGATCGTCGGCTCGATGCCTTCGAAGGCAAAGGCCTTGAGGTCCATGCCCGCGCAGAAGTTGCCGCCCGCGCCCGTGATGATGCCGACGTGCAATTCCGGATTGGCATCGAGTTCGTCCATCGCCGCCGCGATGCCTTGCGCCACGGCCAGGTTGATGGCGTTACGCACCTGCGGCCGGTTGATCGTGACGACCAGCACATGGGCTTCGGTATGGAGGAGAACGGGTTCGCTCACAACGCATCCTTGTGGGTCGAGCGCAGCTTGCCGACGATGCCGCTCGGGAAGAAGTAGACCGACAGCACGAACACCGCGCCGAACCACAGCAGCCACCGGTCCGGATGGAACAGCTTCGCCAGCAACGGGATCGACTCCAGAGAACCGCTCACGCCACCCATAAGGCTCTGCAGATAGTTCTCGGCAACGACATACAGCGCCACGCCGACCACCGAGCCATACACCGTGCCCAGCCCGCCGATCACCGCCATCAGCAGGATATTGAGCATCACGTTGAATCCCACCGTCGTCTGCGGTCCGACATAGCGCAGCCACAGCGCCATCAGGATGCCGGCGCAGGTCGCGAGCGCAGCTGCGAGGCAGTTGATGGCCACGCGATAGAACAGCGTGCGGTAACCGATCGCCTCGGCGCGGAACTCGTTCTCGCGGATCGCCTCGAGCACGCGGCCGAAGCGCGAGTTGACCACGCGCAGCATCAGCAGGAACAGCAGCACCGATGCCACCAGGATCAGGTAGTAGGTCAATACCTTGCCGTTGATGGTGGTGCCGAAGACATCGCTTTCGAAGGGGCGGAAGGCCGGCGTCAGCAGTTCCGGCAGCTTGAAGGTGCGGCCGTCGTCACCGCCGGTGAAGTTGCCGAGCCGCATCACCAGCGCGCCAAACGCGGAGGCCACGGCCAGCGTCATCATCGTGTAGAAGATCGCCTTCACGCGCAGCGACACGAGCGCGATGAGGAAGGACAGCAGCACCGACAGGCACAGCGCAGCCACGCTGCCGATGGCCATCGCGCTCCAGGTCGGCCCTAGCTTGAACATCGCGATGGCCACGCCGTACGCACCGATGCCGTAGAACATCGCGTGCGCGAAGGACACCACCCCGCAGTAGCCGAGCAGCAGGTCGAACGAAGCCACCAGCACGACGAACACGCAGATGGTGGCCGCCACGTTGAGCGAGCGCGCGCCGGAGAACAGGAAGGGCGCGGTCGCGAGGTACGACAGGATCAGCACCAGCAGCCCCGTGAGGATGCGGCTGCGCGGATAGTCGCCGGAGAGGATTCTTGTCAGCATGGCGTGCTCCGCGTCAGTGCTTGTTCACGGGGTACAGGCCCTGCGGCCGCCACAGCAGCACCGCCATCATCACGAGGATGTTCGACACCAGCGCCAGATCCGGCAGCACGAAGCTCACGTAGTTGGTGCTCAACGCGATCAGCATCGCGCCGGCGAAGCAACCCGTCACCGAGCCGAGCCCGCCGATGATCACGATGATGAGCATCTGCACCAGCACCTCCGCGCCGATGGCCACGGTGAACTGCTCGCGGTAGAAGCCCCACATCACGCCGCCCAGCCCCGCCAGCGCGGATCCGCCGACGAACACCGCGACGAAGATGCCGCGCACGCGATAGCCCAGCGCCTCGACCATCGAGCGGTTCTCGACGCCCGCGCGGATCAGCAGGCCGACACGCGTGCGGTTCAGGAGCAAGGTGAGCCCGATGTAGACCACGAGGCCGATCGCCACCGCGACCAGACGGTAACGCTCGATGGCCACGTCGCCGACCACGAAGGAGCCGCGCACGGTCTCCGGCAGTGGCAGCAGCATCTGGTTGGCGCCGAACAGCACCAGCACCAACTGCTCGATGATGATCATCGCGCCGATGGTGATGAGGATCTGCTTCAGGTGATCGCCATACACCGGCTTGATGAAGAGCCGCTCGTAGACCCAGCCGAGTGCGGCCGTGACGAACATGGCCACCGCGATGATCGCGACGATGGCGATGAGGCTTGCCGCGACCTGGTCCGATTCCAGCAGACTCTTGAGCGGCGCGACCATCAGCGTCGCGGTGTAGGCGCCGACCGCGACGAAGGCAGCATGGCCGAGGTTCATCACGTCCATCAGGCCGAACACCAGCGTGAGGCCGCTGGCCATGATGAACAGCATCATGCCCATCGCGAGCGCGGCGACGGTCAGCGTGATCCAGGTCGGCACACTGCCGACCACCGGCAAAGCGAGCGCGATGAAGACGAGGATGAGAATGCCCGGCACCAGGTCGCGCTTGCGGCCCGGCAGGGCTTCGAGCGCGGTGGACTCGGCGGGCGCGGACTCCGGCAATGCCGCGGGTGATGCAAGGGTGTTGGCCATGTTGTTCCTAGTGCACCGCGCCGGCATGCAAGCCCAGCAAGCGCGCCTGCATCGCCTCGTCATCCGACAGCGCCTGCATGCTGCCCGCATGCACGATGCGCCCGTCGTCCATCACAGCCACGTGGTCGCCGAGCGCGCGCACGAAATGAAAGTTCTGCTCGACCAGCAGGATCGTCGTGTCATGTGCCTTCAGTTCGAGGAAGGCTTGCGACAGGTTGTCGACGATGGCGGGCGCGAGGCCCTTGGTCGGCTCATCGATGAGCAGCAGCTTGCGCGGCTCGATGATGGCCCGCGCGATCGCGACCATCTGCTTCTGCCCGCCCGACAGCGTCCCGCCCGGCCGCAGCCAGAAGCGCTTGAGCGCCGGGAACAGGCCGAAGATCCAGTCCAATCGCTTTTCGTCGAAACGCCCGCCGATGGCCGCGAGCCGCAGGTTTTCCTGCACCGTCAGCCCCGAGAAGATGCCCATGTCCTCCGGCACGAAGGCAATGCCGCGGCGCGAGATATCGGGCGTCTGCTCCTTGGTGATGTCGTGCCCGTCGAAGCGCAGCGCACCGGCGCTCGCATGCCACAGGCCCATGATCGTGCGCAGCGTGGTGCTCTTGCCCGCGCCATTGCGGCCCAGGAGCACCGTGAGACCGGCGCGCGGCACGACGAGGTCGACGCCTTGCAGGATGTGGTACTCGCCGATGTGCGTGTGCACGGCTTGCAGCGTGAGCAGCGGCGCGTCCTTGTCTGTTGCCTCAGGCATGCACGGCCTCCGCTCGTTTCATGGCAGGCCGCTTCACGCCGAGGTAAGCCTCCTGCACGATGGCCGAGGCCATCACCTCGGCCGGCGCGCCATCGGCCACCAGCCGACCGTTGTGCAGTACCACGATGCGGTCGGCCAGCGAATGGATCACGTCCATCTTGTGCTCCACCAGCAGGATGGTCTTGTCGCCGCGCGCCTTGAGCTTGCGGATGAGTTCGAGGATGACCGGCACCTCGTCCACGCTCATGCCGGCGGTCGGCTCATCGAACATCAGGATCTCCGGCTCCAGCGCCATGAGGATCGCGACCTCCAGCTTGCGCTTGTCGCCATGCGGCAGCTTGGAGGACACGTCGGCGCGGCGGTGCGCCAGGCCGACCTCTTGCAAATAATGCTCGGCCTGCTCGATCAGGTCATGCCGGCCACGCCACATCGCGAGCATGTTGAAGCCGGCGCTGTGGCGGCTCTGCACGGCCAGGCGGACGTTCTCGGCGACGGTGAGGCGCGGGAACAGGTTGGTGAGCTGGAAGGCGCGGCCGATGCCACGGCTGGTGCGCTGCGCGGCGCTCAGGCGCGTGATGTCCTCGCCCTTGAGATGCACCGCGCCGGCGCTTGCACGCAGCTGGCCCGACAGCAAGTTGAAGTAGGTCGTCTTGCCGGCGCCGTTGGGGCCGACGATGGCGGTGAGCGTGCCCGCGCCGAACGCGGCCGTCACGCCATCGACGGCCGCATGGCCGCCGAAGCGGATGCCCAGGCCGGTGCTAGACAGCGCCGCGGTCATGGAGGGTCACTGCTTGACCGTCACAGGCACCGGCATTTCCGACGCCGGAATCTCACGCACCAGTTCCAGCAGATCCCATTCGCTGGTGGGGTTCTTCTTCATCCTGAATTGGTACTGCGACTGCATGGCCTGGTGGTCCTCCTTGCGGAAGGTCATCTTGCCCTTGGGGGTGTCGAACTCCATGCCCTCCATCGCCGCGATGAGCTTGGGCGTGGCGACCGAGTTGGCCTTCTTCACGCCGGCCACGATGGCCGCCGCGGTGACGAAGCCGCCGGCGGTGAACAGGTCGGGCGGCATGTTGTAGCGCTTCTGGTGTTCGGCGACGAGCCAGTCGTTCATCGCATTCTTGGGGAAGCCGTAGTAGTAGAAGGTGCCGCCGGTGACGTCGAGGCCCTTCCACGGCTTGGTGTTCTCGAGGTTGGCGCCGCCGATGGAGAGGAATTCGATGCCGTAGCGGCCCGGGTTCAGCTCGGAGATCTTGCGGATCGGGTTCGGCGCGCCCCAGATCACGACCAGGTACTTCTTGCCGGTGACGTTCTTCATGCCGTCGAAGATGCGCTGCATCGGCGCGGTGAAGTCGGTCGTGGCCAGCGGGATGAACTCTTCCTGCACGACCTTGGCCTTGCTCTTGGTCAGCGCCAGCGCTTCCTTGAAGGCCTTCACGCCGTCGCGGCCGTAGACATAGTCAGGCGCGAGGAAGGCGATGTTGTCACCGTCCTTTAGGCTGGCCGCGCTTGCGAGCGCGTCCTGGAAGGAATTGCGGCTGGCGCGGAACAAGTTCTTGTTCCAGGCCGAGCCGGTGAGTGAATCGGCAATGGCGGGCTCGATCATCAGCAGCTTGCCGTACTCCTCCGCCACCGGCGCCATCGCCAGCGCGCCGCCGGACCACGAGGTGCCGATGGCGATGTCGGCCTTGTCATCGGACAGCGCCTCGGTCAGCATGGCCTTCGACAATTCGGGCTTCATCTGGTCGTCCTTGACCACGATGTCGACCTTGCGGCCGATCAGCGTCATCGTGCCGCCGGTGAGGTATTCCATGCCCAGCCGGAAGCCGCGCTCGGTGTCGCGCGCATAGGCCTCCGACGGGCCGGTCTTGCTCGCGATCAATGCGATCTTGATCGGCTTGTTGTCTTGCGCTACCGCGGGCAGCACCAGGCATGCGGCCAGCGCGATCGCGGCGCTTGCCATCAGTCTCTTCGTCAGCATCATTGAGTTGTCTCCTTGGGATGGGGGTGTATCAAGCGACTGCGCGCTGGCGGCCTTGCCAATAGGGCGCGCGCAGGATGCGCTTCAGGATCTTTCCGCTCGGGTTGCGTGGCAGTTCGTGCACGACGTCGACGCTCTTCGGGCACTTGTAGTGCGCGAGATTGGCGCGCATGAAATCGATGATGTCGCGCGGCTCGACCTCTGCGCCGGGGCGCAGCACGACGCAGGCCTTGACCGCCTCGCCCCAGGTGTCGTCGGGCACGCCAATGACCGCACCATCGGCGACGGCTGGATGGCGCATCAGCACGTTCTCGACCTCGGCCGGATAGATGTTCTCGCCGCCCGAGACGATCATGTCCTTGATGCGGTCGTTGATGTAGAGGTACCCGTTCTTGACGTAGCCGCCATCGCCCGATCGCAGCCAGCCACCGTTGGCGTTGCGGCCCTCGGGGTAAGCCTGCGCGGTGGCGTCAGGGTTGCGCCAGTACTCCTTGAGATTGCGGTCCGACTCGATCCAGATCTCGCCGACCTCGCCATCGGGCAGGTCCTGCATCGTGATCGGGTCGACGATGCGCAGCTTGCCGCCGCCGATGGGGCGACCGGCCGAGCGCAGCAGCTCCGCATCGCCGGAGCGATGGTCGTCAGGAAACAGGAAGGTCGCGGGGCCGGACACTTCGGTGAGCCCGTAGACCTGCAGGAAGTCGCAGCCGAACAGGTCGACGGCTTGCTTCAGCGTGGTCTCGCTGATCGGCGAGCCGCCATAGGCGATGAGCTTCACGCCGGAATAGTCATTGGCCTTGGCGCCCGGCACCTGCAGCATGAACAGCAGCATGGCCGGCACGACGAAGGAATGCGTGATGCCGTGTGCCGAGAAAGCCTTCAGGTACTGCACCGGATCGAAGTCGGCGAACACGGTCGTCAGGCCGCCGTTCTGCAACGGCATCAACAGCATCGTCATGCCCGCGACGTGGAACACCGGCAGCGGGTTGCCGAGGATGCTCGACTGCTCGAACTTCCATTCGCGCTCGACCACGCGGCTGGTCGACAGCAGGCCGGCATGCGAGAGCACGATGCCCTTGGGCAGGCCGGTGGTGCCGGAGGAATAGAGCTGCAATGCGGCGTCGTGCGTGTCGAGTTCGACAGGCGTCAGGTTGGGACTCGCATCGGCATACCACTGCACGAACGAGGGCACGTCGCCCTGCGGTGCCTCGGTACAGACCAGCTGCCTCACCAGCGGCAGCCTGGCGGCCTGTTGCACCGTCGGCATGAAGGCCGCATCGGCCATGAGGAACGGTGCCTCGCCGTTGTTGACGATGTACTCGACCTCGTGCGGCGCGAGGCGCCAATTCACCGGCATGCACACGGCGCCGAGCTTGCATGCGGCCAGCGTCAGGAGGATGCATTCGATGTGCTGCTTCGTCAGCACCGCCACGCGCGAGCCGCGGCCCACGCCCATCGCGGCGAGGGCGTTGGCGATGCGATTCGTGTGGATGTCGACGTCGCGGAACGTGAGCCAGCGCTCGCCGTTGCGGTAGGCCGGCGCGTCGGGGCGGATCGCGGCTTGGCGTTGCAGGCTTTGGACGAGGGTGAGGTCTTCCATGTGAGTTTCTCGAGTAGGAGTCACGCGGCGTGCCAGTCGGAGATGCGCTTGCCCCGCTTCGCCAGGTCGGCGAGCAGCGGCGATACGGTCCAGTAGCCGAACGCGTTGCCGCGCACCTGTCCGTAGTGCAGCAGTCGCTCGGCGATCACGGGCAGACCGATGTAGTCGGCCATGAACATCGGTCCGCCCTTGTGGTCGGGGAAGCCGTAGCCAGCGGTCCACACGATGTCGATGTCGCTGGGGCGGTAGGCAATGCCCTCTTCCAGGATCTTCGCGCCCTCGTTGATGAGCGGGTACAGCAGGCGCTCGACGATCTCCTGCTGGCTGATGTCGCTGCGCTGGGCGATGTCGTGCGCGACGGCCAGTTCCCTGGCAAGCCGCCCGGTCTCCGGGTCGCCGACGGGCTTGCGACCGTCGTAGCGGTAGTAGCCCGCGCCGGTCTTCTGGCCGAAGCGGCCCAGTTCGAACATCGTGCGCACCATGGCGCGGTAGCTGTCGTCCGGCGGCAGGCCGCCCGCCTTGCCGTATTCGATGACCGTCTTCGCACCCACGTCGATGCCGGCCATGTCGAGCATGCGGCACGGCCCCATCGCCATGCCGAGCGCCTCGACCGCGCCGTCGATCTCGGCCGGCGTCGCGCCTTCCATCATCAGGAACTCCGCCTCGCGCATGTAGACCTCGGCCATGCGGTTGCCGATGAAGCCGTAGCAGACGCCCGACACCACGGCCACCTTGCCGATCTTGCGGGCGAGTTGCATGACGGTCGCCAGCACCTCGGGCGCGGTCTTCGCGCCACGCACCACTTCCAGCAGGCGCATGACGTTGGCCGGGCTGAAGAAGTGCATGCCGACCACGTCGGCCGGGCGGCCGGTGGCTTCGGCCAGTACGTCGACGTCGAGCGTCGAGGTGTTGGTGGCGATGATCGCGCCGGGCTTGCAGACGCCGCCGAGCCTGGCGCAGACCTGCTTCTTCAAGTCCATGTTCTCGAACACGGCCTCGATGACGAGGTCGCAGCTGGCCAGCGCTTCATGGTCGAGCGTGCCGCGCAAAAGGGCCATGCGTTGCGCGACCTGCTCGCTGGTGAGCCGGCCCTTGGCCGCGCTGGCCTCGTAGTTGGCGCGCACGATGCCCAGGCCACGGTCAAGCGCGGCCTGCGTGGTCTCGACCAGCACCGTCGGAATGCCGGCGTTGGCGAAGTTCATCGCGATGCCGCCGCCCATCGTGCCCGCGCCGACGATGCCGACCGATGCGACCGCCCGCAGCGCCACGTCCTTCGGCAGACCCGGGATCTTGCCGGCCTGGCGCTCGGCGAAGAACAGGTGGCGTTGTGCTTTCGATTCAGGCGAGGTGCGCAGTTCCTCGAACAGGCGCGCCTCCACCGCTTCGCCCTCGGCGAAGGGCAGCGTCGAGGCCTGCACCGCCAGCACGATGTTGCGGGCTGACGGGTAGAACGCCTTCTTGCGCCTGGCTTCGTCGAGCGCGCGCTCGAAGTAGTCCGCCGGCAGGCCGACCTGCGACACCTTGATCCCGCTGATGCGGCGCGGCCCGGCGCCCCGCGCCACCAGCGCGTTCGCAAACGCCAGGCCGACCTCGAGCGGCGCGCCCTCCTTCACCTCGTCGACGATGCCGGCCCGCTGCGCGGCCGTGGCCTTGATGCTGCGGCCGGTGGCGATCATGTCCAGCGCGAGTTCGATGCCGGCCACGCGCGGCAGGCGCTGCGTGCCGAGAGAGCCGGGCAGCAGCCCCAGCTTGACCTCCGGCAGCCCGACCAGCGTGCCCGGCAAGGCCACGCGGTAGTGGCAGGCCAAGGCCAGTTCGAGACCGCCACCCAGCACCGTGCCGTGCAAGGCAGCGACCACGGGCCGGTCTTGCGACTCCAGCCGCATCAACGTGCCGTTGTAGACCGTGGCCGTGAAATCGGGGCTGTCGAAGGAGCTGATGTCGCCGCCGGCGACGAAGGTACGGCCTTCGCAATGGACCAGTAGTGCCGCGTAGCTGCGGTCGGCCTCGAAGGCATCCAGCGCCGCGACCATGCCTGCCAGCACACCGGACGACACTGCGTTGACGGGCGGGTTGGCGATGCGCAGGACGGCGATGTCGCCATGGCGGTCGAGGGAGACGGGGTCAGTCATCCAGTCAGGCTAGCAAAGGGGGATGAATGTCTCTTGCGTCCACACGCTGTCCGTGCTGGGGTCAGACCCGAGCCGTGGGCATGACGCGCAAGGTGCAGGCGCGGCGTTGCGTGGCGAAGGAAAGGCAGTCAGCCAGTGCGCGCAAGATCGTGCAAGTCCGTAGGCCTACGATCGACGTCATGAACCTGCAGGACAAGGTGGTCGTCATCACTGGGGGCGCAAGCGGCATCGGCGCCGCCATGGCGCGGCGCTTCGTCGTGGAAGGCGCGAGGGTCGTGGTCGTCGCCGACCGCGATGGCGCGCGGGCCGACGCGCTCGTGGACCGGCTTCGAAGCGAAGGCCTGGGCGGTGCCCTCGCCGCCACTGTCGACGTGTCCAGCGAGGCCACCATCACCGGGCTGATCAATGACATCGAAGCCCGGCACGGCCCCATCGACCTCTTCTGCAGCAACGCCGGCACCACCATCCCCGGCGGGCCCGAATTGCCCGATGCCGATTGGCGCCATGTGCTTGACATCAACCTCATGGCCCACGTGCATGCCGCCCGTGCCCTGCTGCCACGCATGCTGGCGCGCGGCGGCGGCTACCTGTTGCAGACCGCATCGGCCGCGGGCCTGTTGTCGCAGTTCGACGCGCCCTATGCAGTCAGCAAGCACGCGGCGGTGGCCTTCGCGGAATGGTTGTCGATCACCTACGGCGACCGCGGCATCCGCGTGAGCTGCCTCTGCCCCGGCGCGGTCGACACGCCCCTGCTCCAGGCCGAAAGCCCGGCGCGCCGCGCGCTGATGTCCCAGGGCGTGATCGACCCCGACGCGGTGGCCGGCATCGTTGTGCAGGGCCTGGCCGAGGAGCGATTCCTGATCCTGACGCATGACTTCGTGCAGGCGCAGATCGAGCGCAAGGCCACGGACCGCGAGCGTTGGATTCGCGGCATGCGGCGGCTGCACGCACAGGCGTGAAGCACCGCGTCGGTTCAGGAACCGGCTGCCGCTTCCACGCCTTGTTCGGCGCCCCGCCGGCGCCCCTGTGCGTGATGGCCCTCACGCCGCCACTCCCACGGTGCGACGGCGTCCGTGCTCTGCCATATTCCGCGATGGGCCTTGCGCGCCTCCTCCTCCGCGAACGAATAAGCCACCCGGTCCGCCGCCGATTGTTCGCGCGCATAGGCCCGATACCACCAGGCCAGTCCCCTCTCGACCTGCTCGCGATTGACGTCGACACTGCCCACCAGGACGACCCCGATGGCGCGCCCGTAGCGGTCTAGCTTGTCAGTCTCCACATTCACGGTCTTGCCGGCCACCATCGCTGACAGGCTCTGCTGCGACACCTTGCCGAAGGGTTGGTTCTTCTCAGGTGCGTCGATGCCTGCCAGGCGGATCCTGTGCTGCCTGTCCGACGCATCCAGCACGGTGATCGTGTCGCCATCGGACACCTTCACGACGCGACCGGCGATCACGTCCGCGAAAGCGGCGACTGGTACCCACTGGCATGTTGCAACCAGTGTGAGGACGGCGATGAGATTCGATGGATTGCGCTTGCCTGCGGCCCCGCTCACGTAGCGCCCAGGATCAGTCGCTCTGCCTCGTAGGTGTCCGAGGTCACCTGCTTGCGATAAGTGTTGGCCTTGTGACGCGCAATCTCTTCCCTGCAGCGTTCGACGGCTTCCTCGGTGGTCTCGTTGGTAAAGGCCAGCTTCGTCACGACCACCATGAATTCCAGGAGCGCCATGAACCCGAAGAAGACCACCCATGCCCCGATCCCGAACGGCTTGCCGCCCAGATAGGCATGCAGCGCGACCAGCCTTTCGATCAGGCCGGCGTCCTGAAGCGCGCTGCCCTTGGCTTTTGCAATCTCGGCCTGCATGTCCGGATGCAGCTGCTGCAGCGCTGCCTTCGCAACTTCGTGCATCTGCCGCCGCAGTTCCGCTTCCTTCACCAGCCGGTCAACGAGGGGGCCCGCGCCGCGCCGCCCGCTTCCACCGCGTCCGTTCGCCTCGGCGGTTGCCGCCGCGACGGCGGCGTCCCAATCGTCCTTTGTCTCACGGACAACGAGCAACTGAGCCGCCTTCAACTTGTCGTACTTCTGCGTGATGGCAGATTCCTGCGACGCTTGAAGCTCCTTGCTGATCTCCTTCTCGAAGAGCACCAGGTCCACAGTCGATGCGCCGATAAAGGCGATCAGAAGCCCCATCAGCAGACGAAACACGTACACCGGCTTCGACGACGGGACAGCCAGGATCAGCCGCTCGACCATGAAGATCAGCAACGCACATCCAAACGCGACACCCGCACTTGCTCCGACCGACAACCCAAAGATGGTCGAGGCCAGCAAGTAGCCCGTCACCAGCCAGAGCACGACGGGAATGTGGATGGCCATGCCGAACGCGGCAAAGCGCCGCTGGCTCGATCGGTGCCATTTGCGCACGCTGTCGGGCTGCTCGCCCGCGGCCAGCCACAGGTAGGATGAGATCGACATGCCGATGGTCCTCAGGCCGCCAGCAGATCGAAGTCCAGCGCGTCGGTCACGCCGCGATCGAAGCCGAGGTGGAACTTGTTCAGCGCCGCCTGTACCCAGCCTTGGCCCTGTTCGGCCAACGTGGCCTGGTACTCGAGCACCCCGACTTGTCGGTCCAGGTGCTCGATCGTCAAGCGCAATCGTGCCGTGAGTTCGTCGCTGAAGCTTTCGATCTTGAGGATCTCGGTGTTCACTCGATCACGCTTCGAGAGACGCCGCTCGATCATGGCGCTCAGCACCAGTTGGAAGTCCGCGGCGATCTCCTGCTTGCCCAGGTCCATGGCCTGCCGGGTGCCGCATCGGCTCCCGTGATGGCGACCGAACCCGTAGTAGTTGTGGGCGAAGAAGTCCTTGATCTCGGGCTCGCGCAGCATCCCCACGGGCGGCTGCATCGAGGCCTGCTGCTGCTGCGCGTCGCCGTCATGGTCGGTATCCGGCGCCGCAGCAAGCGAGCCCGCGGCTTGCGGCTGTGCCTGCGCCGCTGCAGCCGATGACGAGGGGGTGTCGGTGCCGGGCTCGCTGGCGGCGTCGGGCGCGCTGGTTTGCGGCGCCGCCGATTCCTTGAAGACGGCGTCGTGGATCACTGGCGTCTCGTGCGGCTGAGTGGCTTTCTTGCGGAAGATGGATAGCAATTTCATGTCGGTTCTTGATAAATAAGGTTCGGTACGCAAACTCGCTGCCCACCACGAAATACGTGCATGGCGAGCAAACATCTTCATCAAGGCGCATGCGCCCAGCCGGGACTGAAGATCAGAGGTGGCGGCCGCTCCCGTCCAGGAGTCGGCCGAGGCACGAGGCAGATCCGCCCTCGCGACCAATTCGAGATCGCGCGCCCCGAGAACGCACGTGATGCACAAGAAATACCCGCAAGTGACGGCCTGCGGCCCCGTGTTGCCCTGCGCTAGGCCGACTGGCGCTGCCGGGACGCGGGTGCGTCGAGCAGTGCAAGTCGCGCTGCATGGTCTTCAACGAAACGTCGAGGTCTGACGCGATCGAAGTACAGCAGCATCAGCTCCCATGAAGCAGGTGGACAAGCCCGGGTTCCGGACTCCCACGAACTCACGGCACGAGCCGTCGCATAGACAACCTCGCCGAACTCCGCCAGCGTCAAGTGCACCGCCTCGCGCAATGCCCGGACCTGCTGGGGCGTGGGACTTTCCACACGCTGTGGTGCTGGCGGGTTATTGACTTCGACGGGCATTCTGGAAGGCGGATCTCGGCTTGCAACGACAAGGCACAATTGTGTCTAAATGTCATTAATGCATGAATTGTCATGCACTATGTGCAGGGTTGCCAGGCACTTTGTCACGCTTTCATGGGTGCGAAGCGGATCGGCCTCGGCCCCACACCAGACCGGGGCGGCTTCATTTCCGTCGATGGAAAAGCGCGCAACCGTGCGCGGGTGCTGCATCGCGACCCGACGCATTGGAAAGCCGCGCATCGCCGGCTGCCCGCGATGATCGATGCGATGAACGCCCGCTTTGCCGCCGCCGAGGGCCGGCGACCTACACCCAACGCCGCACAGCCTCCGCCGTGTCGCTCGGCTTCGTGTTGAAGCAGATCTTCGCTGTCGGCGCATGGGCATGAACGATGTTGATCAACCGCTCGAACAACAGGAAGTGCGCCGGCAGCGTACGAACACCGGCACCGATCGCGACGCAATCGAAGGGCTCGCCCGAGAGCGCCTCGGTCACCACCTGCCCTGCCGTCTCGCCCAGGTCCGTCAGGCACAGGTGGGCGTCGTAGCCAAGGCCGTTCAGCGTGGCCTGGTCGGCGGCCAGTCCGGCGCGCACCTTGTCGGCGTTCATGTCCGGCATCGCGCTGAAGTCGACCAGGCTGGGCTCCAGGCCGATGACCAGCACACGCTTCCTTTTCGCATTCATGCATCGCTCCTGTTCGGGATGGGGGACCTTCATTGAATCACTGTTACGAAGCACTGCGGGATTCGTCCGAACCGACGATCCCTGCATGCCGGTTGCGTGACACCATGACTCACAACCGCGAGCGCAGGACTGCACAACATGCCGATCGATTTCCACCCCGCCTGGCTCGACGAAGAGCTGACGATGTACCGCGACACCGTCGCCCGCTTCGTCGACACCGAGATGCTTCCGCAGGACGAGGAATCGCGAAAGCGCGGCCACGTCGGCCATGATCTGTGGCGCCGCGCCGGCGAACTTGGCCTGCTGTGCTCCGACATCCCCGAGGCCTACGGTGGCGGTGGCGGCGACTTCCGGCACGAGGCCGCTTTCTACGACGCGATGTCGCGTCGCGGCCTGACCGGCATGAGCCCTTCCGTGCACAGCATCGTCGCGCACTACCTGCTCAATCACGGCACCGAGGCGCAGAAGCAACGCTACCTCCCACGCATGGCGCGCGGCGAGATCGTCGGCGCCATCGCGATGACCGAACCGGGCGCCGGCTCCGACCTGCAGGGCGTGCGCACGCGCGCCGAACGCCGCGGCGACAACTACGTGATCAACGGCTCCAAGACCTTCATCACCAACGGCTACCTCGCCGGGCTGGTGCTGGTGGTGGCCAAGACCGACCCTGCGCAGCGCGCCCGCGGCACCTCGATCCTCATCGTCGAGCCGTCGGAGGTCGAGGGCTTTCGTGTCGGCCGCGTGCTCGACAAGATCGGCCTCAAGGCGCAGGACACCTCGGAGCTTTTCTTCGACGACGTGACGGTGCCGGCCGAGAACATCCTCGGCGGCCAGGAGGGCCAGGGCTTCTTCCAGCTGATGTCCGACCTGCCGTACGAGCGCACCATCATCGGCGTGCTCGCGGTCGCGGCCATGGAGGGCGCCTACGAGGCGACGCTCGACTACGTGCGGCAACGCAATGCCTTCGGCAAGCCGATCGCCGACTTCCAGAATACGCGCTTCAAGCTGGCCGAGATTGCGACCACGATCAAGGTGGCGCGCACCTTCGTCGACCGCTGCGTGGCGGACCTGGTGGCCGGCAAGCTCGACACCGCCACCGCCTCGATGGTGAAGCTCTGGACCTCGGAGCAGCAAGGCAAGGTCATCGACGAATGCCTGCAACTGCATGGCGGCTACGGCTTCATGACGGAATACTTGATCGGTCGCATGTACGTCGACTGCCGCATCCAGCGCATCTACGGCGGCACGAACGAGGTCATGAAGGAAGTCATCTCCCGCGCAATGTAATGACCCACCCCCGAATGCGCCTGCGGCGCTCCCCCTCAAGGGGGCGCACCCAGCGGCCCGGCAAAGCCGATTCCGCGGGTGCCCACGAACAGAGCGTGCCCGCCCTCGTTCTATTCGTCGCAGAAGAAGCTTTGCGTCATGGAGCAATGAATTGAAGTACGAACACCTCGAAGTGAACATCCAGGACGCCGTCGCCTGGGTCACGCTGAACCGGCCGGAGCGCCTCAACGCGCTCAACCCGAAGATGATCGCCGAGCTCACCGACTTCTTCGGCGGGCTGCGCGCCGGGTCGTCGGTGCGCGTCGTGATCCTGCGCGGTGCCGGCCGCGCGTTCTGCGCCGGGCTCGACCTCAAGGAGTTCCAGTCCGATGGCGCACGCAAGGGCGTGGGCGAGATGCTGGAGTTCCAGCGCAAGGTGCGCGACATCATGATCGCGATGCGTCGTTGCCCGCAGCCAGTCATCAGCATCGTCAATGGCTCGGCCAGCGGTGGCGGCTTTGCGTTGGCGCTGGCCTCCGACATCCGGCTGGCCACCGCCGATGCGCGCATGAACGCATCGTTCATCCGCCTCGGGCTCAGCGGCTGCGACGTTGGCGTGAGCTACTTCCTGCCGCGCATGGTCGGTGCATCGGTGGCGGCCGAGCTGTTGCTGACGGGCCGCTTCCTCCACGCGCAACGCGCGCTGGCGCTCGGCCTGGTCAGCCACATCGGGACGGTCGAGGAACTCGAAGCCGAAGCCACCGCGCTCGCCGACGAGATGCTGCGCGCCACGCCGCTCGGCCTGCAGTTGACGAAGGATGCGCTCGGCATCGCGATCGACGCGAATTCGCTCGAAGCGGTGATCGCGCTGGAGGACCGCAACCAGGTGCTCTGCACGCAAGGCGAGGACTTTGCGGAGGGCGTCGCCGCCTTCCTGGAGAAGCGCGCACCCAAGTACGGCGCCGCATGACGAACGACACTTCCGCGCTCGTGACGGTCGACCGGCCCATGGCCGGTTGCGCCGTGGTCACGCTGAATCGCCCGCGCGCCATGAACGCCCTGTCGCTCGCGCTGCGACGCGAACTGGTGTCGACCTTCGAAGCCCTGCGCTCCGACGCCGACGCACGGGTCATCGTGCTGACCGGCGCAGGCAACGCGTTCTGCGCGGGGCTCGACTTGAAGGAACTCGGCGCTGCCGCAGAGCCGGGCGCGGCCGTCGCGCCCAACCCCGACGAAGACCCGATGCAGGCCATGCTGCGCCTGCAGGCCCCAGTGATCGGCGCGATCAACGGGCCGGCGATCACCGGCGGCTTCGAGCTGGCACTCGCCTGCGACTTGATGATCGCCTCGACGCGCGCCAGCTTCGCCGACACGCATGCGCGCGTGCGCGTGATACCGGGCTGGGGACTGTCGCAGCGGCTGCCGCGCCTGATCGGTCCCGGCCGCGCGAAGGAGTTGTCCCTGACCGGCAATTTCCTCGGCGCGGAACAAGCCGCGGCGTGGGGGCTGGTGAACCGCGTCGTCGAACCCCAAGACCTGCTGCCCGCCACGCTGAAGCTGGCGAGCGACATGCTGTCGGTGTTGCCCGAGATGCTGGTCGCCTACAAGCGCCTCATCGATGACGGCCTGCGCGGCAACCTTGCCGACGGTCTGGAACTGGAGCGCGAGCGCTCGCGCGCATGGGCCGCCGACTTGCGCGGCGCCGACATCGAAGACCGACGCCGGCAGATCGCGGAACGCGGACGCGCGCAAGGCAAGCCGGCGAGCTGAACAACGGCCGCGCACCGCATCAGGTGGCCAGCGCCATGCGCGCGTCAGCCCCGGTCGGGAAGTCGCCCAAGTGCGCATCGATGCCCATGGCTGCAGCGCGTCGCCGCGCCTCCGCGACATACAGCTCGACATTGCCGGCCTTCACATCCTCGTAGCCGCGCACCATGTCCGGCAGGCCGGCCAGCGCGACCATCTGCGCATGATTGGCCGGCGTGACGCTGGCGGCCATCGTGTCGACCAGTGCTTCATAGTGCGCGACCAGCATGCGCTCCATGCGCCGCCCGGGCGTTGCACCGAACACGTCGAAGGCGGTGCCGCGCAGCCGCTTGCCCCAGCGCAGCAACTTCAGCACCGGCGCGAACCACGGCCCCAGTTGGACCTTGTTCTTCACGCCGAGCTTGCGCAGGAAGGTCGGATGCATGTGCCAGGTGATGCGGGCATTCGCACCGAATGTGCGCTGCAGCCGCGCTTCTTCTGCGCCGTCCAGCAGCAGGCGCGCCACCTCGTACTCGTCCTTGTAGGCCATCAGCTTGTGGAGGTTCTTCGCAACGGCGATGGCCAGCGCGTCGCCTTCTCCTCCGAGCTCTCGCTCCGCGTCATGCAATGCCTTCACACGCTCGACGTAGCGCGTGGCGCAAGCGAGGTCCTGGAACGCGATCAGCTCCGGCACGCGCAGTTCGAGCACGCGCTGCAGTTCGCCCGTGGCGCCCACGCGGTCGATGAGTTCACGCACCTGCGGCGACAACGCGGGGGCCGATGGTGCTTCCGATTCGTCACGCGCCATTGCCGCATCGACGCGCGCCCGGTCGGCCACTACCAGCCGGCCCCAGCGAAAAGCCTCCAGGTTCATCTCGACCGAGGTCCCGTTCAACCGGATCGCATCCTCGATCGCCTCACCCGGAATCGGCAAGGCACCCGCCTGGTAGGCCACGCCCACCAGCAGCATGTTGCTCGCCATGTGATCGCCGAACAGCCGCTCGGCCGTGTGTTGCGCATCGATGAAGACGTTGTGCGCGCTGCGGCTGGCCGCGTCGATCGCCTCGCGCAGGCTGTCCGGCGCGGGATAGTGCTTGTCCTTGTTGGCCACCATCTCGCCGGTCGGCACCTGCGTGGTCGACACGATCGCCACCGTGCGTTCCGGCGAGGCCAGCGCCAGGTTCTGCGCACTCACGCCGACGAGCGGGTCGAACACCAGGTACAGGTCCGCGCTCCCGGTGCCCACGGTCGGCGAGCCTTCCAGGTCCTTCGGCATCACCTTCAGGTGCGACACCACGGGCCCCGCCTTCTGGCTGGAGCCGGTGTGGTCATAGGTCTGCACCTTCATGCCGCTGCGGAAGGCCGCCGTGCCCAGCACCTGGTTGACGGTGACCACGCCGGTGCCGCCGATGCCGGTCAGGCAGATCGAGAACAGGTCCTGCGGCACGATCAGCTTGGGCTCCGCGAGCGCGACGTCCGAGGGGAATGGCGCCTTGCGTGCCGCCCGCTTCTTCTGCACGCCCTCGACCGGCTCGACCGTCACGAAGGACGGGCAGTCGCCCTTCAGGCAGGACAGGTCCTGGTTGCAGGACGACTGGTGGATGGCGGTCTTGCGGCCGAACTCGGTCTCCACCGGCTGCACGCTGAGGCAGTTCGACTTCTTGCCGCAGTCGCCGCAGCCTTCGCAGACGCGCTGGTTGATGAACGCCGAGCGCGGCCTGTATTCCATCTTGCCGCGCTTGCGCAGCCGTCGCTTCTCCGTCGCGCACTGCTGGTCATGGATCAGCACCGTGACGCCATCGGTCGCTGCCAACAGTTGCTCGGCTTCGATCAGGCGGTCGCGGTGCCAGACCTCTGCGCCATGCACCTTGCCTTGCGCATACTTCTGCGGCTCGTCCGATGTGATGAGGATGCGTTTCACGCCCTCGGCCTCCAGCGACTTCACCATGTCCGGCACGCTCATGCCGCCGAGCACGTCCTGCCCGCCCGTCATCGCGACGGTCGAGTTGTAGAGCAGTTTGTAGGTGATGTGGGTACCGGTCGCGACGGCGAAGCGGATCGCCAGGCTGCCGGAATGCGCGAAGGTGCCGTCGCCCAGGTTCTGGAAGAAGTGCCGCGTGTCGGTGAAGGGCGCGAGACCTACCCACTGCGCGCCCTCCCCGCCCATCTGCGTGTAGCCCTTGACCTCGCCATGCCCCGGCCCCATCCACAGCGCCATGATGTGGCAGCCGATGCCCGCGCCGACGATCGCGCCATCGGGCAGCTTGAGGCTGCTGTTGTGCGGGCAGCCCGAGCAGAAGAAGGGCGTGCGCGCCGTGCCGAGCATGATCGGCGCGCGCTTCGTCGCGCCGGGCAACAGCGCGCGTTGCTGCATCTGCGGCGTGTCGGCCAGCGGACCGAGCCGCTTCAGCAACGCCTTGGCGATCGCATCCGGCGACAGTTCCCCGAAGGCTGGCAACAGTTGCTCGCCACGTTCGTCGTTCTTGCCGACGATGCGCGGGCGCTGGGCCTCGCCATACAGGATGTCCTTGACGAAGAGTTCGAGGAAGGGCCGCTTGTCCTCGATGACGACGATCTCCTCCAGCCCGCGCGCGAACTCGCGCACGATGCCCGGCTCCAGCGGAAACAGCATGCCGATCTTCAGGATGGAGATGCCCCGCGCCAACAGGGCCTTGTCGTCCAGTCCGATCGCGCGCAGCGCCTCGCGCAGGTCGTAGTAGGTCTTGCCGCTGGTCAGCAGTCCGATGCGCGCATTCGGCGCCCGCACCACGATGCGGTTCAGCTTGTTGGCGGCGGCATAGCGACGCGCCACTTCCAGCTGCTCGTCGAAGATCATCCGCTCGGCCTCGAGCATCGGCGGCCCGGCCACGTTGGTGCGGATCACGGGCTTCAATGGTTTGTCGCCGAACAGCAGGTTCGGCATCACCGGCACCACGCGCCCCGGGCCGACCCACGCGACGGCCGCGCTGTCAGCCACGTCGTTGACGAACTTGAAGCCCACCCACAACCCGCAGGCGCGCGACAGCGCATAGCCATGCAGGCCGAAGTCGATCACCTCCTGGATGTTGCCGGGCGCCAGCACGGGCATGTAGAACTTGTAGAAGGCGGTGTTGGAATCGCTCGGGAAGATCGTCGAACGCGCATGCGGGTCGTCGCCGGCCACCGCCAGCACACCGCCGTTGCGGCCGACGCCGCGGAAGTTGTGGTGGTGGAACGCATCGCCGGTGCGGTCCACGCCCGGCGCCTTGCCGAACCACATCGAGAACACGCCGTCATAGCGCGCCCCGGGAATGTCGTGCAGCACCTGCGTGCCGAATGCGGCCGTGGCGGCCAGTTCCTCGTTCAGGCCGGTGCGGTGCACGATGTGGTGTTCGTCGAGCAGGGCCTTGTTGCGGTCCATCTCGCGGTCGACATTGCCCACCGGCGAGCCCGGGTAGCCGCAGACGAAGCCAGCCGTGTTGAGTCCGCTGCGCAGGTCCAGCCGCCGCTGGTCCAGCATCACGCGCAGCAGCGCCTGCGTCCCGTTGAGATAGATCGGTCCTTCCTCCAGCGTGAAGCGACGCTCCAGGCTGAACGGATCGGCAGTTGCGTCGACGGCGCGTGCGTTCATGGATCAGATCTCTGCGACCTTGTAGCGCTCGACCAGGTCCCAGTCAATGCGCGCACCGATGCCGGGCCCCGGCGGCACATGCGCAAAGCCTTCCTTGTCGATGTGGATCTTCTCGACACCGGCCAGCGTGAAGAGAGGCTCCGGCACCAGCTGCTCGAAGTACTCGGTGTTCGCGATCGACGCGATCACATGCAGGTTGGCCGCATCGATGATGGTGTTGGCATTGGTGTGGATCTCCAGGTTCATGCCGAAGGATTCGCACAGCCCCGCGATCTTCTTCACCGGCCCGATGCCACCCTTGAAGGACACGTCGGCACGCACGATGTCGACCGCGCGCGTGGTGATGTACTCCGGCGTCGTGTACATCGATCCGCCCACCACCTCCACGCCCGCGATCTGGATGTCGAGCTTGTCCGCGAGCATGCGGTAGCCGTGCAGGTCGAAGTCGCGCAGCGGCTCCTCGTACCAGTGGTACTTCAACTCCTCCAGCACCTTGCCCACCATCAGCGCCTGCGCATGGTTGTAGTTGCCGGCCACGTCGATCATCAGCGGCCAATCCCTGCCGACGGCCTCGCGCACCGCAATGCACAGGTCGATGTCGCGGCGGGCATCGCCCCAGACGTGCAGCTTGTAGCCCTGGTAGCCCATTTCCTTGTACTTCAGCGCCTCCTCGACGAAGAGATCCACGCTCGCATGCTCCATCGAACTGGCATACACCGGCACCTTGTCGCGCACGCCGCCGAGCAACTGGTACAGCGGCGCGTTCACGCTCTTGGCATAGAGGTCCCACAGCGCGACGTCGACCGTTCCGATCGCGAACTGCGTGGTGTAGAGCAACCGGTCCCGGCGCCACATGTCCTGCCAGATCGCCTCGCGGTAGGCCGGGTCCTTGCCGATCAGCAAGGGCCGCAGCCGGTCGGCGATCGAATGCGCGAGGCTCAGTCCGCCATAGGCGCTGACGACTTCACCGGAGACGCCCTCGTCCGTGTTGATCTGCACCGCGAGGAAGTCGGTGACATAGGCGCCGATGGACTGCCCGCCATAGAGCGTCGGCGTCTGGAAGCCCTCGGGCATCGGCGGACGGAAGCTCGTCAGTTTGACTTCAGTGATCTTCACGCTCAGATCTCCTTGACGGTCAAAGACTTGATCGCATCCCAGTCGATGTCGTAGCCGAGGCCGGGCTTGGTCGGCGCCTCCACATAGCCGTCGCTGGTGCAGCGGATCACGTCCTTCATGCCGACGTCCAGGATGCCCTGCGGCACCGGGATCTCGAACAGGTCGCAGTTGTGGATCGCCAGCATCACGTGCAGATGGGCCGCCTGCACCAGCGTCGTGCCATAGCTGTGCGGCTCGTACTTGGTGTTGAAGGCCTCGCACAGGCCGGCCGCCTTGCGCATCGCGCTGATCCCGCCGATCCAGTCGCCCACGGAGCGGATGCTGTCGACGACGTGTCCCGACAGATACTTCGGATAGCCGCGCAGGCCCTCGGCCACGCTCTCCACCGCGGTGATCGGGATCTTGAAGCTGCGCGTCAGGTCGGCCAGGCCGTTGAGATCGGAGTCGGCAATGGGCGCCTCGTACCAGTAGAAGTCGAGCTCTTCCAGCACCTTGCCCACCTTGAAGGCGCCGAGCCGGTCGTAGGCATTGACCGGGTCGAGCATCAGGTCCATCTTTCCGTTGAAGACCTTGTGCACCGCGCGGCAGACCTCGATGTCCTTGTCCGGCACGCCGAAGGCATGGAGCTTGAAGGCGCGGAAGCCCTGGTCGTACGACTCCTGCGCGATCTGGACGTACTCGGGCACCGTGTCGTACATGATGGTGCTGGCATAGGCCTTGATGCGCGGGCGTGCTGCCCCGAGCAGGCGGTAGATCGGCTCCTTGTGGTACTTGCCCATGAGGTCCCACAGGCAGATGTCGACCGTGCTCGCCACCGCGCTGGGAGAGCGCAGCGAATCGGTGAGCTTGTACGAGATCGCCTCGACCTCGTGCGGATCGCGGCCGATGAGCAGTTCGCGCAAACCGGGCAGCGCCGTCTCGATCGCGCCCGGGTCCAGCAGCCAGGTGATGCACACGCCTTCATGGCCTTCATCGGTGCCGATGCGCAGCAGCACATGGTGGATGGTCATCGGCGCCCATTCCTCTTTCCAGCGGAACTTGCGCTCGTTGGGCTTCAGCACATGCGCCTTCACGCTCGTGATCTTCATTGGAGTTCTCCGGGTTGGATGGCCACTTCGGGCCGGGGTGACAAGGCGGCGGCGCGAGAGCCGGCCCAGGATTCGGGTGCGACCAGGCCGGGCGGGCGCAGGCCGCGCAGTGCGTGGTCGATGTCGGCTGCCGCAGCAAGGGACAGGCGGCGGTAGGCGCCGCGGGTGATGCCGGCGCAGTGCGGCGACACGATGACGTTGGGCAGCGCGAGCAAGGGGTGGTCGGTGGGCGGCGGCTCGGGGTCGAACACGTCGAGCGCGGCGCCGGCCAGGCGCCCCTGCGCCAGCGCCTCGTGCAGCGCCACCGCATCGACCACACCGCCGCGCGAGGTGTCGACGAGCCAGGCCGTCGGCTTCATGCGTGCGAGTTCAGCTCGGCCGATGAGCCCGCGTGTGGATGCGGTCAACGGCGTATGCACCGAGACGATATCGGCCGCTGCGAGCGCGTCATGCAACGGCAGCGTTCGCCGCACGTTGTCGTCCTGAACCGCCTTGCCGTCGCGCGTCACGGCGATCACGTCCATGCCGAAACCACGCGCCGCGATGCGCGCCAGTTCGCGGCCGATCGCGCCGAAGCCGACGATCGCCAGCGTGCGGCCGGAGATCTCCTCGTAGGGGTTGTCGAGTCGTACACCGAAGCGCGCGCCTTCGCGCACCGCACCGTCCAACTGCACCAGACGCTTGGCCAGGCACAGCATGTGGCCGATCGCATGCTCGGCCACCGACAAGGCGCCAGCGCCGACCGCATGCGTGACGACGATGCCCTCGTCACGCGCGGCAGCAAGATCGATGTGGTCCACACCCGAGCCCGCCGCTGCAATGACCTTCAGGCGCGGCGCTTGGGCAATCATCGGGGCCGTCACCTTCAAGGGCGGATAGGCATACAAGGCGTCCGCCTCGGCGATGCCCTGAGCCACCTGCGCCGGGTCGTCACGCTCGACGAGCCGGTAGTTCGCACGCAGCGCATCTCGCCCCGCCTGATGCAGCAAGGGCAGTCCCAGCACCAGCGCGCGCTCGGTCATGCCGCTGCCTCCGCCGCAACAGCCGCGTCGCCGAGGTACGCCCTGCGCACCACGTCGCTGCTGGCCAGTTCGGCCGGCGTGCCCTGCGCCGTCATGCGTCCGCTCTGCAGCAGGTAGGCGTAGTCGACAAAGCCGAGCGCCTTCTCCACCACCTGCTCCACCAGCAGCACCGCGACGCCGCGCGAGCGGATCGTCGCCAGCGTCTGCAGCACTTCATCGACCAGGTTCGGCGCGAGCCCGAGCGAAGGCTCGTCCAGCATCACAAGGGCAGGCCGCCGCACCAGCACTTGCGCGATGGCCAGCATCTGCTGCTGCCCGCCGCTCAGCCCGCCGGCCGTCAGCCGTGACTTCTCGCGCAACACCGGGAACAGCTGCAGCACCTCGTCGATGCGCGCCTGCGCCTCACCCTTGCCCACCTTGATGCGGTACATGCCGAGCAGCAGGTTGTCCATCACCGTCTCGCGGCGGAAGATGCGGCGGCCTTCGGCGACGTGGGCCAACCCCCTGGGCACCAACGCCTCTGCACTGCTGCCGATGATGTCAGCGCCGTCGAAGGTGGCCATGCCGGCGCTCGGCTTGAGCAGGCCCGACAGGCCCTTGAGCAGCGTCGATTTGCCCGCGCCGTTCGCGCCGAGCAGCGCAACCGCTTCGCCGCGCCCGACCTGGATCGTCGCCTCCTGCACCACCGGCACGATGCCGTAGCCGACCGACAGGCGCTCCGCGCGCAGCAAGGCTTCCGGGCGGCTCATCGCGCACCTCCGGTATAGGCGTGGACCACGGCTGCGCTGCTGAACACCTGATCGGGCGTGCCCTCCGCGAGGATGCGCCCCTGGTCCAACACGGTCACCGTGTTGGCGATGCTCGCGACCAGCTCGATGTGGTGCTCGACCATGATCAGCGTGGTCCCCATGCGCCGGATCGTCTGCATCAGGTCGCCGAGTTCGTCGAGCTCACCCATCGACAGGCCGGCCGCCGGCTCGTCCAGCAACAGCAGCTTGGGCCGCCCAATCAGCGCGCGGGCGATCTCGACCAGCCGCTGCTGGCCGTGCGGCAGCAGCGCCGCGTGTTCATGCGCCCTGCCCGCCAGCCCGACCAAGGCCAGCAGTCGCAACGCCTCCGCGTCCAGCGCCGCAGCCTCATGCCGCGCACGCGGCAGCCTGAACGCGATCTCCAGCCCGCTCGCCTGCTCGCGTGCATAGGCGCCGAAGCGCACGTTCTCCAGCAGGCTCAGTTCGCCGAGCAGCTTCGGCGTCTGGAAGGTGCGCTGCACGCCGAGCCGCGCAATCGACGTCGGCCCGCGCCCGACCACCTCGGCGCCATCGAGCAGGATCGAGCCCGCGCTGGCCGGGTAGAAGCCCGAGATCATGTTGAGCAGCGTCGTCTTGCCTGAGCCGTTCGGCCCGACGATCGCGTGGATGCTGCCCGGCTGCACGTCGAGCGAGACGCCGTCGAGTGCGCGCACACCGCCGAAGTCCTTGGCCAGGTCGCGGATCCGCAGCGCCATGCCCTGCACCGACTCGACCACCGCCGCGCCGGCATCCCGCGGCAGCGTGACAGCAGGTCCCGCACGGCGTGCCTGCCGCCGATCGTCGAACTTGGCGATCGCACCGGCCAGGCCTTCCGGAAGGAACACCGAGAACGCCAGCAGCCCGACGCCGTAGGCAATCATCCGGTACTCCTTGAGGCTGTCGAGCAATTCCGGCAGCACGTAGAACGCAGCCACACCGAGCAGCGGCCCCGACAGCCGCGCCGGCCCGCCCAGCACCACGACGAAGAGGAAGAAGATCGAGAAGTCGAAGCTGAAGTCCTCCGGCGTCACCACACCCTTGGCACTCGCATAGAAGGCACCGGCCAGTCCCGCGACTGCGCCGGAGAAGGCGAATGCGAACAGCCGCAGCCGCGCCGTCGACACCCCATTGGCCCGTGCCCGCACATCGCCCTCGCGGATCGACTGCAGCGCCCAGCCGATACGCGAATCGATCAGGTTGTGCATCACCCACCACAGCAACGCCCCCACGCCGGCCACCAGCGCGAACAGCCCGAAGCCATCGAACCTCACCCCCGCGAGCGAAGGCTTGGGAATGCCGACGATGCCGCCATAGCCACCGGTGAACCCGCGCAGGTCGTTCAGCATCGCGGTCACCGCCAGCGTGAAGGCGATGGTGATGAGCACGAAGTACCAGGACGACAGCCGCAGCGCCGGCAGCCCGAGCACCACGCTGAAGCCCAGCCCCACGCTGGCCGACAGCAGCGCCGATGGCCAGAAGCCCCAGCCATAGCGCACGCTGGCAATGGCCGTGGCATAGGTGCCCACGCACACCAGCGCACCATGTGCGATCGACACGATGCCCGCGTAGCCCGCCAGCAGGTTGAGCCCCATCGCCGCGACCATGTAGATCCCGGCGAAGGTCATCAGCAGCAGGTAGTAGGAGTTGATCAGCGCCGTCCCCGCAGCCACCAGCACCAGCAGTGCGCAGGCGACCAGCGACAACGACGGCAAGGCAAACCCCGCACCCGCGCGCTGCGGCGACACGAGCGATGTCGAGACGATGAGCGGCTTCACCTCAGACCTCCCGCAGCGCGCCGCGACCGAACAGGCCGAAGGGCTTGACCAGCAGCACCACCAGCACCACGCCCAGCAGCAACAGTTGCCTGTAGCCCGGCGTGAGCTGCACCGAGCTGATGCTCTCGACGCAGCCCAGCATCAGCCCCGCCGCCAGCGCACCCCAGTTGCTGCCGACGCCGCCGATCGCCAGCGCCATGAAGCCCTTCACCAGCAGCGCCATGCCGATCGAGGTGCTGGCCAGCAGCAGCGGCGCGGCCACCACGCCGGTCAACGCGGCATACGCGGCCGCGATGGCGAACGACGTCATCGTGAGGCGCGACGGGCTGATGCCGTTCAGCCGCGCGGCATCGCGGTCCTCGGCCACGGCCAGCACCGCCTTGCCGGCCAGCGTGTGGCCGTACACCCATTCGACCGCGGCGATGCTCGCCACCGCGATCGCGAACACCGCGACCTGCTGCGTCGAGAAGGTCAGGGAGCCGATCTGCACCGTGTCCATCGTCGCGCCCGGCACGGGCGGAACGACCTGCGGGTCCGTGCCCCAGATGCGGTCGCAGAGGTTGATGAGGATGATCGAGAAAGCCAGCGTGCTGATGATCCAGCCGTGGTGGTTCGACGGTCGCTTGATCAGCGTCGCCACCGCCACGCGTTCCTCGAACAGCCCGATCACCGCCACCGCCCCCATCACCACCACGAGCCCGACGATCCACGACAGGTGCTGCTGCGTCATCAGCGCCCAGGCGAACATCGCGCCCAGCATGACCAACTCGCCCTGTGCCATGTTGAAGACGTTGGTCGGCTTGTAGGCGATGTTGAAGCTCACGGCCACCATCGCGTAGATGGCGCCCATCGTGAGGCCGGTGGTCAGCAGTGCCAGCAGGTCTTCGAGCAGCATCTCAGACTCCCGGCGCGCGGCGGCGGAACAGGCCGTGGTACTGCTTGCTCAGCGGGTCTTCCATCGAGTTGGCGACGGCCATCGCCACCACCTCCGAGTCGTAGGCCGAGTGGCGCGAGGGCGAGAAGACCATCTTGCCGAACAGGCCGTCGATGCCGTTCGATGTATCGAGCGCCTTCTTGATCTGCTCCGTGTCCCACGACTTCGACTTCTCCACCGCGTACTTGAGCGCGTAGATGAAGTCGTAGAAGGGCGTGGTCGCCGCCGGCCCAAGCAGCGAGTCCGGCACGTTGCCCTTCAGCAGCTTGCCGCAGAAAGCCTGCACGCGCTCGGGCGGCTGCTCCTTGTCGGTGTAGGTCAGCGCGCGGTAGGTGGCGGCATAGATCTCGTTGTAGCGGGCGCTGTCGGGCACCGCGCCCGGCGTGCCGGCGAACAGCAGGCCGGTGTGGCCGGCGATCGGCGGCTTCCAGGCCATGCGCGAGAGGCCGACCAACAGTTGCGTGATGTCGACGTTGTTCGACACGTGCGCCGCGATACCTTCGGCGCCATCGCTGCGCAGCTTGCGCAGGAAGGGCGTCATGTCGGCCACCTTGATCGGGAAGGTCTGCTCCGACACGATCTGCATGCCGTTCGCCGGAATCTCTTTCAGCAGCGCGTCGCGCGTGGAGGCGCCGGCGGCCGAGTCCTCGATCAGCAGGCCGACCTTCTTGATGCCCAGCTTGGCGAGCAGTTCGGCATGCCGCTTGGCCTGCGCGCCGGAGGTGAAGTTGAACTGGTAGTGGTAGGGGAAGCGCGTGCCGTCGCCCATCTCGGTGGCCGACGCGTAGGAGGCCTGGATGATCTTGGCTGGCGTGGCCACTTCGAGCGAGGCCAGCGTCTGCGAGCTGCCGATCGGGCCGACGATGAACTTCACGCCGTCCTCGATGAGCCGCCGCGTCGCGATCGGCGACTGCGCCGGCGAACCCTGGTCGTCGACCTCCACCTTCACCAGCTTGCGACCCAGGATGCCGCCGGCCGCGTTGATCTCGTCCATCGCGATCTGCGCCGGCAGGTAGAGCGGCGCGAAGCTGCTGGCGAGCGGGCCGGTGATCGGCTTGACCCAGCCGATCTTCACGTCGTCCTCCGCATGCGCATTGCGCGGCAGCAGGCCGCCGCCGAGCGCCAGTGCGCCGAGGGCCGATGCCAGCACCGTGCGGCGATCGACGCCTGTCTCAATCGGGAGGGAGTGATTGCCTGGGTTCATTGCTTGTCTCCTGTGGTTATGGGTTCGAAACACGTTGTCGTTGACGCTGAGGTCGTCGCCATCGGACCGGCTGCCGCAGGCTATTCCCGCGGCCGAAGGAAGAATGTCAAGAGTTGACATTTATGGGGTATGCACTAGGCTTCGCCCGCAATGAAGGCGACGGAAGCGACGACGATTTCGGTGGGCGTGAGCGCAGGCAGCGCGCGCCTGCGCGTGCTGGAACGCAGCGGCTGGTTTGCCGCGCTTTCGCCCGCGCTCAAGCGCGAATTGCTGGACCGTGCGGTGGTGCGGCGTTGCGCGGCGCGTTCGCTGATCTATGCGGCCGGTGCCGCGCCGAGCGGCCTCTATGCCGTGCTCAGCGGCGAAGTGCGCCTCGAGCATTCGGCCAAGAGCGGCAAGTTCGCCTTCTACCAGGGCCTGCGTGCGGGGGACTTCTTCGGGCTGCTCAGCGAACTGGACCAGTCGCCGCGCTTCAGCGACGCCCGCGCCTGGACCGAGACCACCGTGCTGCAACTGCCCCATGCGGAATTCCAGTCGCTCTATCGCAACTCAGCCCCGGCACGCGAAGCCTTCGTCGCGCTGATCTGCGAGAACCTGCACACCACGCTGGGCATCCTCGTGGAGGAGCACAGCGCGCCGCCGCGCTCGCAGATCGCCCACATCCTGCTGACGCTCTCCAGCCGAGAGCCCGATCAGGCAGGCGAACAACTCAAGCTCACGCACGAGGCCATCGCCGCGATGGCCGGCGTCTCGCGCCAGACCACGAGCAAGATCCTCCACGAGTTCCGCCAGACCGGACTGATCGCGATGCAGTACGGACAGCTGTCGGTGCACGACGCCGCACGGTTGCGCGACATTGCGGAGGCATGACGCGCTTGGCGCCCTACGCCATCACGGCTGCATGTAGTCGGTCACGGGCACCCACTTGCCATTGACGATGCGTGAGATGCGCACCGCCTCCGAACCCAGGCGCTTGGTCTTGGTGAAGCTCATGGTGTCGAAGCCCAGCTTGTCGCGCGGAAAGGTCGACGTTTCCATCGTCTGCACGAAGCGATCGGTCGTCAGGTCCGGGCCGACCTTGTCGAGCGTCTTGATGACCCAGTCCATCGAGGCATAGCCCATCACCGCGTACTGGCCCGGGTCTTCGTTGTACTTGGTCTTGTAGGCCGCGAACCAGTCGCGCAGGGCCTTCGACGCATCGTCGGCATAGGGCTGCGAGCTGGCATGCGAGGACAGGAAGCCGTCCATCGTCGGGCCGCCGAGCTTGGGCACCAGGTGCGAATAGGAGGCCGAGGTGCCGATGAACTCCGGCGTGAAGCCGCTCTTCTTCGCCTCGCTGATGGTGCCGATGGTCTCGCGCAAGGTGGTGCCCAGCACGACGGTGTCGCAGCCCGCGCTCTTGAGCCGCGCCACCTGCGAGGAGAAGTCGGTCGCGCCGCGCTTGTAGCTGGTCTTCTCGATGACCTTCAGCTTCATCTCCGCGGCCTGCGCCTCGACGCCTTTCATCAGTTCCGAGCCCAGATCGTCGTCCTGCGTGAGGGAGCACCACTTGCGGTCGGCCTTGATCTGCGTCAGCGCCTTCACGATCACCTTGCCCTGCTGGTAGTAGGGCACGGTGAAGCTGAAGGCCAGCGGGGTCGGCGGGTCGTACAGACCGCGCGCCGATGCCAGCGGGAACGCATGGATCACGCCGCCGTTGGTGAAGATCGGCATCGTCGTCAGCGCGAGCGAGGTGCCGATGTTGCCGACGGTGATGAAGATCTTGTCGTTCTGCACCAGCTTCTGCGCGGCCAGCACGGCCTTCTTGGTGTCGTAGCTGGAGTCCTCGACGATCAGCTTGATCTTGCGCCCACCGGCCCCGCCCGCGGCGTTGGCCTCCTCGATGCGCATGTTCATGCCGTTGAGCGTTTCCTTGCCGAAGTTGGCGATCGGGCCGGACAAGTCCTGGATCGTGCCGACCAGCACCTCGGTCTTGGTCACGCCCTGCGTCGCGTGGGCCATCAGGGGCAGCGCCGCGCAGGCGCTGGCGATCCACCAGCGCACGGATGGGCTGGCTGCATGCTTCTTCGTCATCTTTGCTTCACTCCTTGGGTGGTCGGCCGCCGGCCGGAATCGGCCTGCGATGCATCGGAGTGTGGCGAGCAGACGCGGCCGCCGTCTTGCGCCGAGACGCTACGCGCGTGGCGGGAAATCCCTGATCCGGTCGATCAGTCGCCGCGCCCGAGCGCAGTGGTCAGCATGATCTTGCCGGTGGCGCGACGGTCGGCGACCACGCGCAAGGCCTCTGCCGCGCGCTCCAGCGGATAGCGCGCGGTGATGGTCGGGCGCAGGCTGCCATCGGCGAGCCAGCCGACCAGTTCCTTCATGTACTCGTCGTAACGCGCCGGTTCCGCCTTGGAAAATCCGCCATAGAACACGCCGACGATGCTGCAGCCCTTCAACAGCACGAGATTCAGCGCCGGCTTCGGAATCTCGCCCGCAGTGAAGCCGATGACCAGGTAGCGCCCGCGCCAGGCCATGCTGCGCAGCGCCGGCTCGGCATAGTGGCCGCCGACCGGGTCGTACACCACGTCCACGCCGCGCCCGCCAGTCAACGCCTTGATGCGCTCGCGCAGGTCTTCGGTCGCGTAGTTGATGGTCTCGTCGGCGCCGCTGGCGCGGCACAGCGCGAGCTTCTCATCGGTGGAAGCGGCAGCGATCACGCGTGCACCCATGAGCTTGCCGAGTTCGATGGCGGAGATGCCGGTGCCGCCCGCCGCGCCCAGCACCAGCAGCGTTTCGCCGGTCTGGATGGCGGCGCGGTCCTTCAAGGCGTAGTGCGAGGTGCCATACGTGATGACCAGCGCTGCGGCCGACTCCATGTCGATGCCCTCGGGCAGGCGCACGAGCTTGTCGACCGTGGTCAGCACCTCCTCCGCATAGCCGCCCCAGCCGCACACGGCAATCACGCGGTCGCCCGTTGCAAAGCCCTCGACGCCCTCGCCCACCGCCTTGATCGTGCCGGCCACTTCGCCGCCCGGCGAGAACGGCAACTCAGGCTTGAACTGGTACTTGTTCTCGATGATCAGCGTGTCGGGGAAGTTGACGGCGCTGGCATGCACCGACACCAGCACCTCGCCCTTGCCCGGCACCGGCGAGGGCACCTCCTCGAAGACCAGGCTCTCGGGCGGCCCGTGGCGGTGGATGCGTGCGGCTTTCATGCTTTTCAGTTCCTCAAATCATCGATATGGACATGCCGCCGTCGACGGCCAGGCTCGCGCCCGACACGAAGTCACCGGCCGGCGAACTCAGGTACAGCACCGCATAGCCGATCTCCTCGGGCTGGCCGACGCGGTGCAACGGCGTCTTGCCGAGGATGCGCTCGGTCGCGGCGGCATCGAAGGCCTCGGCCAGCTTCGTCTCGATCACGCCCGGCAACACGGTGTTGGCGCGGATGCCGAACTCGCCGTACTCCAGCGCGAAGGCGCGGCTCATCCCGATCAGCGCGGTCTTCAGCGTGGCATAAAGGCCGAGCATCTTCTCCGGATGCCAGGCCGACAGCGAGGAGATGTTGACGATGCTGCCGCCGCCGCGCGGCTTCATGAGCTTGACCGCCTCGACCGAGAGGAACCAGTAGCCGCGCAGGTTGACGTCCACCGTCTTGGCGAACAGCCCGGCATCGATGTCCTCGATGCGCCGCCACGGGCTCAGCACCGCGTTGTTGACGAGGATGTCGAGGCCGCCGTGCGTCGCTTGCAGGTGCGCGGCCATCGCGGAGATGTCATCCAGCTTGCCGATGTGGCAGGTACGCGCTTCAGCGGAAAGGCCCTCGCTGCGCAGCGACTCGGCCACGCGCTCGCAATCATCCGCCTTGCGACTGCTGACGATGACGTGCGCGCCTGCCTGCGCCAGCACGCGCGCGGTCGCGGCGCCGATGCCTTGCGAGGAGCCGGTGACGAGCGCGACCTTGCCGGCGAGGCTGAAGGGATGGGGATTCATGCGTTCTGCCTTTGCGGTTCCAGGATGTCGAGGCCGGTCTGCGCGAACACGTCCATCGTGTTGCCGAAGTAGAGCGCGCTCTCCGCCACCGCGGTGCCCAGCGCGGCACGGCGCCGAAGGCCCGCCGACATGGCGGCCTGGCGGAACATCGCGAAGGCTCTGAAGAAGCGCAGGTCGGTGGCCGGGTCCATGCCCATCGCGCCGAAGTAGCGCTGCGCCAGTTGCGCTGCTGTCGGCAGCCCTTCGGCCGCGCGATCGACGCCACGCAGTCCGGGCAACAGGTAGTCGGCCGGCAGTTCCTGCACTGCCAGGAACTGCCCCAGGTCCGCCAGCGGATGGCCCAGCGTCGACAGTTCCCAGTCGAGCACCGCGATCACGCGCTCGCCGCGCGCATCGAACATGAGGTTGTCGATGCGCGAATCGCCATGCAGCAGCGTCACCGGATGCTCGCCGTGCGGCAGCAAGGCGTCCAGGCGCGCGATCAGTGCATCCATTGGCACGCTGCCCTCGGGCATCGCTGTCCGATACTGCTGCGACCATCGGTGCAATTGCCGCTCGAAATAGTTGCCAGGCCGGCCGAAGTCGCGCAGGCCGAGCGCATCGAGGTCGGTGCGATGAATGGCCACGAGGCTGTCGATCGCCGCTGCGTAGATGGCGCCACGCTTGTCTCGCGGCACATCGGGCAATGCCACCGAGCGATGCACGGTGCCCTCCATGAAATCCATCAGGTAGAACTGCACGCCGACCACGTCGAGGTCGTTGCACAGCACGCGCAGACGCGGCACCGGGACCGCGCTGCCTTGCAACGCCTTCAACACGCGTGCCTCGCGGTCCAGCGCATGCGCGGACTTCAGCAATTCGCCGGCCGGTTGCGTGCGCAGGATGTAGCGCCCGCTGTCGGCCTCCACGCGCCAGATCGGATTGGAGTTGCCGCCGACGAATCGCTCCGCCTTGCGCAGCCCGCGGAAGCCTTCGGCATGCGCCTCCAGCCAGGCGCCAAGCCGTGCCAGGTCAAGCGGCGGCGCACTGACCACCGGGCGGGCAAGAGCATGGGCCGGCAGATTCATCGAAAAGCGCACGCAAGAAGTCGTGAAGATTTCGTAGCGAGGGCGCCGAGATCGGGTTGAGGAGCGGAGCCGTACTCCAGTACGGTGAGCACCGCAGATCCGAGATCGGTGGCCGCAGTAGAAAGATTCACGGCTTCTTCAAGAAGAGAATCGCTTGAGCAGCTGCTTTCCCACCGCCGACAGATGCACCTGGTCCGGCCCATCGCCAATGCGGATGAAGCGCGCATAGACATACGCCCGCGGCAGGAAGGTGTCCTGCGACACGCCCGCGCCACCATGGATCTGGATCGCCCGGTCGATCACGCGCGCCGCCATCGCCGGCACCACGATCTTGGCGGCGGCGATGAGGTTGCGCGCCGCCTTGTTCCCTTCACGGTCCATCTTGTCGGCCGCCCGCAGCGTCAGCAACCGCGCCTGCTCGATCTCGCAGAACGAATGCGCCACGTCCTCGCGCAGCGACCCCTGCTCCGACAAGCGCTTGCCAAACGCAACGCGCGAGTTGGCACGCTTGCACATCAGCTCCAGCGCCCGCTGTGCACAGCCGATGAGCCGCATGCAGTGATGAATGCGCCCCGGCCCGAGCCGCCCCTGCGCGATCTCGAAGCCGCGCCCTTCCCCCAGCAGCATGTTCGACGCCGGCACGCGTACGTTGTCATAGACGATCTCCGGATGCCCGACCGGTGCATCGTCATAGCCGAAGGTGGTGAGGTCCCGCACGATGCGCACGCCGGGTGTGTCCTTGGGCACCAGGATCATCGACTGCTGCCGATGCAGCTCCGCATGATTCGGGTCGCTCTTGCCCATGACGATGAGCAGCTTGCAGTCCTCATTGAGCGCCCCGGAGGTCCACCACTTGCGGCCGTTGATGACGTACTCGGCGCCATCACGCCGGATCTCGCACTGGATGTTGGTGGCATCGCTGGAGGCCACGGCCGGCTCCGTCATCGAGAAGGCCGAGCGGATGGTGCCGTCCATCAGCGGCGCCAGCCATTGCGCCTTCTGCGCCTCGGTACCGTAGTTGGCCAGCACCTCCATGTTGCCGGTGTCGGGCGCGGAGCAGTTGAAGATCTCGGGCGCCCACAGCACGCGGCCCATGATCTCCTTGACCGGCGCGTATTCCAGGTTGCTGAGGCCGCTGCCGTGCTCACCGGAGAGGAACAGGTTCCACAGCCCCTGCGACTTCGCGAGCGCCTTCAGGTCCTGCAGCACCTTGGGCGTGCGGTACGGGTGGCCGGTCTCGCGCCCCTCCTCGTGGTAGCGGTCCTCGACCGGGTACACATGTTCGTCCATGAACGCGGCGACGCGTTGCTGCAGGGCGAGCGACTTCTCGGAATGGGTGAAATCCATCGAATCATCCTAGGCAAGCGGTGGCCGGCAGGCTTGCGTCCACTCGCTGAAATCGGACCGTCGCCATCCGCGCCGATGGCAGACGCGACGCCGTCCTGCACGAAGGCCGCATCCCCGCCCGCAGCCGTGCCCCGAACCGGGTCGCACACTGCGCTGCCGCTTCGCGGCTGGAGGGTGCATTCCCATGGGCAATCACAAGGTCGTCGACAGTCCGGTCCCGCCGCGCAGCGCCTCGGTGGCGCCCTTGTTCGCCCTGCTCCCTGAGCTGCGGCTGCTGGTCGGGCTCGCGACCTTCGGGCTCATCATCACGGCGCTCTATTTCGGTCGCGACATCCTCATACCGCTGGCGCTCGCCTTCCTGCTGGGTTTCGTGCTCGATCCGCTGGTCATGCGGCTCAAGCGCTGGGGTTTGCCGCGCGCGCCGGCCGTCATCCTGGTGGTGGTGCTGGCGCTGGCCATGATCGGCCTGGCCGGCATGTTCCTGGGCAATCAGGTCAGCACCCTCAGCGCCCAGTTGCCGACCTACCAGAGCAACATCAGGGCCAAGCTCCAGACGCTGCGCGCGGATGCGAGCAAGCCCGGCATGTTCGACGGCGTGATCAAGACCTTCGACACCCTCAAGAAGGAGGTGGACCAGGCGCCCGCCGCGGGTCCGCCGGAGCCAAGCGCAGGCAGGGCCAACGTCGCGAGCCCGCAGCGCGTGCAGGTCGAGCCCAAGCCGCCCTCGGCCTTCCAGCAGGCCATCGAGTGGCTCGAAGCGGCCAGCGGCCCGCTTGCCAAGGCCGGCATCGTGCTGGTGTTCGTGGTCCTCGTGCTGCTCGACCGCCTCGACCTGCGCGACCGCCTGCTGCGCCTGTGGGGCGGCTCGATGCACCGCTCGACCGACGCCATGGACGAAGCCGGAGAGCGCATCAGCAAGTACCTCACGATGCAACTGGTCGTGAACATGAGCTATGGCGTGCCGATGGCCGCGGGCCTGTGGTTCATCGGGGTGCCGGGCGCGATCCTGTGGGGTGCGCTGGCGGCGGTGATGCGCTTCGTGCCCTACCTCGGGCCGATGATTTCCGCGGTCTTCCCGCTCGCGTTGGCCTTTGCCGTGGACCCGGGCTGGTCGATGGTGCTCTGGACCATCGGCCTGATCGCCGCGCTCGAAATGCTCAGCAACAACGTCGTCGAGCCCTGGCTCTATGGCGCCAGCACCGGCCTGTCGGCCATGTCGCTGATGGTGGCGGCGACCTTCTGGACGGCGCTCTGGGGTCCGCTCGGACTGATCATGTCGACGCCGCTCACCGTGTGCCTGCTCGTCATCGGCCGGCACTTGCCCCGGCTCAAGTTCCTGGACGTGCTGCTGGGAAGCCAGCCCGCCCTGGACACGCCATCGCGCATCTACCAGCGGCTGCTGGCCGGCGACGTGGACGAGGCGATCGAGCTGGCCTCGCGGCAGACGGAGGATGGCAACGTGGCCGACTTCTACAACGAGTCGGCGCTGCCGGTGCTGCGCATGGCCTCCAATGACCATTCGGTCGCGGCCACGGCCGAGCACCGCCATCGCGTCGTGGTCGGCATGGATGCGCTGATCGAGGATCTCGTGGACCAGCATCCCGCCACCGGCGTCCAGACGGATCCGTCGGTGGTGTGCATCGGCGGCAAGTGGGAGGTCGACACGCTCGCCGGCAAGATGCTCGCGCACGCCGTGTCGCTGCAGGGCCAGAGCGCGGGGCACCGGCCGGCCGCCACCGTAAGTGCGGACTACATCGCGGCGCTCGACCTGGCCGCGGCGAAGGTCGTGTGCCTGTCCTACTTCAGTCCCGAGCCGCAGGAGGCGGCGGGTCGCTTCTGCCGGCGCCTGCGCCGCCGCTGGCCCGATGTGAAGATCGTGCTTGCACTGTGGAACGCCCCACCCGAACTGGTGACGGAGGAAGCCTGCCAGGCGCTCGGTGCCCACGCCGTCGTGACCTCCGTCAGCGAGGCCATGATTCGCATCGCCGACCTCGCGGGCATCCGGCTCGACCAGGGTTTCATGCTGGCGCCGATTCCGAAGGCCGACGCCGTTCGCTTGCAGGCCCTGCACGACAGCGGCGCGCTGGATGTGCGCGCGGAAGCGATCTTCGAGAGCGCAGCCAAGCATGCCGCCGACATCTTCGACGTGCCGATGGCGATGGTGTCGCTGATCGACAAGGACGAGCAGAAGGTGCGCGGTGCCTTTGGCGAACTGCCGCCGTCGCCAGGGCCCGCACCCGCCCGCGTGGGGACAGAGGCAATGAACGTTCCGCGCACCCTTTCGATGTGCGGCCATGTCGTCGCCAATGCCCAGACCATGGTCGTGCCCGACATCACGCGCGACCTGCGCTTTGCCGGCAATCCGGCCCTTCAATCGATGGGGCTGCGCTTCTATGCCGGCGCGCCCCTGCGAGACGGCGCCGGGCACGTGATCGGGACCTTGTGCCTGCTGGACGTCGAAGCGCGGTCGCTCAACCAGCGGGAGGTGACCCTCCTCGAATCGATGGCGGACGACGCGATGCAGGCCTTGCGCGAGGCCATGATCGAGTGGGGTGACGTGGCGCCGATGCCGGGGCCGGCCACCGAGGCGCCGTCGGCGATCGTCGGGCAACCCGTGGGTGGCCTGGCGCTCGCGGGCGAGTGAGCGGGCTCGGCTACGCGGCGCGCGTCAACACCACGGCCAGCTCATAGGCGAGGCTGGGATGCGCGATGCGCTCATACGGCGGCTTGGGCCACTGCCATGGCGACGACGGGAACAACGCCCGCATCGCATGGATGTCGCAGTGGTACGGCGGCCCGGTCACCACGCCGTCGGCCGATGAAGGATCGGGCCGCTGCATGAACATCGCGAACAGCGTGCCGCCCGGACGCACCCATGCAGTGAGCTGCGCGGCATAGGCCGTCCAATGGTCCGGATGCAGCGCGCAGAGGCAGGTCTGCTCGTAGACGGCGTCGACGGGCTGTGGCGGGTTCCAGGCCAGCACGTCGGCCTGCACCACCTCGGCTTGCAGCGAGCGATCCGCGAGGCGATGACGCGTGCGCGTGACCGCACCTTCCACATAGTCGATGCCTGTCACCGCGACGCCGGCCTCGGCCAGTGCCGCCACGTCCCAGCCGCTGCCGCAGCCCGGCACCAGCACGCGCTGGCCCGGTGCGATGGCGCCCTCGGCGATCCATCGTTCCAGTTGCGGGCCGGGCGCGCCGCGATCCCACGGCGTTGTCGCGGTATCGAAGCGCTCTTGCCAGAAGGCGGGGGTCGGACCGGCCATGCGCGTCCTTCAGGCGGTGGCGGCGGGCACGTTGTGCTCGCGCAGCTTCGCCTTCAGCACCTTCCCCGTCGGGTTGCGCGGCAGCGCCTCGACGATGCGCAGTTCCTTCGGCAGCTTGTAGCGCGCCAACTTGTCGCTGGCAAAGGCATGCAGGTCTTCCAGCGTCACGGACTTGCCCGGCTTGGGCGCGACCACGGCGACGACCCTCTCGCCCCAGCGCTCGTCGGGCGCGCCGATCACCGCGACCTCTGCCACATCCGGATGGTCGTAGAGCACGCTCTCGACCTCGGCCGGGTAGACGTTCTCGCCGCCGCTGATGACCATGTCCTTGAGTCGGTCGCAGATGTAGAGGAAGCCCTCCGCATCGCGGTAGCCCACATCGCCGCTGCGGAACCAGCCGTCGTCCGTGAATACGGCCCGCGTGGCATCGGGCCGGTTCCAGTAACCCGCCATCACGTTGGCGCCGCGCACGCAGATCTCACCCGTCGCGCCGGCTGCGGTGATCTCCTCGTCGTTCGCACCCAGCAGCTTGATCTCGGTCAGGATCGGCGGCGTGCCGGCGGAGCCGAGCTTGTCGATCGTGCGGTCCGGGTGCAGGAAGGTGATCATCGAGGCGGTCTCGGTCATGCCGTAGCCCTGGTGCACCGGGATGTTGCGGGAAGCGTAGAGCCGCAGCAACGGCTCCGGCATCGGCGCACCGCCCACCGCGATCGAACGCAGCGACGACAGGTCCGCGCCCTCGAAGGACGGATGCTGGCTCATGAACAGCAGCATCGCCGGCACGCCGAAGGTCACGCTCACGCGGTACTGCGCAATGGCGTCGAACACGGCCTGCGGCTCGAAGGCGCGCTGCAGCACCAGGTGGCCGCCTGCCATCAGCGTGGTCAGCGTGCCGCACAGCAAGCCGCCGACGTGGAACATCGGCGCGAAGTTGAGCTTGACGTCGGTCGACGCCAGGTCCCACAGGAAGATCTCGTTGAGGTTGTTCGCCCAGAAGTTGCCGTGCGTGAGCATCGCGCCCTTCGGGTGGCCGGTGGTGCCCGAGGTGTACATGATCAGCGCCGTGTCGTCGGCACGCGCGGGCACGGCGGCGGGCAAGGGCTTGCCGATCGCCGCGGCCATCAAGGCGTCCGTCGACTCCCAGCCTTCCGCGCCGCCAGCCCGATGAAGATAGCGCGCACAGTGAAGGCCGCTGCGCACCTCGTCGATGACGGCCAGGTGCGACTCGCCCACCATCAGCGTGTGGATGCCGGCGTCCTCGATGATGAAGGCCAGCTCATGCCCGGTCAGACGGAAGTTGAGCGGCACGAAGATCGCGCCAATGCGCGCCGTCGCGAACAGCGCGACCAGCAGCATCGGATCATTGAAGCCGAGGTAGCCGACGCGCATGCCCGCGGCCACGCCGCCCTCGGCCAGAACGGTCGACAGGCGCTCGACACGGTCCATCAGTTCGCCGTAGTTCCAGGTCACACCGTCGCAAGTCAGCGCCGGCTTGTGCGGCGCACGGGCGGCGCGGCGCTTGAGCCATTCCGCCAGGCCCACAGCATGCGCGCTGCCGGCGGTGGGGCTCAGTGTCCGGTCCATACCGGCTTCCTCTTCTCGTTGAACGAGGCCAGCCCTTCCTTCGCGTCCTCGGTTGTCGCGAGCAAGGCGATCTGACCCTCGGTGAAGGCGATGCCTTCGTCGAAGGACATCGAACCGAGCGCGCGCATCGCGTACTTGCCGCGGCGGATCGCGGTCGGCGACTTGCCGACGATGCGGTCGATGAGCCATTGCGTCTTCGCATCCAGCTCCTCGGCCGGCACCACATGGTTGAGCAGGCCGGCTTCCTTCGCATCGGCCGCGCTGAAGGGCTCGCCCGTCACGCACCACTCGCGCAACACGCGGCGCGGCACGATGTCCTGCAGCAGGCTCAGCACCTGCATCGGGAACAGGCCGATCTTCACTTCCGGCAGGCCGAACAGCACGTTGTCGGCCGCAATGGCCATGTCGGTCATGCACAGCAAGCCCATGCCGCCGGCCATGCACACGCCGTTGATGCGCGCGATGCTCGGCAGCGTGCTGTTCTGCGCCTCGCGCAGCAGGTCCGCATAGTCGATGGTGGGCTTGGAGAGGTCGAAGGCGAAGCCCGCGCCGGGCTGCAGGTCGCCACCCGCGCAGAAGGCCTTCTCGCCCGCCGCGGTCAACACGATCACGCGCACGTCCGGGTCGGCATGCGCAGCGCGCCAGCCGGCGCGGATGCCGGCGACCACGTCCTTGTTGATCGCGTTGCGCTTGTCGGGCCGGTTGATGGTGATCCACATCGCGTGGCCGCGCTTCTCGTGGAGCACGGCCGGTGCTGCGCTGGTGCTTGTCTCGCTCATGCCTTGTCTGCCTTCTTGTGTTGTCTGTCCCGTCCGGCTGCCACCGTATCTGGCTCTGGTAGTCGCCCGTGATGCCGCACGCGCATTCGGGCGTGCGTTTCAGTTCAAGCCGGCGCGGCTTCCCTCACCGCGGGCTCGATCTCCACCACGATGCGGCTGGCCGCGACCTGGTCGCCGGTCTTCACATGCAGCGCGGTCACCTTGCCTGCCACCGGCGCGGCATGGATGTGCTCCATCTTCATCGCCTCCAGCGTGACCATCGGCTGGCCCACTTCGACCACATCGCCGACCGCCGCCATCACCGCGACCACGCGACCATTCATCGACGCGCGCAGCTTGCCGTCGCCACCCGCCTCGCCCTTCTTCGCGGAGGCGGCGCGTGTCTTGTCTTCGATGCGCACCGGCACGCCGCGGTAGTGCAGGTGCAACACGCCGTCAGCACGTTGGAAGGCCACGCTTTCCAGCAGGCCGTCGCAGACGAGGTGCGCGGCGTGCTCGGTGAGGTCGCGCAATTCGATCGTGAAGGTCTGCTCGGCGATCGTCACGTCAAAGTGGTGCTGGCCGGAAAGCACCAGGCCCGCCGTCACGAGCGCACCATGGGCATCGAAGCGAAGCGATATCGGCAGGCTGTGCGTCATGCGCCGGCCCGGTGCGCGGGCGCGTCGATCACCGGCGGTTTCATGGAGCACCACGGCGGCGATCGCGGCGGCGCGGGCCTGCTGCGCCGTATCGGCGGCCAGCAGCGCATCCTGGTTCTGCGCGATGAAAGCGGTGGTCGCACCTCCCTGCGCAAACACCTCGTGCCCCAGGCAGCGATGCAGGAAGGCTTGGTTGGTCGTCACGCCCAGCGCGACCGCATCTTCCAGCCCCGACATCAGCTTGCGCCGCGCCGCCTCGCGGTTCTCGCCGAAGCTGATCATCTTCGCGATCATCGAGTCGTAGTACGGCGGGATCTGCGCGCCCGAGCGCATCGCATGCTCCACGCGCAGGTGCTGCGGCATGTGCCACAGCGCCATCGTGCCGCTCTGCGGCATGAAGCCCTTGTCAGCGTCCTCGGCGCACAGCCGCACCTCGATGGCATGGCCCTTGAAGTGCACATCCTCCTGCGTGATCGGCAGCGGCTCGCCAGCCGCCACGCGCAGTTGCAGCGCGACCAGGTCCAGGCCGGTGATGGCCTCGGTCACCGGATGCTCGACCTGCAGGCGCGTGTTCATCTCCATGAAGTAGTAGTTGCCTTGGCTGTCGAGCAAAAACTCCAGCGTGCCCGCGCCCTCGTAGCGGATGGCCTTCACCGCGGCGACGGCGGTCGCACCCATGCGCGCGCGCAGGTCTTCGTTCACAGCCGGAGATGGCGCTTCCTCGATCAGCTTCTGGTGACGCCTCTGCACCGAACAATCGCGCTCGCCCAAGTGGATCGCATTGCCGTGCCGGTCGGCGAAGACCTGGATCTCGATATGGCGTGGCTCGACGATGGCACGTTCCAGGATCACCTCCGGGTTGCCGAAGGCGCTCTGCGCTTCGGAGCGCGCGCTGCGCAGCATCTCGGCAAACTCTTTCGCCGAAGGCACCAGCCGCATGCCGCGCCCGCCACCACCGGCGGTCGCCTTGATCATCACCGGAAAGCCGACGCGCCCCGCTTCTTGCGCGAGCCGTTCCTCGCTCTGGTCCTCACCCTGGTATCCGGGGATGCAGGGCACGCCCGCAGCCATCATCAGCGTCTTGGCGCTGGCCTTGTTGCCCATCGAGATGATGGCTTCCGCGGACGGCCCGATGAACACCAAGCCCGCATTCTTGCAAGCCTGCGCGAAGTCCTCGTTCTCGGCCAGGAAGCCGTAGCCCGGATGCACCGCATCGGCGCCGCTCAGCTTCGCCGCATCGACGATGGCCGGGATGCGCAGGTACGACTGGGCCGGCAGCGGCTCGCCGATGCACACGGCCTGGTCGGCCTCGCGCACATGGCGCGCGTCGGCATCGGCCGTGGAATACACCGCGACAGTGCGGTAGCCCAGCGCACGCGCGCTGCGGATGATGCGCAGCGCGATCTCGCCGCGATTGGCGATGAGGATCTTGCGGAACGGGGTCAGGGTGGAAGTCGTTGCGGTCATGAAACTGTGTGTCCGGTTGCGTCGTCGATCAGGGCCGTGCCACGGAGAACTGCATCTTCTGCGGCTCGCGCAATTCCGCATCGCGGCAGATCGACAGCACCTTGGCCAAGACCTCGCGCGTGTCGCGCGGGTCGATCACGCCATCGTCGAGCAGCCTTGCACTGGTGGTGAACACGCTCATCTGGCTGTCGAAGTGATCGACGATGCGCTTCTCCATCGCTTCCAGCTTGGCATGGTCGACCTCGCCCTTCCGCTTCATCGCGGCCTCGGTCACGATGGACATCGTCTTGGCCGCCTGCTCGCCACCCATCACGGCAGTCTTCGCGTTCGGCCAGGAGAAGCAGAAGCGCGGATGAAAGCCCCGCCCGCACATGCCGTAGTTGCCCGCGCCAAAGGAGGCACCGCAGTAGATCGTGATCTGCGGCACCGTCGCGTTGGTCACGGCCTGGATCATCTTGGAGCCGTGCTTGATCATGCCGGCCTCCTCGTAGTCCTTGCCGACCATGAAGCCGGTCGTGTTGTTGAGGTAGAGCAGTGGCGTCTTCGACTGGCAGCAGGCCTGGATGAAGTGCGTCGCCTTGGTCGCGCCGGCCACGTCGATCGGGCCGTTGTTGGTCACCACGCCGAGCGGCATGCCCTCGATCTTGATGTGGCCCACCACGGTCGCGCTGCCGTAGTTCTCGCCGAACTCCAGGAACTCGGAATCGTCGGCGATGCGCGCGATGACCTGCTTCATGTCGACCGGGCGCTTGTGGTCCATCGGCATGATGCCGAGCAGTTCCTCGGCGTCGTAGCGCGGCGGCTTGAAGTTGCGCACGGGCGCGGCCGGCATGTCGCGGTTCCAATCGATGTTGGCCAGGATCTCGCGGGCGATGCGGATCGCGTCGCGGTCGTCCTCGGCCAGGTAGTCGCCGAGGCCCGAGATCGAGGTGTGCATGACCGCGCCGCCCAGTTCCTCCTCGGTCGCGATTTCGCCCGTGGCCGCCTTCAACAACGGCGGCCCGGCGAGGAAGGCCCGCGAGCGATCGCGCACCATCACGATGTAGTCCGACAGGCCCGTCTGGTAGGCCCCACCCGCCGTCGACGAACCATGCGTCACCGTCAACACCGGCAGCCCCGCGGCCGAGATGCGCGCCAGGTTGCGGAACAGCCCGCCGCCGATGATGAATTCCTCCACCTTGTAGGTCATGAGGTTGGCGCCCGCGCTCTCGACCAGTTGCACCAGCGGCAGCTTGTTCTCCAGTGCCAGCTCATGGATGCGCATCTGCTTGGGAATGCCCATCGGCTGCAGCGCGCCGGCATCGATGCCGGAATCGGATGCATTGACCATCACGCGAATGCCCGACACCCAGCCGATGCCCGCGATCACCCCGCCGCCCGGCACGCTCTTCTCGAGGTCCGGGTTGTCCAGCCCCAGCCCAGCGAGCGAGGAGATCTCCAGGAAGGGCGTGCCCGGATCGAGCAGCAGCGACAGCCGCTCGCGCGGCAACAGCTGCCCGCGCTTCTCGAAGCGCTCGCGCGACTTGCCCGAGGTGGCGATGCTGCGCCGCTCGAAGGTGCGCACGCGCTCGATCAATGCCAGCATGCCGCTGCGATTGGCCTCGAAGGCCTCGCTGCCGGGGGAAACGGTCGACTCGATGATTGCCATGGGTGGTGATGCCTTGCCGGCGAGCGGCACGATACGGATGGCGCAGCTTAGGCAATCGGTCAGGGGCGGTCTTGTGCGAAGTGGCTGCTTCGCGCGGGGGGCGGCCGGGCGTGCGGCGGACGGACGTGTGTCGCGGAGATGCGCGACGGGCGTGCGCGCCCCGGGGGTTATGTCCAGCGCGTTGTTGTCAGGACCGGGCGATGTCCATCGCCCGCATGACCTGGTCGGCGGACGGATCGAGCGAGGTGACGACCCGGAGATAACCGCCTGCGTCCACGACGAAGACGCGGTTCAGGTGTTCAGCCGCATTGACCGCGAGCGCGCCGATGCTGAATTCCGCCAGCAGCCGATCGGTCTCCTGCACCGAAGGCACGCCCGCGCTCCAGAGACCGCGCTGCGCGCCGAAGCGCCCCAGCCAACCCGCCAGCACCTTCGGGTCGTCGCCCAGGGCGTCGATGCTGATCGAAAGCAGCCGACCGTCGCGCCGCTGGCCGGCCAGTCGGTCCTGCAGCGCCGCGAAGAGCGCACCTTGTGTGAGGCAGGTCGTGCCGCAGCCGGTGAACATCAATTGCACGGCGGTCACCTGGCCGCCAACCAAGGTGCGCAGTTCGGACGTTCCGCCGCCGACCATGCGCAGCCGCAATCGGGAAACAGGTCGCGCGGGCAGCAGCAGCGTCTGCGTGGGCGAACCGCCCGCCGGCGCGGCATGCGTGGCATGCGCCAGGGCCGAGGTCGGTGCGGCGGCGGCCACGGCCATGCCGGACAGCGCCACCAGGAAGCGTCGTCGCCCCGGACCGCTGGGGTGGCCTGACTGCATCATCGCGCCGCGCTCCTTCTGATTCATGGGATGCACGCGAAGGTAAGCCCGCAATGCAGCCGAGCGTTAGCCGGATTTGGCAAGCCCCTCCTTCCGCCGCACGTGCCGAGCGACACCGCGGGCGCTCCCGGCCCTCTCGCCATCCTGCGCGCGCCAGCCGCAGCCAGCGAGTAGACGCAAGCCAGTCCCCGGCGACCCACCTACCCTGCGCCGATGAAAGGCAACACCCTCAACGCTTCCACCCTGCCCCAGGCCCTCGAACGCGCGGCCTCGCTGCACCCCGCAATCGAGGCCTGGATCGATGGCGACACCGTCCATTCATTCGCCAACATGCACACGGCCAGCGAGCGCCTCGCCAGCGCCATGCTGGAGGCCGGCCTGTCGCGCGGCGACCGCATCGCCGTGCTCTCGCAGAACCAGATCGAATGGCTGCAGCTCTTCTTCGCCGCCACCCGCATCGGCGTGGCCGTGGTCGCGCTGAGCGCCCGCTACCGCGACGCCGAGATCGAGTACATGCTGGCCGACAGCGAGGCCCGGATGGTGTTCACGCTGGCCAGCGTCGACGGCTTCGATTGCCTCGCGATGTTCGCTCGCATGTCGGCGCGCCTGCCAAAGCTGCGGCAGGTCGTCGCCATCGACAGCGAGCCGTTCCGCCAGATGCAGGCCGCGGAGGTCGACACCGACAGTCTCGAGCCCGCCACCGCCTCGGTGCAGCCCGACGACCTCGCCATGGTCATCTACACCTCCGGCACCACCGGCCGACCCAAGGGCTGCGCCCTCACCCATGCCAGCCTGCTCGCCTCGGCGGCCGCCCAGGCCCGCCATACGCAGACGCGCGCCGGTGACCTGCTGCAGTTGTCCAACCCCTTCAACCACGTCGGCGGCATCACCTGCGGCATCCTTGCGCAACTGCTCGTGGGCGGCAGTTGCGAACTGGTCCCGAGCTTCAAGGCCAGGACCGTGCTCGACATGATCCGCAAGCGCCCGCCGCAGATCCTTGTGGGCGTGCCGACCATGATGACGCTGATCCTCATGCACCCGGCGTCGGAATCGGTCGACCTGTCGTCGGTGCGGCTCATCATCACGGGCGGCTCCAACGTCGACAGCACCCTGCTGACGCAACTGCAGCGGCGCATGCCCGGCGCGACGATCATGAACCTCTACGGCCTCTCCGAAGCCTCGGGCGCACTGGTCATGACGCCCCGGGACTGCGCCGATGAAGACCTCATGCAAAGCATCGGCAAGCCACTCGAAGGCGCCGAGGTACGCGCTGTCGATGCGGACGGCAAGGCACTGCCGCCCGGCGAGATCGGCGAGCTGCATTTCCGGGGATTGGGCGTGGTGCGCGACTACATCGGCGCAGCAGCGGGCTCCGGCGCCTTCGAGATCGGCTGGCTGCACACCGGCGACATGGGCTGTGTCGACACGCGCGGCTTCATCACGCTCAAGGGCCGCATGAAGGACATGTACATCCAGGGCGGCTTCAACGTCTACCCTGCCGAGGTCGAGGCGCTTATCGCCACGCATCCGGCCGTGGTCATGGTGGCCGGCATCGGCGTGCCCGACAAGGTGCTCGGCGAAGTCGGCCGCTACTACGTCATCGCCCGCGAAGGCAGTGGCCTGACGGAATCCGACGTGCTCGCCCACTGCGCCGGCCAGATCGCCGATTACAAGATGCCGCGCCAGGTCGTGCTGCGCGCCGAACTGCCAATGACCCCGGCCGGCAAGATCCAGAAGGCTGCCTTGCGCGCCGAAGCGAACTGACCGTGCCATCGCGATCATCCGAATGAAATTCATCTTGTACAAAATTCCGTGAATTCAATGATCGCGAATACATGGTATGCCGACATTCAAACGCCAACGCATTTATAAAGACGCAATCAAATAGTTCTCCACACTCCGGCGCCTGTGGTAGTCTGGCTCGAATACCCGGTTTACCCAACAACGATCATGCTTCCAGCAAGCATCGAAAAAAGGATTGCACATGGCCGCGGACCCCGAACTCGACTTCATCAAGGACCAAATTGCGCTGATGGGCGTGCACACCCAAGCGGATATGGACCCGGACCAGCAGAGGGCCTTCGCCATCGCAACATGGGAGATACAGGACAAGTACGAAAAAGCGCAGGCTATTTTAAAAGACAAGAACGCGACGGCGGCCGACCAGAAATACGCCAAGGACGTCACGGACTCCATCAACAAGAATCTGCCCAACATGGCCAAGGGCGTGTTGTCGGCGGCCTCCGCGTTCAAGTCCGGCGACTATATCAACGGCAGCGCCGCCATCATGGACATCTGCGCCTCCGGCGTGCAGATGCTTGCCAGCCTGTCTGCCGGCGCCGGTCCTTATGGCGCGGTATTTGGCGCGATCTTCACGATCGTCGGTCAACTCCTGACGTATTTCGGCCCCAAGCAGCCCTCGCTCAAGGACCAGATCATTGATGCCATCAAAGGATTGAATGCGGAAGAAAAACTCCGCAACACCCTGGCGGATGGCGACGCGGTCCAGGAATATACGACAACGATCTACAGAATCCGATCACTCCTCCCCAAGCATCTCCAAAGCCCTATTACGACAAAAGAGGAGCTTTGGGATTTCCGCACCCATCTCAAGGCCGACATTCTTTCCATTGAACTGGCGTTCAACAAGGTGTCCTCCTTGTACAAGAAATGGGAAACCGCGGAATGGCTGAAGGACGAGAAAACGCAGGATATGGAGAAATGGCCTGAGATCCTTGGTGTTTTCTGCCGGACCTATTCGGATTCGCTACTTGCAAACTTGGCGCTGGCTTCCATGGCCAACCGGGTGTTGGTCGACAAGCGACTGGAGGATGTCTCCAGCTCCAACCCGGACTACGAACGCCATCGGCACGATTTCGACGAAGTCAACAACCTGTTGATCAACCTGCGCGCCATCGTCCTTGCGCTTCCGGAAACCTGGAGCGACGGGAACAACCTGATGCAGCAATTCACGCGGGCTGTCGAACCGGTCGCCCGCCAGCGGGGGCTGTACGTCCATCTCGGTACCGACAAATACCTCTACGCCGCCACCGGGAAAAAAGCCATTGAAACCGGTGCGTGGAAAAACCTGCCCATCGGATATGGTGCTCGCGGCCAAAGGTTCTCCATCACCATTCCCAAGGCAGATGCGGGCTCCTTGAAGCCGCTCTACCATGTCTTCTTCGTCGAGCACTGGATCGCTTCCGACAACGGCGACGTCCAGCACGGGCGAATCGAACCAGCCGCCGTTGCAATTTCCGCTCAAGGCATGATTTCTCCTGACAAATATCATGACATCTGGGCGCTTCCGTCCCCCGATGACCCAAGGAAATCCTTTGTCTACGCGGCCCACAATGACAACAAGGGCGGCTCGGTCAAATTGTTCGAGCTGGATACGGAAAACAAAGTGAAAGTAATCAATTGGAATCCCGCGGCGAAATCCCGGATCACCAATATTCGCGTGGTCACCCATCCGCCTTCGCCGTTGCCCGACGATCCTGACAGAGGCGCATTGCCGCCCGGCTCCCTTCTTGTGGGCGGCAAGGATCATTACAATTCCATCGTCTACGGAGCGCTGGCCAATTCTGGCGACATCTACGTCGATCAATCCAATACGCGTTGCCAGGTGCCGTCTCCGTGGGGGAGTTACAGCGGTATTGACGTCGACGCGTACCACCTGTGGGTATTCAGGGCGGAGGGTTTTGCGTGCGCCACGCATGCCTCCGTCATCAACTGCATACTGGGCCATATCAAGGCCCCCCGGTGGATGGAATGCTCCGCCAACGATTTGCTCGGAGACCAGGCTCGCCATCCCGGAAACAAATGGCTGGTCGACGGCCGGGAAACGACCACCTATCCTCCGCTGAGAGGATTCATTTCATTGGCACCGTGCAAGGATGGAACCCTTTTCGCCAGCGTATTTCGTCGAAGTGTTCGCCAGGTGGACACTGGGGACCATTGGCTATTCGTTCCAGAGGATTCCTTGGGCACCTATACGGCCAACTACACCCTCAATTCAGGAGGCCTTTCTGCAGGTCCCTGGACCAAGTGCACGGGATCGGCGCTGCAGGTCCAGAAGATGCCTATTCCGTGCTGGTCCCTGTTCGAGGGCTTGAAAGCGGACCTCCAGACCAAGGGCATCCTGAGACAAGCCAGCTGAAGTTCCGTGCCCGGCGACTCCCTCGCAGCCGCGCGGGAGCGAGGGGAATCGCAGCGGAATCAATTTCGAAGCCACGGCGCAGCCGTCTGCCAAGACACACCGCGCCCACGCGCTCGAAGGGGCTGCCTACAACGGCCGGATCACCGGATCGAAATACTCGAACACGTTGTTGTTCGGCAGCGCGATGTTCGAGTACGAGAAGGACAGGCTCACATCCAGCGCCCTCACCTGATGCCACCAACCCAGCGGCAGGTAGATCGTCTCGCCGGGCTCGATCACCACGTCCAGGATCTTCACGCCCCGCAGCAGCGGATAGCGGTCGTAGTCCGGCGCATCCAGGTCGATCGGACTGAACACCGCGTTGGTGTTGTACAGGCGCGGCGTCTGCAGCGGAGAGATCAGGCGCCAGCGCTTGCGGCCCACCACCTGGGTGTGGAACAGCATCAGCTTGTCGTGGTGCAGGCTGGTCACCGTCCCGGCCGGGCCGAACCAGAACGACGAGCGCGCCGACAGTTGCGACCGGTCGCAGCCCGGCGGCAGCGTACCGATGTCGTCCAGCAGCGGCGCGAAGCCGGGCTGCCGCAAGGCCTCGTTGTTGGCCGTCAGGTAGTAGTCGTTGCTGACGCCGCCGCGCAGCACCTGATCGACGAAATCGGCCACCCGCACATGGCGCCGGTGCGAGAGCTTGTCCTGCTCGTAGCGGGGATTCGCATGCCGTTCCGCCTGGATCTCCACATCGAGGTGGCCGAAGCGCTGCTTCAGGTCCTCTGGCGACCAGCGGCGCATCGCGGGCCAGTCGGCGGTGTGCCCGGTGAGCACCAGCGGCCGGCAGCCCTCGACATAGCGGGCCGCGAACTCCGCAATCGACACATCGGCGCGCTTCTCGATGGTCTGGTAGCCGGGGTTGAGTTCCCAGAGCTGCTGCAGGTTGGCCATGCTTGATTCGAGCTTGCGCTGCAACTGCACCTGCTGCTCACCGGCGATGCAGATCGGATTGCTCACCATCCCTTCGATGATCACGGAGCTGACGACGTCGTCGATGCCCGCGTTCACCATCACCTCGAGCATCGAGGTCGGCGTGCATCCGCGCATCACCTGCTCGGCCACCCAGCGCACCCATTCGCGCGTGATGGGGGTCGGGGCCACCGGCTGCGGGGCCGTCATCTGGCCCATCGCGGGGCCGGGACGGGGCGGGGCGGGCGGCTTCGAGAGGATCGTGCTGGGCATGGTGCTGGCTCACGTCACTGCGGAACGCGAGGATACCAAGGGGCCCCCGCTTGCGCCATTGCGTCGTTGCGAACGCAGGCCGCGGGATGGCCGCCAGGGCGGATGCGCCGATCAAGGCCCGGCGGGCGCCGGCACGGCAATCACGACCCGGGCGAACAAGGCGGCGTATTCCGCTTCCGGCTCGCACCCCGTCATCGGGTCGCGGTTGGCGCCGAAGGCGCGGTCCAGCTCCGCCCAGTCCTGCGGGTTGAGCACCCGTTCAGCCAGGGGCAGGACTTCGCGTTCCTCCAGCGCCATGTGCGCCAGGCAGAAATCGACATAGCGTTCCACGGCAGTCTCGAAAGCCTCCCGGCGCGCTTCGCCCATCATCTCGAACGCCAGCAAGGCGTGTTCGACGTTGCGGATCTTTCGCTCGCCACGATCGTGGTCGTCGTCGAGCTGGTCGAACAAGTCACGCGAGAGCGGCGCGCGCGCTCGCAGCTTGGGAAACAGGCGCTCGGACTCCTTGCGGTGATGCCGCTTTTCCGGGAACTCATCGATGTAGAACAGCATGGCCCGCAACGCCGCGAAGTCCGGTGGCGCGCCGCTGCGGCGGTGCTGCGCGAGCTGCATCAGGATGGAGCGCAACATCGCCGCCAGCGCGGCACGCTCCGCGCGGATGATCCGGATCGTGGCGTGGGGGGTGCCCTGCTGGGACATGAGGTCTCCAAGTGAAAAGTCCAAGGGTCGCGCAATGGGCCCCATGCACCCGTGCGCCAGATCAACCTTGGCGGCATCCAGGCTGGGCTGAAGGTTCGCGCCGGCAATGGGGCCGCGTCGTCAGCGACCATCGAGGTCTTCCAGCGGTGCGGGTCCGGACGCCCGTATTGAGGTAGTGCGAGCGCCTGGCCCGAACTACCATGCCCGCGTGAACCTTCCTACTCACCTCGCGATCCTTGACGACGAGGCCGACATCAGCCAACTCTTGGCGACTTACCTTGCGGCGCATGGCTACCGAATCATCCAGGTGCACACCGGTCACGCCCTCATGGCGCTGATGGCGCACGACGCGCCCTCGCTCGTGCTGCTCGACCTGGGCCTGCCCGGGGAAGACGGCTTCGCGATCGCGCGCAAGCTGCGCGAGCACTGGCATTGCGGCCTGGTGATCGTCACCGGCCGCAGCGACGCGGTGGACAAGGTGGTCGGCCTGGAAGTCGGCGCGGACGACTACGTCACCAAGCCCTTCGACCTGCGCGAGTTGCTCGCACGCATCAAGGCCGTGCTGCGCCGCCTGGCCCCGGCCATCGTGGTGAATCCTTCAACGGGCTCGACCGCACCATCCACATTGCGTTTCGCGCATTGGCGGCTCGACACCAGCGCCCGCCGGCTGCTCGATGACCAGGGCGAGGAAGTCGCGCTCACCACCGGCGAATACGCGCTGTTGACCGCCCTGGTCACGCATCCGGGCCGGGTGCTGTCGCGCGACTTCCTGCTGGGCAAGACGCGTGGCCGCGACAGCGGCCCCTTCGACCGCACCATCGACGTGCAGATCGGCCGCCTGCGCCGCAAAGTCGAGGCCGACCCCGACCATCCGCAGATCATCAAGTCGGTGCGCGGCGCGGGCTACATCCTGGTTCCCAAGGTCGAGGCCGCGGCATGACGTCGTTGCCGCCCCTCGTGGGGCCGGATGACGGGGCCTTGTTCTGCACGCTCTTCGACGCCTACCCCGATGCGTTGCTGCTGGTCGACCCGCAGGGCATGATCCGCCTGGCCAACCCCTCGGCGGTCGAGGTCCTCGGCTATTCGGTGGAGCAGCTCATCGGCCTGTCCGTCGAGCAACTGGTGCCCGATGCCATGCGCTCGCGCCATGCTGCCTGGCGCGAGTCCTATGCCGGGCAACCACGCATCCGGGCGATGGGCACGCAGATGGACCTGGTCGCCCGCCGCCAGGACGGCAGCGAGGTCATGGTCGAGATCGCGCTGAGCCCGCTGCAGGACCACGGCCTGCCCTACGTCGTCGCAGCCATCCGCAGCGTCAGCGAGTACCCGCGCGTCAAGCAGGCCCTGCAGCGCGCACGCTATTCGGAGCAACTGGCCCGCTTCGGCCGCCTCGCCGTGGAGGCGCGGGATTCGCAGCAACTGCTGGCGCTGGCGCCGGTCATCGCATCGGAAGCGCTGCAGGCCGAGATGGCCAAGGTGTTGCTGCTCGAAGCCAGTGGCCTCGAGTTCCGCATTGCCGCCGGCGTGGGCCTGCTGCCGCAGGAAGCGGCCGGACATCGCCTGCCGAACGAGCCGGGATCGCCCTCCGGGCATGTGGTGGCCACCGGCAAGTCCGTGGCGGTGGGCGACTATGCGAGCGAGCAGCGCTTCACGATTCCCGCGCACTACCTGCAGGCCGGGCTGGTGTGCGAGCTGTCGGTGCCGCTCGGCGATCGCGGCCGCACCATCGGCACGCTGGCGGTGCGCTCGCGCAGGCCGCATCACTTTGGCGAGGACGAGGTGCGTTTCCTCGAATCGCTCTCGAGCATGCTCGCCACGGTGATGCAACGCACCGCCAGCGAGGAAGCGCTGCACCATGCGCAGCGACTCGAGAGCGTCGGGCAACTCACCGGCTGCGTGGCGCACGATTTCAACAACCTGCTGACCGTGATCTCGGGCAACCTGCAGATGCTGGAGGAACTGCCCGCCTGCGCCGACGACCCGGCGGTCCGGCAACTGGTCGGGGCCGCCTATCGCGCGGCACGGCGCGGTGGCGAACTCACGGGCAAGCTGCTGGCCTTTTCAAGACGGCAGGTGCTGCAACCCACGGTCGTCGACACGCGAGCGCTCCTGGCCTCGCTGACGGGCATGCTCGCGCGCACGCTGGACCAGCGCATCGCCCTCCGGATCGACACCCGGGACGCGCTGTGCATCGCGGATTCGGTGCAACTCGAATCCGCCTTGCTGAACGTGGTCATCAACGCGCGCGACGCCATGCCGCAGGGCGGCACCATCACCTTCACCTCCGGCCCTGCGGTCGACCTGCCCGCAGAACTGGAAGCGGAAGCCGGGCTCTCGCCGGACGGCTATGTCGCCATCGCCATCACCGACACCGGGGCGGGCATGCCGGAGTCCGTCAGGGAGCGCGCCTTCGAGCCCTTCTTCACCACCAAGGAAGCCGGCCGTGGCACCGGTCTGGGCCTGGCCACGGTCTACGGCTTCACCCGGCAGTCGCACGGTGCGAGCACGCTGCGCAGCACGCCTGGCGAGGGCACCACCGTCACGCTCTACCTCCCGCGCGTGGCTGAGCGCCCTCCGGTCGACGAGGACGCCGGCGCAGAACGGCCGCGCCGCGTCCGCGCTGGCGTGCGCGTGCTGCTGGTCGAGGACGATCCGGAAGTGCGCAAGGTCATCCAGGCCTTCCTGGCGGCGATGGCTTGCGAGGCCTTCGCCTGCGCGAACGGCGAGCAGGCCCTGCAGTTGCTCGATGCCGGCAGGGCCTTCGACCTGCTGCTGACAGACATCGTGCTCGGCACCGGCCTCCGCGGCAGCGAACTGGCCGACCGCGTGCGGGAGCGCGCGCCGGACTTGCCGGTGCTGTTGATGTCCGGTTATTCGAGCGTGCTGCTCGACGACGAGTCGCAGGGCCGCGAGCTGCTGCGCAAGCCCTGCAGCCGCGCCGACCTTGAACGCGCGATGGCCAAGGTACTGGGCCCGTAGCACCAGGCTGCGCCCGGTTGGCTCAAGTCGCGGCGGCAATGCCAGAACGACTTGCGCCCCGCGTTCCCTGAAGCGCCGCGGCTCCCTCGTCCGGCGCACTGGGCGTACCGACGTCGCGAATGAAGTCCGCCAGCGCCTCGGCCTGCGGGATGTGGATGTCGCGACGGGTCTGCTCGGTGAAGCGGATCACATCGCCGCGCGCCAGGCGTGAGAGCGCGCGGCTGACGGTCTCCTGCTTCATGCCGAGGTAATTGCCGATCTCGGCGCGCGTCATGCGCAGCGTGAACTGGTCGGTGCGCAGGCCGCGCTGGTCCAGCGCATCGGCCCAGTAGCGCAGGAAGCCGGCCACCCGCGCATCGGCCGGCAGCGTGCACACCGCCAGCATCGAATCGTGGTCGCGCCGCAACTCGCGGCTCATCGCGCCGTGCATCGCCGTCAGCAGGGCCGGCTTGCGGACCGCGGCCTCGATCAACGTGTCGTAGCGAATGGCCCAGACCTCGCCGGTGTCCAGCGCGATGGCGTCGCAGCCGTACTGGCCGCTGGCGATCCCGTCGAGCCCCATCCAGTCGCCCTTGAAGTGCAGGCTGACCACCTGCTCGCGCCCCTCGTCCGAAAGGTTGACCATCTTGAAGAAGCCGGAGCTCACGACATGCAGGCAGCCGAAGGACTGGCCCAGCCGGTAGACGACATCGCCAGCGCGCACCACGCGGCGCTGCACGGGCAGGCTGTCCTGCAAGAGGCGGAGCATGTCGGCAATGCGCGTGGTGCCGGAGACGCGGCTGGAGTTGCGGGTCGCTTCGTTCATCGCCGGGTCCTTGCCGTGGGGTCGATGAAGCATAGGAAGCCACTGCAACCGGCAAATAACAACGCATAGGTGTCAAGTAACAGTGAGTGAATACTTTGTATCCCATCGATGGATTCAGCGGCAGCCGCCGCAGAGAGCCTGGCCGAAGTCCATCCACAGGCCCTGCGGGGCCAGCGAGGCGCGCACCCCTTCCCTTCACTGCCCCGCTGGGTCATTCCGTCCCGCCAGGCGCGACGCATTGAGCACCACCACCAGCGAACTCGCGGCCATGCCCAGCCCGGCCAGCCAAGCCGGCAGCATGCCTGCCGCCGCCAGCGGCACGCACAGCGCGTTGTAGCCCGCCGCCCACCAGAGGTTCTGCCGCGCCACGCGCATCGTGCGCCGGGCCTGCGCGACGGTCAGGTCGATCACGCGCAGTTCGCTGCCCAGCATGACGAAGTCGGCCTGCGCCCTGGCCAGCGGCACGGCATTGCCGAAGGCGAACGAGGCATCGGCGCGCCCCAGCACCGGGCCGTCGTTCAGGCCATCGCCCACCATCGCCACGCGATGCCCCCGGTCCTGGAAGCCCTCCAGGATCAGCCGCTTGGCTTCCGGCGTGCAATCGCCGTTCACGCTCCGGATGCCGGTTCGCAGCGCGACGGCGCTGGCCGCGGCGGCACTGTCGCCCGAGAGCAGGTGAACCGACAAGCCTTGCGATCGCAACACGGCGACGGTTGCCGCCGCATCGGCACGCACGCTTTCCTCCATCACGAAAGTCGCCAGCCAGCCCTGTTCGTCGCTCAGATGGACTTGCGACGCCGACGCGTGCAAGGGCGGCACGCCACAGAAGGCGGCGGATCCGAACCACATGCGCTGCGTGCCCGCGTCGGACGTGGCTGCGTCGATCACACAGGCCTCGACACCCCTGCCCACGGACTCCTCTGCCTGCACGACCTTCCAGCTCGTCGGCGGATGCGGCCGGTCATTCCAGGCGTTCACCACCGCACACGCCACCGGATGCAGCGACTGCGCCGCGATCGCTGCCGCGCGCTCCAGCGCCGAGCTGCTTCGGGTGCCCGGCCGGCAGTGCATGCCGACGACGCGCGGCATGTCGATCGTGAGCGTGCCGGTCTTGTCGAACACCAGCGTGTCCGCCAGCGCCAGCCCTTCCAGCGCCTGCAGGTTGCGCACCAACACGCCCCGCCGGGCCAGCATTCCGGCACTCGCCTGCATCGCCGCTGGCGTGGCCAGCGACAGCGCGCAGGGGCACGTCGCGATCAGCACGGCCACCGCCACCATCAGCGCCTTGCCAGGGTCCACCGGCCACCAGAGGCTGGCCGCAAGCCCTGCCGCGCACAGCACGAAGAGTAGGAACGGCTGGGCCGCCCGGTCGGCCAGCGACGCCAGCCGGGGCTTGTGCAGGGAGGCGTTCTCCATCAGCGCCACGATCTGCGCAAGTCGCGTGTCCTGTCCCACCGAATCGAGCCGCACCTGCACCGTCGCCGACAGGTTGCGGCTGCCGGCCAGCACACGCGCGCCATAGTCGCGCACGACCGCACGCAACTCGCCGGTGAGCAAGGCCTCGTCGACCGTGGTGCGGCCCAGGCTGACCACGCCATCGGCCGGAAAGCGCTCGCCCGGACGCACGCGAACCACATCGCCGCATGCCAGGCGCTGCACCGAGACGCACTCGAAGTCGCCGCCCGGCGCGAGCCTTTCCGCATGCTCGGGCTGGCGGTTCATCAGCGCCTCCAGTGCCCCCGCGGTGCGGCCTCGCAGGCGCGTCTCCAGCCAGCGGCCGGTCAGCAGGAAGAAGACGAACATGGCCAGCGAATCGAAATACACGTCGGCGCCCAGCGATCCCCTGGGGTCGAAGGTGGCCGCGCTGCTCACCACAAAGGTGATCGCGATGCCGAGCGCGACGGGCAGGTCCATCCCGATGCGGCCGCCCCGCAGGCTGCGCAGCGCACCCGCGAAGAACGGCCCGCAAGAAAACAGCACCAACGGCAGTGTCAGCACCCACGATGCCCAGCGCAGCACCGTCGCGGCATCGGCGGCCAGGTCCCCGGCATGCACGACGTTGGCCGGGTAGGCATGCATCACCTGCGCCATGCAGAAGCCAGCCACCAGCCAGCGCCACAGCGCGATGCGTGCGTCCCGAAGCCGGCGCGCACGCACGGCCAGGTCGCCCGCGGGCACCAGCGTGCAACCCGCGCCCTCGCAGGCCCGGAACCAGCCGGAGGGCACGGTCCGCGCTGCCGACCAGACGATGCGAGCGCGCCGGGTCGCCACGTCGACCTCGGCCTTTTCCACCCCCGGCACCCGCGCCAGCGCCGCTTCGACGGCAAAGGCGCACGCGGCGCAGTGCATGCCCTCGACCAGCACCTGCGACTCCCACCGGCCGGCCAGCGGATCGCCGCCGAGCGGCCGGCTGAAGGCCGCCCATTCCGCTGGATCGTCCAGCAATGACCCACCCTGGGGCGCCGAAAAGGCAGGAGGCCCGTGGAGCCCGGCCTGTTCGAGCGATAGCGCAACTTGCATGGCGCAAGGCTAGGGCCATCGATGTGGCGCGGTGATGATCTGCGTCACGCCACGGCGGCGCGAATGCCCCTACGCTCGCCGGAATCTCCTCGGAGAAACCGCTCATGTGCAGGCGAATACTCGTCACCACCGATGGCTCCACGCTGTCGAGGAAAGTCGTGAACAACGCCGTCACCCTGGCCGCGCTGCTCGGGGCCGAACGGGTGGCCGCCACCGTCGTGCCGAGGCATCCGACCGGCCACTTCGAAGGGGCGATGGCCTTCTCGACTTGAGGACATCGACCGTATCGAGGCCGACTGAACTGGCCACCCGGCACGTGCTGAGGCGCACGGCGCCACCTCCGCTGGTGCTGCGGCAGGTTGAACGGCCAGCGGGGCTTGGCAACCTCCCAGCCACGGTTCTCCCGGCGCCGTCCCGCCGGCATCCGCACCAGACGGCGGCGCTGCCGCAGCAGCGGCGGCGCCCGCTACTCGCTCGGCGGCAGGACGATGCGGCGCTTCTTCTTCACCGTCACCACCACCGCCGCCGAGGGCGCGCGGGGGATATTGACGATCGGTTCGCCCGGCTTGGTGCCGGTGGCGGCGCGCAATGCGAATTCGACGCGACTGCGATTCAGCGTCTCGACGACATCGCCGTTGACTTGCGCATAGTCACCGTCGGGCATCTTCGCCAGCGCACCGATCTGCATGCCGCGCTGCACGGTGCCGATCAACTGGAAGCCCTCACGCTGGTAGGTGAAAAGCTGCCAACGGGGGCCAACGGTGATTCGGAGAGGTTCCTGGCTCATGGAGAAGTCATTCGGGTCGGCGGTATTCAGCCATCTTCTGGGTCGTAACTCGCGTCGGGACTCGCCAGCACTTTGTCGATCCGCCTGCCATCGAGCGCCGCGACCTCGAAAGTCCATCCCGAACAATCGATGCGCTCGCCCACCGCAGGCAACTGGCCCGACACCGACATCAGCAACCCGGCCACCGTGTTGTAGCGGCCACGCTCCTCGTCGGGCAATTCCTTGATGGCAAGTCGGGCCCTCAATTCTGACACGGGCATCAATCCATCGAGTTCCCAAGTGCCATCTTCTCGCTCCGTGGCCCATGCATCGGTCTGCATGCCGGGCTGCAATTCGCCGGTAATCGCCTCCAGCAGGTCCCGCGGCGTCATCAGTCCTTGCACCTCACCATATTCATCGACCACGAAGACCAGCCGCCCGGCCCGCTCCCGGAACTGCTCCAGCAACTCCATGCCAGTCAGTGTCTCCGGCACGAACGATGCCGGCTGCGCCGCCGATTCGATCACGCCCACGTGCTGCGGACCCAGATGCAACAAGCGCGCCACGCTGATCACGCCGACCACGTCGTCCAGCGAATTCCGGCAGACCGGGTACCAGGAATGCACGATGTTCAGCGCGCCCGCCTCGGCCACCTTGCGCAGGGCCTGCGCCACCGTATCGCTGGCTTCGAGCCACTCGATGTCGGCGCGCGGAATCATCAGCGAGGACAGGCGCCGGTCGTCCAGGTGGAACACGTTGCGCACCATCTGGTGCTCGTGGTGCTCGATGACGCCCGCATCGACGCCTTCCTCCAGGCTGGCCGAGATTTCCTCCTCGGTGACGACACGCGCCGCATTGGCATCGATGCGCAGGAAGCGCAGGATCATCGCTGTCGCGCCCGACAGCAGCAGCACGAAGGGCTTGGCGCCGGTGGCGATTGCGCGCATGGGCCGCGAGACCCAGCGCGCCACCGGCTCCGGATACAACTGCCCGATGCGCTTGGGCACCAGTTCGCCCACCAGGATGGTGAAAAAGGTGATGACGGTCACCACGATGCCCGTCGACACCACGCTGGCCGCCCCGCGTCCCATGCCGAGTTCCTCGAACCAGACGGCCAGAGGCGCCGCGAACGCCGCCTCGCCCACGATGCCGCTGAGCATGCCGATCGACGTGATGCCGATCTGCACGGTGGAGAGGAACTGCGTGGGGTCTTCCATCAGGCGCAGCGCCGCCACCGCGCCGGCATCGCCGCTTTCGGCCATTGCCGCGAGCCTCGCACGTCGGCTGGTGGAAAGGGCCATTTCGGACATGGAGAACAACGCGTTGAGCGTCGTCAGCACGGCCAGGAGAAAAACATCCATGTACGCGGGAGAGAATGGGAAGCATGGCACTTTACTTGATAGGCGACGTGCAGGGCTGCGACGAGCCGCTCGGCCGGCTGCTCGACAAGATCGACTTCTCCCCGAGCCGTGACCGCTTGGTGCTGCTGGGAGACCTGGTCAACCGCGGTCCCGGCTCGGCCACCGTGCTGCGGCGTGTGCAGGGCTATGGCGCGTCAGCGCACAGCCTGCTCGGCAATCACGACCTGCACCTGCTGGCGGTCGCATCCGGCGCGCACAAGCCGGGCCGGCGCGACACCTTGGCCGGCGTCCTCGAGGCCCCCGACCGCGAGGCCCTGCTCGGCTGGCTGCGCCACCAGCACCTCGCGCTGCGTGAAGAGATCGGCGGGTCGGACCTGCTGATGGTCCATGCCGGCGTGCTGCCGCAGTGGAACGTGAGCGACGTGCTGGCCTGCGCCGCGGAAGTCGAATCCGCTCTGCAAGGTCGGGCCTACGGCGAGTTCCTGCATGCCATGTACGGCAACGAACCTGCACAGTGGCGCGACACCTTGACGGGCATCGAACGCCTGCGCGTCATCGTCAACGCGCTGACGCGCCTGCGCTTCTGCAATGCCGACGGCGTGATGGAGTTCGAGGCCAAGGACGATGCCGCCTCGGCGCCGACCGGATTCATGCCTTGGTTCGACGTCCCGGGCCGGCGCACGGCCGCTGCAACGGTGGCGTTCGGCCACTGGTCCACGCTGGGCTGGCTGTCGCGGCCTGACCTGCTCGCGACCGACACCGGCTGTGTCTGGGGCGGCTGCTTGAGCGCGGCGCGCATCGGCGACACGTTGGCAGAACGGGAGCACATCGAGGTGCGCTGCGCCCAAAGCCAAAAGCCAGGCTGAACCTGGCTTTTTGTCGTCACTTGGGGGCTGAGCGTCAGTTGCTCGTCGGCTCGGGCGTCTTGAACAACGCGGCCACCTTGCGCTTGCTCTTGATGTTGGCCGAAATACCGCGCACCGCTGGAACGCTCTTGGCGGCGGCCTCCCAAGCCGGTGCAGCATCGCTCTGGCCCGGCTCGTACGGCTTGTCGAAAAACGGATCGCGCGGCGCGGCCGGTGCGCGGTGCGGTCGGCCACCGCCGCGCAGTCCACGCGACTCGCCACCACGCTCGCGCGGCGCGTCCAGCATGTCGCGCGCATCGCCGGCCTCACCCTCTTCGCGCCAGTGGCGACGGCCGTCGTTGATGCGGCCCCGCGGACGGTCTTCATCGAACTCGATGGCTTCCAGTTCGATCTTGTTCTTGATCAGCTTCTCGATGTCGGCCACCAGGCGCGCATCATTGCCGCCGCTGGCAAAGCTCACGGCCAGGCCGGATGCGCCGGCACGGCCGGTGCGGCCGATGCGGTGGACGTAGTCTTCCGCGTTGAACGGGATGTCGAAGTTGAACACCGCCGGGACGTCCTTGATGTCGAGGCCGCGCGCGGCGACGTCGGTGCACACGAGCAGGTCGACCTCGCCCTTCTTGAACGCGTCCAGCGCCTTGAGTCGCTCGTCCTGGCTCTTGTCGCCGTGCAGTGCGGTGGTCTTGAGGCCCTCGCGCTCCAGCGAACGCGCGAGCCGTGCGCAACCGAGCTTGCTGTTGACGAAGACGAAAGCCTGCGTGATGCCTCGCTGCTTGACGATCTGCTTGAGCGCGCGGCGCTTGTCCTCGTCGCTCACGCTGTAGAAATGCTGCTCGACGGTGGAAGCCGTCTCATTGGGCCTGGCCACCTCGATCGTGATCGGGTTCTGCAGGTAGCTGCCGGCGAGGCGCTTGATTTCCGGCGAGAAAGTGGCCGAGAACAGCAGCGTGGTGCGCTGCTTGGGCAGGTAGCTGAGGATGCGCTGCAGGTCGGGCAGGAAACCGATGTCCAGCATGCGGTCGGCCTCGTCGAGCACCACGTACTCGACCTGGTTGAGCACCGCGTTCTTGGCCTCGATGTGGTCCAGCAGCCGGCCGGGCGTGGCGACGAGCACTTCGACGCCCTTCTTCAGCTCCAGCGTCTGCGGCTTCATGTCCATGCCACCGAAGACGACGGCACTGCGCAGGTTGGTGTACTTGGCGTACAGCTCGACCTGCTGGGCCACCTGCACGGCGAGTTCGCGCGTGGGCAACAGCACCAGGGCGCGCACCGGGTGGCGCGCCGGTGAGGTCGAGGCGTTTTCGTGCTTGAGCATCCGCTGCAGCAGCGGCAGCGCGAAGGCTGCCGTCTTGCCGGTCCCGGTCTGGGCCGCGCCCATCACGTCCTGACCCGCGAGCACCACTGGAATGGCTTGCTCCTGGATCGGGGTCATGGTCTCGTAGCCCATTTCGGCCACGGCGCGCGCCAGCGGTTCAGCCAGCGAAAGATTGGAAAAAGAACTGGTCATCAACCCGCTATTGTCGCACTGCCGCAAAAATCAGCAAAAAACCAGGGGAAACCAGCGCAGGCCACTGTCAGTCGGGGACTCGCCGAGGAGGGTTCTTGCGGTTGTCACCCGCCCGGAAAAGGCAAGGGACGTTGCCGGAGGGATCGACGAGCCGTGCCTCTCGCTAGCGCCAGGACTCATCCGTGGGGAGTTGAATGAACCCTTGGCACGCAACTGCCGGACGCGTGCATCCAAGTTGCCACACTCAAGGTACACAACCACACCCGTTGTTGCTTGTCGGGCCGTCTACCGAATGCAGCGAGAAAGTTGCGTCTCCTTCAGGGCACTCGAATCTTGCATGACGCGGCGGCGCATGAACGATGAGCGAAAAGCCCATATTCCGATAGAGCGCGACCGATCGGTCGAAATCGATAACAGGCAGCGCGACCTGATTGAGCTTCACCGGTGTGTCTTGGTACAGCCCTGACAACGCCCACGCATGCAGCCAAGCTGCCGCGCACGTCGCCCGGCGCTCCGAAGCCTGATCGCTACAGGGTGCGCGCCGCGAACGTATCGCAGGACTGGATCTTGCCGCTCTGGAAGCCGGCGCCGAACCAGTGCTGCCGCTGGGCGCTGGTGCCATGTGTAAAGCTGTCCGGCACCACGGCCCTGCCGGCCGAACGTTGCAGCGCATCGTCGCCGATCTTCTGGGCCGCGTTCATGGCGGCCTCGATGTCGCCCGGATCGAGCCATTGTTTCGACTCCTGCGAATTGCGGGCCCATACGCCAGCAAAGCAGTCCGCCTGCAGTTCGACGCGCACGCTCAGTGCGTTGTTCTGCGTCTCGCTCAGGCGATTGCGCATCGCATCGACCTTGCCCGTGACACCCAACTCGTCCTGCACATGGTGGCCGACCTCGTGCGCAATCACGTAGGCCTGCGCGAACTCGCCGGGCGCACCCAGACGGTTCTTGAGCGTGTCAAAGAAGGCGAGGTCGATGTAGACCTTCTTGTCGCCCGGGCAATAGAACGGGCCCATGGCCGACTGGCCGGTGCCGCACGCCGTGGGCGTGGCGTTGCGGAACAGCACGAGCCGCGGCGGTGTGTAGGTCTTGCCGTTCTGCTGGAAGACCGCCGTCCACACCACTTCTGTGTTCTTGAGCACAGTGGAGACAAAAGCCGCCTCGCGATCGTTCGCCGGCGGCTTTGGCGCCGGGCCCTGCTGTTGCTGCACCTGCGGCGAGCCGCCTCCGCTGAGCAAGCCGAGCACCGTGAGTGGGTTGATGCCCAGCACCCATCCGCCAATCAGCGCCACCGCAATCGTGCCGATGCCAATGCTGCGACCGCCGATCAATCCCCCGCCTCGCCCACCGCCACCGCCACCGCCGCGGCGGTCCTCGACGTTGTCGGATTGTTCGTTGCCTTCCCATCTCATGGCTGTCTCCTTGCCGGCGTGGGCCGGATAGCGCCTGAATAGTACCGGCTCAACGGGAATACGTGTAACCGACAGTCATGAGGCCGTCGCGCACGGCAGGGCGCGAGGGACGTTGAGCGACTTCCGTGCGACGCTGCGTCTCGGCTGCTTCGCGCCATTCGGCCTTCCGGACTTGGGACTGGGCAATCAATGCCATCGCCACCGCCTGCGCCAGCACAATCGCCAAGAGTACGGCCAACAGCAACTTGCGCAGCGGCGACATGTCGCGCACCTGGTTGATCGAATCGAGCATGAAAGTCCCCTTTGAAACGCCGCGCCCGATGCGCGACGGCAGCGCCATGCTGGATGCAGGCGCGCTGCTGCGCTGGGAGCGCGCCGCGCAAGCGCGCGTAGGAACTCAGGCCTTGGGAAGCGTCACGCCGCGCTGACCCTGGTACTTGCCGCCGCGGTCCTTGTAGCTGGTCTCGCAGACCTCGTCGCTCTCGAAGAACAGCACCTGCGCGCAGCCTTCGCCAGCGTAGATCTTGGCCGGCAGCGGCGTGGTGTTGCTGAATTCCAGCGTCACGTAGCCTTCCCATTCAGGCTCGAAGGGCGTGACGTTGACGATGATGCCGCAACGCGCATAGGTGCTCTTGCCGAGGCAGATGGTCAGCACGTTGCGCGGAATGCGGAAGTACTCGAGCGTGCGCGCCAGCGCGAAGCTGTTGGGCGGGATGATGCAGTAGTCGCCGTGCATGTCGACGAAGCTCTTCTCGTCGAAATTCTTCGGGTCGACCACTGTGCTGTGGATGTTGGTAAACACCTTGAATTCAGGCGCGCAGCGGATGTCGTAGCCGTAGCTCGAGGTGCCGTAGCTGATGATCTTGTGGCCCTCGCGCTCGCGGACCTGGCCCGGCTCGAAGGGCTCGATCATGCCGTTGCGTTCGGCCATGCGCCGGATCCATTTGTCGCTCTTGATGCTCATGTGAGGTCGGGGCTGCGGGAAGAGGGCGTGGATTTTGGCACGCCGCCCGTCGCGGGCGCCGCCTGCGAGATCACGGTCTGCTCGATCACCCGGTCGTCGCCGAGCACGATCAGGGAGAACAGCAGTTCCTCCAGGTTGCTGGCCCGCCCGGTCTTGCGCGCCAGCAGCGGCGTGGCCTTGGGATTCAGCACCAGGAAATCAGCCTCGCAGCCGGGCTGCAGGTTGCCGACGACCCCTTCGAGTCCCAATGCGCGCGCCGCGCCAGCGGTGTGACGCCACCAGAGTTGCGAGGGCGCGATGCTGAGGCCCGGCTTGGTCCGGCCCTCGCGACCGACGTAGTAGGCGGCAAGCATGGTGTGGAAGGGGCTGAAGCTGGTGCCGCCGCCGACGTCGCTGGCCAGGCCGTAGTGGTAGCCGATGCGGTCGGCGCCCTCGAAATCGAAGAATCCGCTGCCCAGGAACAGGTTGCTGGTCGGGCTGACGGCGGCGGCCGCACCTGTCTCACGCATGAGACGGCGGTCGTCGTCATCGAAGTGGATGCAGTGCGCATAGATCGATCGGGCGCGCATCAGGTCGAAGCCGAGGTAGACATCCAGGTAGGAACGCGCCTCGGGAAACAGCTTCATCACCCATTTCACCTCGTCCTCGTTCTCTGCGACGTGGGTGTGAATCCAGGTGTCCGGGTAGCGTGCGGCCAGTTCGCCGGCGCCGCGCAGTTGCTCATCCGTGCAGGTGGGCGCAAAGCGGGGGGTGATCGCGTAGCCGAGCCGGTCGACGTTGTGCCAGCGCTGGATCAAGGCTTCCGTGTCGATCAGGCTCTGTTCGGTTTCGTCCCTGACACCATCGGGGGAATGACGATCCTGCAGCACTTTGCCGGCCACCATGCGCAACTCGCGCCGCTGCGCCGCCGAGAAAATGGCGTTGACCGATGTCGGGTGCGAGGTTGCGAAGGCGAGCGCGGTGGTCACGCCATTGCGCATCAACTCGTCAAGGAAGACCTCGGCCACCTGGGACGCGTGTTCCGGGTCGGTAAACTGGCTCTCGGCTGGAAAGGTGTAGTTCTCCAGCCAGGGAAGCAGCCCATCCGCAGGCGCACCGATGATGTCGGTCTGCGGGAAATGGATGTGCATATCGATGAATCCTGGCGCCAGGATGCGCCCTGGCAAGCTTGTTGCATCCAGGCCGGGATGGCGGGGGGCTACCTGGTGCCAGGGTCCGGCGTCGAGCACGACCTGCCGCCCGGCAGAATCGGGGCCGACGACCAGTAAACCGTCTTCATCGAACAGGGCATTTCCATTGAAATCAAATCGCAAAAGTGAGGCACGGTACGCTTTCATGCCGGTAGCTTAAGCAGAAACGCCGCGTCCATGATGCCGGCATGCGGATAATTGCCATCCGCAACCGAACACAATCGTCGTGAATTCAGGGGAGTTTCTTTCCTTGACGACACATCCCCTTTTTCTCTGGATCTGGACCCCTGCAATCAATGAAAGTGCTCCTGATAGGTAATCTGCCTGCGGACGGGCAGACCAGCATGCTGCTCTTCCAGGCTGTCGTCCAGCGCGAAGTCACGCGACTCGGTCATGACGTGCGCCTGGTCACGCCCACGCCCTGGGTGCAGCGCCTGCCATGGCCGCAACGACTTCGGAAATGGGTGGGCTACATCGACAAGTTCGTGCTGTTCCCATTCACGCTGAAGCAGCATGTGCGCTGGGCCGATGTGGTGCATGTCACCGACCATTCCAATGCAATGTATGTCCCCCGCGTGACATCCAAGCCGAATATCGTGACCTGCCACGACGTCATCGCGATCCAGGCCGGCCTCGGGATGATTCCCGGATGGAACGTGGGCTGGACCGGACGCATCTTCCAACGTCTGATTTCGAAGGGGCTGGACCGCACCGACGAGGTCGCCTGCGTTTCCCACCTCACGCGACGCCACCTGCTGGAGTTGCGCCTCGCTGAGGAAAAGCGGGTGGGCGTGGTGCTGAATGGCCTCAATGCGGCCTTCGCGCCGGTGACGCCCGAAGCCGCCGCGCCGGTGCTAGCGAAATCCGGCCTGGGCCCGCAAGACCGCTATGTGATGCACATCGGCGCCGACATGCCGCGCAAGAACCGGATCACCGTGCTCAAGGCCTTCATCGAACTGCAGCGGCGCAGTGCCGCCAGCGGGCGCCCCCCGGTGGCGAACAAGCTCCTGATCGTGGGCCCGCCACTGGCTCCGCCGCTGGATGAACTCGCCCGCTCCGGTGGCGTGTCCGACAAGATCGTCATGATCAAGAACGTGTCGCACGAAGACTTGTGCGCCCTCTATTCGCAAGCCACCGCCCTGCTTTTCCCCTCGCTGCAGGAAGGCTTCGGCTGGCCGATCATCGAGGCACAGGCCTGCGGCTGCCCCGTGTTCACCTCCGATGTGGCGCCCATGAACGAGATCGGCGGCAAGGCCGCGGTCTACGTCCAGCCCGAGGACGCAGACGGACTCGCCACCGCGATCGAGCAAGCCGCGCCCCGCCTGGACGAAATGCGCAGGCTGGGCATCGAGAACGCGTCGTTCTACACGTCGGAACGCATGGCCCTGGGCTACATCGACACCTACCACAAGGCGATCAACGCTCGCCCAGCCGCATGAAAAAGCTTCTGTCGCTGGTCGTCGTGGCCCTGCCCTGGCCATTGAAGCGCTGGCTGTTGCGCAAGGTCTGGGGCTATCGCATCGCGGACAGCGCGCGCATCGGGCTGTCGTACATCTTCCCGGGTGAACTTGAGATGGGCGAGCATGCCTACATCGGGCATTTCAATGTCGCCATCCACCTGGGCCGCGTGGTGTGCGGGGAGTATTCGCGCATCGAGCGGGGCAACTGGATCACCGGCCACCCGCCCGCCGGCGCCCATTTCACGCACCGCACCGGGCGCGACCCCTCGCTGCTGCTGGGCGCCCATGCTGCCGTTACCAAGTCGCACATCATCGATTGCACGGATCGCGTGCAGATCGGCGCCTTCACCACCGTGGCCGGCTATCACTCGCAACTCATCACGCATGGCATCGACGCCGTGACGGCACGCCAGGACTGCAAGCCGATCTCCATCGGTGCCTACTGCCTGGTGGGGACACGCATCACCGCCATTGGCGGCGCCGTGCTGCCGGATCGTTGCATTCTTGGGGCGGGCTCGGTGCTCAACAAAGCGCATACCGAGGAATGCGTGCTCTACGCGGGGCAGCCTGCGGTACGCATCAAGTCGATTCCGGAGGATGCGGCGTACTTCAAGCGCACGCGCGGCTTCATCGACTGAAGGCGTGATACGGCTTTGCATTCAATCGCAGAACAAGGCGGAGCGCCGCAGACGGTGCTGTAGGCAAGGCGATCCAACGCAGTGATGCGGTTGAAGGCGAAATCGTGTGGGTCGTTCCTGGCGAGTCGCCGGGCAATCAGCGACTCAACTTGCCCTGTACGCCTTCGACCAGCCAGTTCATCTGCAGGATCTGGGCGTCGGTGAGGGAACCGCCCTTCGGGATCACCACACGGCCCTGGTTGTCACGCACGTCGGCGGTCGCGGCAAAGGGCTGGAGCTTGCCGCTGGCGATGTCGCGCTGGCGGGCCAGCACTTCGACTTGCACGCTCTTGGGCACCTTGGACCCGAAATCGCCGACGCGAATCATCCCTTCCTTCACGCCGCCCCAGATCGAGCCGCTCTTCCAGCTGCCGTCGAGCACGGCGCGGGCGCGCTGCGTGTAGTAGCCGCCCCACTCGTGGGTGACGACGACGATCTGCGCGTCGGGCCCGACCTTGCGCATGTCGGAGTGGTAGGCCACGGCCATCTTGCCGCGCTCCTGGGCGGCGGTCATGACGGCGGTGGAGCCGGTGTGGAAGGCGATCACGTCGGCGTCCTGGTTGAACAGCGACATGGCGGCGTCGCGCTCCTTCGGCGGGTTGAACCATTCGTCGAGCCACACGACCTTGACCTGCGCCTTCGGGTCGACCGAGCGCATGCCGAGGGTGAAGGCGTTGATGCCCTGCAGCACCTCGGGGATCGGGAAGCCCGCCACGTAGCCGGCCAGGTGGGTCTTCGTCATGCGGCCCGCGGCCACGCCGGCCAGGTAGCGGCCCTCGTAGTAGCGCGCGTTGGAGGTGGCGACGTTGTCGGCCGTCTTGAGGCCGGTCACCGACTCGAACTTGACATCGGGGAAGTCGCGCGCCACCTTCAGCGTCGGCTCCATGTAGCCGAAGCTGGGCGTGAAGATCAGCTTGTTGCCTTGCTGCACCAGGTCGCGGATCACACGCTCGGCGTCGGCGCCTTCGGAGACGTTCTCGACGTAGGTGGTCTTGACCTTGCCGGGCAGCGCGGCCTCGACGGCCTTGCGGCCCAACTCATGTTGATGCACCCAGCCTGCATCGGTCAGTGGCGTGACATAGACGAAGCCGATCTTGAGCGGCGCTTGGGCGGGCGCGGGCGCCTGCGAGAAGGCGGGAGAAGAGAAAGCGCAGGCAGCCGCGATCACGGCCACGAGGTTCTTGCATGACGAACGGACATCCTGCCGACTGGGGGTGCGCATGGGTATTGGTGCTGAGATTGATGGGGTTTCGTAAATGGCGACATCAGCACGACCGGGCCTGGGTCCTGTACGCAGTGTGAGTTACCGTTCGAATTTCGCCTTCCAGCAGGTCGCCCCTGTTTGCCTTTGTTTGCTGGGCGGCGCGCGCGCTGATCCTGTTCCAGGAAGCCGAAGCGCCGAACTGTAGCCCAGCGTGGCGGCGACGACGGTGCGTCGTCGCGGGCCGTGCCAGATCTTCAAAGCGGGTTCAATCGACCGGGCCGTCGGGCACCTTGTCCAGGAAGCCGGTCACGGAACGCAGCTTGCCCGCTTCGACCTGCACGAAATCCGTGCCCTGGATCAGGTCGTCCGCGCCGCTCGGGCCCAGCGTCCAGCTGAAGCGCAGGTTGTCGCCATGCGCATCGGCCTGGCCCGCCAGCGCGAAGCGAAAGCCTGGAAAGCGCTGGTGTACCGCACTGACCAGCGTGCTGATTTCGCGGTGGCCTCGGGCCTGCATGTGCGGATCGACATAGCGGGCTTCCTCGGACCACCCAGCTTCGAGCATGCGCTGGCGCTGTGCCGCGTCGGTTTCGTTCCAGAGGGCGATGTAGCGCTGGGCGATGCCTGCTGCATCGAGGGTGGTGGTACTCATCTGCGAATCCTTTCAAGGTAAGTTGAGACCCGCAACAGCGCGGGGTGGCGGAATGGTCGCGAGCGGCGCCTGTCGCGTCGATGACTCCGGAGGTCATGCCCTCGGGTATTCGCCTTGGCGCGCGCGACGTTGCGCGTCTTACGATGGGGTTTTGGGAGCACCGGACTTGACAGAACTCGCGATTGCAAAGGACACCGTGCCGGCCACGCTGGCGCAATTGATCAGCCGATTCGAAACCGTCTGCCGTGACGGCACGCGCGAACTGGGCGACGAAGCGGGCAGCGTGCCTGCCGCCCATTACATCGACCGCGCGCACTGGCAGGCCGAACAGGATTCGCTGTTCGCGCACTGGCCGATCGTCGCCGGCCACAGCGCGGAGCTCACGCCAGGCTCGGCATTGCCTTTCGACGCGCTGGGCGTGCCCATCGTCATCACGCGCTCCGCCGACGGTCGCGTGCGCGCCTTCTTCAACGTCTGCCGGCATCGCGGCATGGCGCTCGTCACATCCAAGGGCACGGCACCGCCCAAGGCCACGCCGTGCAAGGCCCTGGTCTGCCCGTACCACGGCTGGACCTATGAGCTGGACGGCCACCTGCGCCACCGACTCCATGCCGAGACCTTCGACGGCATCGACCCCGCCACGCTGAACCTGGTCGAACTGCCGTGCGACGAAGCGGGCGGGCTGGTCTTCGTGAAGCGCACGCCCGGCCCCGCGTTCTCTGCCGCGGCCTTCCTGCAAGGGCTGGACCAGCACATGCAGTGGATGGGCCTGGCCGACATGAAGGTTTACCGCAAGGTCGACCACGTCTACCGCGCCAACTGGAAGCTCACGGCAGATGCCTTCCTGGAGGGCTATCACATCCGCGTGCTGCATCGCGACACCATCTACCCCTTCTTCGCCGACGCGATCACCGTCAACCTGCGGGCCGGCCCGCACCAGGACTCGCTGGTCGCGCGCCGTGCGGCGATCGGGGGCTTCGAGCCGCCGCGCGACCGCGCCGCCTTGTGCAAGCTGTCGACACCGACGCAGCTCATCTTTCCGAACACCTTTCTCATCTGGCACCCGGACTACGTGAGCCTGATCGGCATGTTCTCGCCGGCGCCGGACGAGGTGCGCTGGGTGCACACGATGCTGATCCCGCCGGAGCGCTCCGGCGAGGACTGGGGCGCGCACTGGGAAAAGACCTTCAACCTGATCGAGAAGACCGTGTTCCAGCAGGAGGACATTGCCACGGCGATGGCGATCCAGAAGGGTTTGGCAAGCGGCGCCAACACAGGGTTGATCGCGGGACGGCTGGAGAGCGAGTTGTTGCGATTCCACCGCGGGGTGGATGCGGCCATCGCGGGGTCGTTGACACCCGCGGTGCGCTGAGCGGCGCCGGGGCGGGCCGCACGGGGGCAGGATGAAGCCCGGGACCTGATACCTTGGTTCTTGTGCCATCGCGATGGCACGGTGGTGGCAGGAAAGGAGGGACGTCGTTGCAGGCGCAACGACGATCGATTGACCGCTGGCCGGCCTATGGAAGCGAAATGTGGTCGCGCGGGCGGACGGTGATCGCGGCACAAGACCCAAGCGACCCGCTGACACGCCGACACCCGCTCCGGACCAGGGTGTTCGTGCAAACGCGGACGCGATTCACGCCTGCGGGGCACCAAAGTCAGTACAAGCACCGCTTCGGACACTGGCCAAGTTGCATAGAGTCTGATGCGGGGCAAACAGTCAGGGAGGCGCCGTTCGATTCATGAGCCATACCGATGGATCAGACCGTTGGCCGGCATGCGCTGGCGAAATTGCCGAGTTGATACGCAACTTCGGCCCGGACTCGACGCCGCTCGGTCCGCCGCAGCAATGGCCGCGGGCGCTGCGCAACGCCATCGACCTCATGTTGCGTTCGGGCGCCCAGATGGCGTTGCTCTGGGGTCCCGAATACATCGTCTTCTACAACGACGAGCACGCCCGGAGCATCGGCCGCCGCCACCCCGCCAATCTGGGGCGCCCCGCCGTCGATCGCGCGCCGGAGATCATGGGGGTGCTGGTGTGCAGTTTCGAGCGCGTCCGGCGCGGCGAAACCGTGACCGGCTGCGACATGCCCTTCGTCTTCCACCGCGATCATGGCGACGAGCACCTGTTCTTCGACTTCTCCGCCTCCCCCGTGCTCGATGACGCTGGCCAGACCGGCGGTGTGCTCTGCGTGATGTCCGAGACCACCCGTCGCGTTCGCGCGTCGCAGGCCGTGGCGGCCAGCGAAGGCATGGCCCGCGAAAAGGAGGAGCAGCTTCAGATGGCGCAGGCGGCCGGGGGCATCGGCGTGTTCTCGCTGCATATCGACATCGACACGCTGAGCGTGTCGAGCGAGTTCTGCCACATCTTCGGCGTGCCGGTACGGGAGGTATTTCCGGTCTCGGTGATCGATCGGTTGCTCGTCAACCCGGGCGATCGCATGCCGGGCCGCCAAAGCCGCGTGGATGGCACGGTGCCGCTGGAAATGGAGTACCAGATCCGGCGGGCTGACGATGGCGCGGTGCGCTGGATCTCGCGCCGCGCGGAACTGGTGCGGGACGGCGCGGGCAAGCCGGTGCTGATGCGCGGCGTGGTGCAGGACATCACGGACCGCAAGCAGGCCGAAGCCACGTTGCGCCAGAGCGAGGCACGCTTTCGAGCGCTGGCGCGCCAGATGCCCAACCAGGTGTGGACGGCCGCGGCCGATGGCCGGCTCGACTGGGTCAGCGAGAGCATGTGGGCCTATGCGGGACGCAGCCATGCCCAACTGCTGGGCGATGGTTGGACCGACATCGTGCACCCCGACGACCTTGCGCGAGCCGAGAGGCTGTGGGCCCAGTCGGTGGCAACCGGCATACCCTACATCAACGAAGGCCGGCTGCGCCGCCACGACGGTGAATGGCGCTGGCACCTGGTGCGCGCGCATCCGCTGGAAATCGATGGCGACATCGACGCACCGATGCGCTGGATCGGCATCAACACGGACATCGACGAACAGAAGGCGGCGCAGGACCGGCTGGCGCACAGCATCGTCGAGACCACGCAGGACCGCGACCGCCTGTGGCAGCTCTCCGCCGACATCATGCTCATGGTCGACATCCGCGGACGCATCGTCGCCGTCAACCCGGCCTGGCAGGCGCTGCTGGGCTGGAGCCAGGCGCAACTCCTTGGAAAGCGATTCCTCCGGCTGCTGCACCCCGGCGATGTCGCGCCCACCGTGGCCGAGCTGCGCCGCCTCGAGGACGGGCAAATGCATTCCCGCATCGAGAACCGGCTGCGCCACCTCGACGGCAGCTACCGCACCCTGTCATGGACCGCCGTGCCCGATGCCCACCTGCTGCACGCGGTCGGGCGCGATGTCACGGCCTTGCGCGAGTCCGAGGCGCGCCTGCGCCAGAGCCAGAAGATGGAAGCCATCGGCCAGCTCACCGGCGGCATCGCGCACGACTTCAACAACCTGCTGCAAGGCATCACCGGGCCCATCGAACTCATGCGCCGGCGCGTGGCGCTGGGCCGCACCGAGGGGCTTGAGCGCTACATGGATGCGGCCGCGCAATCGGCCCGCCGTGCCGCTTCATTGATCCAGCGCCTGCTGGCCTTCTCCCGTCGCCAGACGCTGGACCCCAAGCCGATGAACGTGAACGAGCTGATCGCCTCCATGGGCGAGTTGCTGCGCCGCACGCTCGGTGAGCACGTGCGCCTGCGCATCGCCCCCGATGCGGCAACGGGCGCCGCCTTCGGCGATGCGGCGCAACTGGAAAGCGCGATCCTCAACCTGGCCATCAACGCACGCGACGCCATGCCCCAGGGCGGCGAGTTGCGTATCGGCACCGCAGCCGTCCTTGTGGACGAGACAGACGCGCGCCGGCTCGACCTGCGCCCAGGCCACTACTGCACCATCTCGGTCACAGACACCGGCATCGGCATGACCCCCGAGGTGCTGGCCAAGGCCTTCGATCCCTTCTTCACGACCAAACCGATCGGCCAGGGTACCGGGCTGGGCCTGTCGATGGTCTACGGCTTCACCCAGCAGTCGCGCGGGCTGGTGCAGATCCAGAGCCAGCTCGGCGTGGGAACCAGCGTTACCCTGTACCTGCCGCGCGCCCCTGCAAGCGAGCCCGCGGCGGTTGCGAATCCACCCAGCGCCTCGCCGATCCCCCAGGGCCAGGGCGAAGTCGTGCTGGTGGTGGAGGACGACCCGGCCGTGCGCCTGCTGGTGCTCGATGTGCTGGATGGCATGGGCTATCGCACGCTGTATGTGCATGACGGCGCATCGGCCATACCGATCCTGCGGTCGACGGCCCGCATCGACCTGCTGGTCAGCGATGTCGGCCTGCCCGGCCTCAACGGACGCCAGGTGGCGGAGATCGCGCGCGGGCTGCGGCCGGAGTTGCCCGTGCTGTTCATGACGGGCTATGCCAAGCACGTTCGCACGCGCGCCGAATTCCTCGGCCCCGGCATGCAGATGATCCCCAAGCCCTTCGAGATCGATGACTTCGCGCGCCTCGTGCAGCAGGCCCTGCGCGGCGAAGGCGCGAGCGCTAGTTGAGCGCGTTCGGGAAGAACAGCTGCTCGCCGTTGATCTTGTAGGCCGCAATGTTGGCCTGCCCCGCGGGCGAGATCACCCAGTCGACGAACTTCTGCGCGCCGGCGTGGTCGAGCTTCGGAAATTTGTCGGCGCTCAGCACCATCACGCCGTACTGGTTGAACAGGCGCTTGTCGCCTTCCACCAGCACGGCCATGTCGGCGCGGTTCTTGAAGCTGAGCCAGGTACCGCGGTCCGACAGCACGTAGCCACCGGATGACGCAGCCATGTTCAGCGCAGGGCCCATGCCGCAGCCGCATTCCCTGTAGCCGCTGCCCTTCTTGTCATTGGGCAAGGGCTGGCCGGCATCGCCCAGGCCGGTCTGGCTCCAGAGCCGGCGCTCGGCAGCGTCGGTGCCGCTCTTGTCGCCGCGCGAGACGAAAGGTGCATTGACCGTCGACAGCTTCTTCAGCGCGGCGACGATGTCGTTGCCTTTGACGCCGGCCGGATCGCCCTTGGGCCCGACCAGCACGAAGTCGTTGTACATGACCGGATAACGCTTGGCCGAATAGCCCTCGGCCACGAACTTTTCCTCGGCCACCGTGTCGTGCACGAACAGCACGTCGGCGTCGCCGCGGCGCGCCATGTCGATGGCCTGTCCGGTGCCGACCGCCACCACCTTGATGTCGATACCGCTGGCCTGCTTGAACGCCGGCAGCATGTGGGCGAACAGGCCGGACTGCTCGGTCGACGTGGTCGACGCCATCGTGATGGTCTCCGCGCGCGCCACCAGGATGCTCGCGCCGAGCAGCACCACGGCCACGATCGCCTGCGCCGACGGTCCCGTGCCGAAGCGCTTGTAGAACTCCTTCATACCAACTCTCCTTTGACAAACAAACGCGCCTCCTCGGGCAAGGGCCCATGGAAGAAATCATGTACCGGCAGGTCGGCCACGATGCGGCCCTGCTCCAGGTAGATCACCCGGCTGGCGAGCCGCTTGACCTGGCCGAGATTGTGGCTGGCGAACACCAACGTGCGGCCGTTGGCCGCCTCGGCGATCAGGGCTTCGACCTCGCGCTTGGCGGTGGGATCGAGGCTCGCGGTCGGCTCGTCGAGCAGCAGCACCTGCGGATGCAAGGCCCAGGCACGGGCCAGCGCCAGGCGCTGCTGCTGCCCGCCCGACAAGGTGCGCGCATTGCGCGCCAGCACCGACTCCAATCCCACGCGCGCCAGCGCCGGACCGGCGGCGGCGCGGGCCTCGCGCCACGGCGTTCCGCGCAGCCACAGCGCCAGCGCCACGTTGGTGGCAGAGGTCGCACGCAGCATGTGCGGGCGCTGGAACAGCATGGCCTGTTCACGCTGCGGCGCATGGCTCGCGAACTGCCCCGCCGCATGCGGCACCAGTCCGTGCAGCAGGCGCAGCAACGTGCTCTTGCCACTGCCATTGGCGCCGATCAGCGCCACGCGTTCCCCGGCATCGATCGCCAGCGAGGCGCCGTGCAAGGCCGTGACGCGACCGAAGCGCACGTCGACACCCTCCAGTGAAAAGAGCCGGGTCATGCCATCACCCGCAACGCCACCGCGGCGCCGCCATCCACGCGCTCGCGCCAGTTGCGCACCAGCGCGACCAGCACGTTCAACGCCAGCACCACCGCGAGCAGCAGCAGTCCCAGCGCCAGCGCCAGCGGCAGGTCACCCTTGCTGGTTTCCAACGCGATGGCGGTGGTCATCACACGCGTGAAGCCATCGATGTTGCCGCCGACCACCATCACCGCCCCGACCTCCGACACCGCGCGCCCGAACGCGGCGATCAGCACCGTGACCAGCGCATAGCGCTCATCCCACACCAGCAGCACCGCGCGCACCAGCGGGCCGGCGCCGAGCGAGCGCAACTGCTCGCCGTGCGCACGGTCGGCGTCGTCGATGGTCTGGCGGGTCAGCGCCGTCACCACGGGCAGCACCAGCACCGCCTGCGCCAGCACCATCGCCTTGAAGGTGAACAGCCAGCCCAGCGCACCGAACGGCCCCGAGCGCGACAGCAGCAGGTAGACCACCAGCCCCACCACCACCGAAGGCAGGGCCAGCAGGGTGTTGAGCAAGGTCAGCACCAGCGCGCGTCCGCGGAACCGCGCCACGCCCAGCCAGGCGCCCAGCAGCAGTCCGAAGCTGCACGCCAATGCGCATGCGCAGCCGCTCACCGCCAGCGAACGCCCGACGATGGCGAGCAGCACCGGGTCGCCAGACACGACCAGTTCCCACGCCGCCAGAGCGCTCGAGGCAAAGGTGTTCATGCGAGGCGCCTCCCTGGCGCGCAGTGGAATTCAGAAGTTCTAGTCACTCTGGGTGGCATTCACAAGTCAGGACAAGCACGGCTGCGGATGATGCCTGAGGCGCCTAGAGTCATCGTCGGGTAAAAAAACAGGGAGGGCCAGCGCGCCATGAGTACCAGCAACCAGTTCAACCGCTGGCCGGCATGCGGTGGTGAAGCTGCGGACTTGATACGGAAACTCGATGCCGATGCAACGCCTCTCGGTCCACAGGATCAGTGGCCCAAGGCGCTGCGCAACGTCATCGATCTCATCCTGCCGTCATCGGCCGAGATTGTCGTGCTCTGGGGGCCCGACTACCTTGCCTTCTACAACGATGCGCACGCGCGGAGCCTTGGCGACAAGCACCCCGGCACCATGGGCCTCCCGGTGCGCCTCACCGCGCCGGAAATGTGGCCAGAGGTGGCGGAGGGGTTCGAGAGCGTCCGCCTCGGTGGCGAGACCGTGAGCGGGCGCGACGTACCTTTCACGATCAAGCGTGGGGCCGAGGTCGAACAGCCCTGCTTCGACTTCTCCTGGTCCCCGGTGCGCGAGGAAGACGGTCACATCGGTGGCGTGCTGTGCGTCATCGCCGAGACCACCGGGCGCATGCGGGCCTCGCAGGCCCTGGCGGACAGCGAGCAGACGGCGCGCGAACGGGGCGAGCAACTCCAGATGGCCCAGGCGGCTGGCGGCATCGGCGTGTTCTCGCTCGACATCGAAAGCGACATGCTGAGCGCCTCGAGCGAGTTCTGCCGCATCTTCGGCATTCCGGTGTGCGAGGTATGTCCTTGCGCCATGGTCGGGCGGCTGCGCCTGGACCGGCACGATCGCATGAGCATCCGCGCGAGGCTCGTCGAGGGGATGATTCCGCTGGACGTGGAGTACCCGATACGTCGTGCCAACGACGGCACTGTGCGCTGGATCTCGCGCCGTGGCGAACTGGTGCGGGACAGTGCAGGCAAGCCGGTGCTGATGCGCGGCGTCGTGCAGGACATCACTGCCCGCAAGCAGGACCAGGCCACGCTGCGACAAAGCGAGGCGCGCTTCCGCGTGCTGGCACGGGCGATGCCCGACCACGTCTGGACGGCCGCGGCCGATGGCCGGATCGATTGGGTCAGCGAGAGCATGTGCACCTATCTCGGACTCGGCGCCGCCGAGTTGCTCGGCGACGGCTGGCGGCGAACCATGCACCCGGAAGACCTGCCGCGCGCCACACGGGAGTGGAACCAGGCGCTGGCAACCCGCACGGCCTACGAGAACGAATCCCGGCTGCGCCGCCATGACGGCACCTGGCGCTGGCATCTGGCGCGCATTCAGCCAGTGGAGGGCAGCGACGCACTGCACACTTCCGTGCGCTGGGTCGGCATCAACACCGACATCGAGGACCAGAAGGCCACCCAGCACCGGCTCGCGCAGAGTGTGGCCGAGCGCACGCGCGACCGCGACCGACTGTGGCAACTCTCGGCCGACATCATGCTCATGGCCGACCTGCGCGGGCGCATCGTCGCCGTCAACCCCGCCTGGCAAGCGCTGCTGGGCTGGAGCGAGGCCCAACTCCTGGGGAGACCCTTCCTGCGACTGCTCCACCCCGGCGACGTCGCTCCGGCCGTGGCCGAACTGCGGCGCCTCAGGGCAGGGCGAACGCATTCGCACATCGAACATTCGCGCATCGAGAACCGCGTGCGCCACCTGGACGGCAGTTATCGCGCCCTGTCATGGACCGCCGTGCCCGATGCCCGCCTGCTGCACGCGGTCGGGCGCGATGTCACCGCCCTGCGCGAGTCCGAATCGCGCCTGCGCCAGAGCCAGAAGATGGACGCCATCGGCCAGCTCACCGGCGGCATCGCGCATGACTTCAACAACCTGCTGCAGGGCATCACCGGGCCCATCGAGCTCATGCGCCGGCGCGTGGCGCTGGGCCGCACCGAAGGGCTGGAGCGCTACATGGATGCCGCGGCGCAGTCCGCCCGCCGCGCCGCTTCATTGATCCAGCGACTGCTGGCCTTCTCCCGACGCCAGACGCTCGACCCCAAACCGATGAACGTGAACGAGCTGATCGACTCGATGGGCGAGTTGCTGCACCGCACGCTCGGTGAGCAGGTGCGCCTGCGCATCACGCCGGATGCGGCCACCGGCGCGGCCTTCGGCGATGCGGCCCAGTTGGAAAGCGCCATCCTCAACCTGGCCATCAACGCGCGCGACGCCATGCCGCACGGCGGCGAGTTGCGCATCGGCACCTCGGCCGTCCTGCTCGACGAGGCCGATGCGAAGCGCCTGGACCTTGCGCCGGGGCGCTACTGCACCATCTCGGTCAAGGACACCGGCACCGGCATGAGCCCCGAAGTCCTGGCCAAGGCCTTCGACCCCTTCTTCACCACCAAGCCGATCGGCCAGGGCACCGGGCTGGGCCTGTCGATGGTCTACGGCTTCGCCCAGCAGTCACGCGGACTGGTGCAAATCCAGAGCCAGCCCGATGTCGGCACCCGCGTCACCCTGTACCTGCCGCGGGCCAATGCGGGCGATCCCGCGGCCGTGGCAAATCCGCCGGGCGCCGCGCCCGTTCCCGAGGGTCAGGGAGAAGTGGTGCTGGTGGTGGAGGACGATCCAGCCGTGCGCCTGCTGGTGCTCGACGTGCTGGATGGGCTGGGCTATCGCACGCTCTATGTGCACGACGGCCCCTCCGCCCTTCCGATCCTGCGGTCGACGGCGTGCATCGATCTGCTGGTCAGCGACGTGGGCCTCCCCGGCCTCAACGGACGCCAGGTGGCCGAGATCGCGCGCGAGCTGCGGCCGGAACTGCCCGTGGTGTTCATGACGGGCTATGCCAGACACGCGAAGACGCGCGCCGAATTCCTCGCGCCGGGCATGCAGATGATCGCCAAGCCCTTCGAGATCGACGAGTTCGCGCGCATCGTGCAACAGGCCCTGCGCGGTGCGCCGACGCCGACGCGGGCCGCCTGATCGCATCGGCCAGGCCCCACGCCTGGGCCGAAAGTTCTAATCACTCTGTCCTGCATTCACAAGTCGGTACAAGCACGGCTGCCAAAGGTGCCCGCCATGAATACAGTCAAGGGAGAGACAAAAAGTCAGGGAGAGGGCACGCTTCATGAAGAACAACAAGGATCGACCGAGCCGGTGGCCAGAGTGGAAAGGCGAAGCCGCGAATCTGATTCGCAACATGACGGCCGATTCGACGCCGCTCGGCCCGCCGGACCAATGGCCGAAGGCGCTGCGCAATGCCATCGACCTGATCCTGCCCTCTGCGTTCCAGATGAACGTCTTGTGGGGCCCCCATTGCATCGCCTTCTACAACGACGCCTACGCTTCCCACATCGGTCACATGAACCCGAGGAACATGGGCCGCCCGGCCAGGGAGCATTCGCCGAATTTGCAAGAAACGCTGGACACGTCCTTCGAAACCGTCCGCCAATCCGGCAAGACCCTGAGCGCTCGCGAGTGGCCCTTCGTCTTCAACCGCAACGGCACGCCTGAAACCACGTTCTGCGACTTCTCCTGGTCGCCGATCCGCGACGACGACGGCGAAATCGGCGGCGTGCTGTGCATGGTGGTCGACGTCACCGAGCGCGTGCGCTCGGCTCGCACGCTGGTCGCCAGCGAACGCAAGGCACGCGAGCTCAGCGAGCGGCTGCAGATGGCACAGGCGGCAGGCGGCATCGGCGTGTTCCTGCTCGATGGCGCGACCGACACCCTGAGCGTGTCGAGCGAGTTCTGTCGCATCTTCGGCGTGCCGGAGCGCGAGACCTGGCCCATGAAAGAGATCGAGCAATTGCGCGTCGACCCGAACGATCCCATGTCGAGCCGCAAGACCCGCAACGACCGCACCGCACGGCTCGACGTCGAATACCGCATCCGGCGACCGAGCGATGGCGCCGTGCGCTGGATCTGGCGCCGCGCGGAAATCGTGCACGACGCGAATGGCGCGGCGATGCTGGCACGCGGCGTGGTGCAGGACATCACCACGCGGAAGCAGGCCGAGGCCACGCTTCGCCAGAGCGAGGCCCGCTTTCGCATGCTCGCGCAGGCGGTGCCCAACCAGGTCTGGACCGCCGACGCCGATGGGCAAAACGACTGGGTGAGCGACGGCATGTGCGCCTATTTCGGCCTTGCGAGCCATGCCCTGCTGGGCGATCGCTGGCGCCAAATCGTGCACCCGGACGACCTGCCGCGCGTGGAGGAGCGCTGGGCCGAGGCTCTGGCCCACACCAGGCCGTACGAAGAGAGCGTCAGGCTTCGCCGGCACGATGGCGAATACCGCTGGCATCTCTCACGTGCACAACCGGTGGAAAGCATCGCGGAAACCGAGCCCCGGATGCGCTGGGTCGGCACCAACACGGACATCGACGACCACAAGGCCGCCCTGCTGGCGCACGTGCTGACGGGACAGACGTCCGCAGCCTCCGGGTCGACATGAGCACGACCGAAGGACCAGCCCGGTGGCCCGCATGCGCCGGCGAGACCGCCGAGCGGATACGCCATCTCGACTTTGATTCCACACCGCTCGGCCCCCCGGATCGCTGGCCCCGGGCACTGCGCAACATCGTCGACGTGATGCTCCGCTCGGCGGCCGAGATGGCTGTCTACTGGGGGCCGGACTACATCGCCATCTACAACGATGCACAGGCCAGGACCATCGGCAACAAGCACCCGGGCAATCTGGGCCGGCCCACCGTGGAGTTTTCGGCGGAAATCTGGGACGAGCTCAAGCCGAGGTTCGACAAGATTTTCTACGGCGGCGAGAGCGCGAGCGGCCGCGACTGGCCCTTCATGCTGAATCGCCGCGGCGTGCTGGAGCAGTCGTATTTCGATTACGCATGGTCCCCGGTGTTCGATGACGATGGCCGCATCGGTGGCATTCTTTGCATCACGACCGAGACCACCGAGCGCGTTCGCGCGACGCAGGCCTTGGCAGCCAGCGAGAAACAAGCGCGCGAGCGCGGCGAGCAACTCCAGATGGCGCAGGCGGCCGGCGGCGTCGGCGTGTTCTCGCACGACATCGAAACCGACACGCTGCACACGTCGAGCGGGTTCTGCCGCATCTTCGGTCTGCCGGAGGGCGAGGTGTATCCAGCCTCCGCGATCGAAAGCCTGCGCATCGACCTCGACGATCATCCGTCTGGCCGCCAGGGCCGCATCGATGGCGCCTGTGCGCCAGAGATGGAATACGCGATCCGACGCGCCAGCGACGGTGCCGTGCGCTGGATCTCCCACCGCGCCGAACTGATCCACGACGAAACGGGCAGGCCGGTGCTGATGCGCGGCGTGGTGCAGGACATCACCGCCAGCAAGCAAGCCGACGCCACCCTGCGCCAGAGCGAGGCGCGCTTTCGCGTGCTGGCGCGCCAGATGCCCAACCTGGTCTGGACGGCCACGCCCGACGGCCGGCTCGACTGGGTGAGCGAGAGCATGAGCAAGTACTCGGGGCTCGGCTTCGACGAACTGCTCGGCGACGGCTGGCAGCGAACCCTGCACCCCGACGACCTGCCACGTGCCACCCGGCTCTGGCACCAGGCCCTGGAAACCCACACAGCCTACGAAAACGAAGCGCGCCTGCGCCGCCACGACGGCGCTTGGCGCTGGTACCTGGCGCGAGTCCAGCCGGTGGAGGGCAGCGACGAACTGCGCACGTCCGTGCGCTGGATCGGCGTCAACTCCGATATCGACGAGCAGAAAGCCGCACAGCATCGGCTCGCGCAAAGCGTGGTCGAGCGCACACGCGACCGCGACCGGCTGTGGCAACTCTCCGCCGACATCATGCTCGTGGCTGACCTGCGCGGACGCATCATGGCCGTCAACCCGGCCTGGCAGGCACTGCTGGGCTGGACCGAGGCGCAGCTCATGGGAAAGCCGATCCTCCAGTTGCTGCACCCCGACGATGTCACGCCCACGCTGACCGAGTTCGTGCGGCTGCGGCGCGGCCGGATGCATTCCCGCATCGAAAACCGGCTGCGCCACCTCGACGGCAGCTACCGCACCCTGTCATGGACCGCTGTACCCGATGCCCACCTGCTGCACGCGGTCGGGCGCGATGTCACGGCCTTGCGCGAGTCCGAGGCGCGCCTGCGCCAGAGCCAGAAGATGGAAGCCATCGGCCAGCTCACCGGCGGCATCGCGCACGACTTCAACAACCTGCTGCAAGGCATCACCGGGCCCATCGAACTCATGCGCCGGCGCGTGGCGCTGGGCCGCACCGAGGGGCTTGAGCGCTACATGGATGCGGCCGCGCAATCGGCCCGCCGTGCCGCTTCATTGATCCAGCGCCTGCTGGCCTTCTCCCGTCGCCAGACGCTGGACCCCAAGCCGATGAACGTGAACGAGCTGATCGCCTCCATGGGCGAGTTGCTGCGCCGCACGCTCGGTGAGCACGTGCGCCTGCGCATCGCCCCCGATGCGGCAACGGGCGCCGCCTTCGGCGATGCGGCGCAACTGGAGAGCGCCATCCTCAACCTAGCCATCAATGCGCGCGACGCCATGCCCCAGGGCGGCGAGTTGCGCATCGGCACCTCGGCCGTCGTGCTCGACGAGGCCGACGCGAAGCGCCTCGACCTTTCGCCGGGACGCTACTGCGCCATCTCCGTGAACGACACCGGCATCGGCATGAGCCCGGAGATCCTGGCCAAGGCCTTCGACCCCTTCTTCACGACCAAGCCGATCGGCCAGGGCACCGGGTTGGGCCTGTCGATGGTCTACGGATTCGCCCAGCAGTCACGCGGCCTCGTGCACATCCAGAGCGCACCCGAAGTGGGGACCACCGTCACCCTGTACCTGCCGCGTGCCGATGCGGGCGAACCCGCGGACACCCCCAGCGCCTCCAAGGACGCGCCCCTCCCCCAGGGCCAGGGCGAGGTGGTGCTGGTGGTGGAGGACGACCCGGCCGTGCGCCTGCTGGTGCTCGACGTGCTGGAGGGCCTCGGCTACCGCACCCTGCATGCCGAGGACGGAAACTGCGCCATCCCCATCCTGCAATCGGAGGCGCGCATCGACCTGCTGGTGAGCGACGTGGGCCTGCCCGGCATCAATGGGCGCCAGGTGGCCGAGATCGCACGCGGACTTCGGCCTGGCTTGCCGATCGTGTTCATGACAGGTTATGCCGAACACGTACGCACGCGTGCCGAGTTTCTTGCACCCGGCATGGAGATGATTGCCAAGCCCTTCACGGTGGATGATTTCGCGGGTTTGATCCAGCAAGCCATGCGAGGGAGGACGTCCTGACGGACGCGCCCGCTCCTGCCGCCCTTGTCGCCACGGGCCGTCCAGGCGCGCATCAAAGCGCGCAGGTGCGAAACCCGTAGAAGCCTTCATCCCGCGCCGGCATCGCAAAGCCCCGCGCCTTGGTCGAGCGCATCCGCGCCCGCGTGGCCAGCGAGGCGCCGCGCAGCACGCGCGCCTTGCCGAATGCGGGCACCGGGTCGAAGGGCGTGCCCTCGCTCCACGGATCGGCACGAAAACCGGGCCAGGGCCGGAGCGTGCCGGCGGTCCATTCGTGCACGTCGGACCATCGGAAGCCGCGGCGCGATGCGGTCTCGGCCGCGATCTCCCATTCCACCTCGGTGGCGATGCGGCGTCCCGCCCAGCGCGCCCAGGCATCGGCCTCCCACCAGCTCAGGTGCACCGCGCTTTGATGCCCCGCCGCGCGCACCGTGCGGCCGAAGCGGTGTTGCAGCACCGAGCCCCCGGTGCCACGCCGCTCCACACCGATCTGCTCGACATGACGCGGACCGCGTCGCCCTTCCTCCGCATGGCGCGCGAGCCAGTTCCAGCCTTCCGGCGACCAGAGGTCGCTGCGGTCATAGCCGCCGTCGTCGACGAACTCGACGTACTGGCTCCAGGTCACGGGTTGCGCATCGATCTCGAACTCGGGCACTTCGGCCTCGTGCAGCCCCTGCTCCTGCGCGAATGAAAACCCCTGCGGCGGCAGCCCCAGCTCCCAACGCGCGGCTGGCATCAGCAGCGGTTCGCGCGGCGGCGGCGCCGGCGCGATCTCGACGCCGATCGGTAGGCCCAGCGTCTGCGCCATCACCACGAGTTGCTCGCCGCGCATGTCCTCGTGGAACAGCGCGAGTCGGTAGAAGTACAGGCCGGCATCGGTCTCGGCGGCGCGCTCCAGCAGTTCCAGCGTGCTCTCCAGCGTCTCCAGCAGGTAGGCCTTGGTCTGGCCCAGGTCCGGGATGTCGCGCGACCACGGTCCTTCGGGTCCGCCCTGTTGTGGGTTCCAGTACTCGTCGGCCTGCGGGTCGATGGCGGCCAGCCGCGTGGGCCGCGACGGGCATTCCAGGCCGAAGGCGCGCTGCGTGTTGCGGCCGATCCACCACTCGGCGAACCAGGCCACATGGCCGGCCAGCCAGATCGGTGGCAGCACGCCGTCGAGTCGCTCGACCGGCAGCATGGTGGCCGTGCCCATCGCCTGTTCGTAGAGTGAGAGCAGGTGCAGCGTGTGATTGCGCGCATCGATCAGCGCGAGCGACAGCAGTTCGCGGCCGGCGCGGCGCATCGACGGCGAGTCGATCGAGTCGGGCAGATCGGTGAAGGACGACATGGACATGGCCGGCCTTGCTGCTCAAGCCTTCGTCTTGGGCAGAAGGGCTTCCATGCGCACGCCGCCGACGCGCGACAGGCGCAATTGCGCCCGCTGGAAAGCCAGGTAGTCCGCATGGATCTTTTTCCACTCGGGGCTTTTCTCGTTGTTCTCTTCGTAGACCTCCTTCGACGCCGCGTACACGGCGCGGATCACCGATGGCGGAAAGGTCTGGACGGCGATGCGGCGCGCTGCAAGGTCTTTCAACGCGGTGGCGTTGGAGACGTCGTAGCGTGCCCGCATGGCAGCGCCCGCCTGCGCCGCCGCGGCTTCGACAATGGCCTTGTTCTCGGTGGACAAGGCGGCGAGCGCCTTCTGGTTGATGAGAAAACTCATGTTCAGCCCCCCGGTCCACCAACCCGGCCCGTAGTAGTACGGCACCGATCCCGGCAGGCCCAGCGCCACGTCGTCGCTCGGCCCGAGCCACTCCGCCGCGTCGATGCGCCGTTTGACCAGCGCCTGGCGCAACTCCGGCACGGCCACCAGTTCCGGCACGGCGCCCAAACGCTCCATGACCGCATCCATCGGCCCGCCGGTGACCCGCACGCTCAGCAACTTGAAGTCACTCGCCTTGCGGATCGGCTTGCGGTACCAACCGCTCATCTGCAAGCCGGTGTTGCCCGCATCCAGTCCGACCATCGAATAGGCCGCGTAGAACCCGTTCATCAGCTTGCGGCCGTTGCCCGCCTGCATCCAGGCGGCTGTCTGCGCGCCATCAAGCCCGAACGGCAGTCCCCCGCCAATGGCGAAGGCCGGGTTCTTCTCATAGAAGGACGACGTCAACGTATGCGCCATCTCGATCGAGCCGCGCTGCACCGCGTCAACCACACCCTGCGACGTCATGAGCTCGCCGCCCGCGTGCACCGAGATGTCGAAGCGCCCGCCCGTCATGGCCCGGACCGCGTCGGCGAAGGCCGCGGCAGCGCCAAACAGGTTGCTGTGGGAAGCCGGAAAACTCGATGCCAGGCGCCAACGCACGGCCGCCTGCGCATGGACGGCTGGCGCCAGGCCCGCGGCCAGTACACCCGCGATCCCTGCGTTTCTCATCAGCCCGCGACGGTTCATTGAATCGTTCTCCATCCATGTGATCAAGGGCCATGCGGCGCGCCATCATGGACCATCCCCGGCCCGCGCCGAGGGTATCCATGCACTGCGAATGTGCGCCTGCAGACTTTGCGCTTACAGGCACGTCCTAAAATGTCAACCCGCCTATCTTCCAACTCTATCCAAAGTGCCATCCAAGATGAACTCAACCCGATTCAGACCTGCGTTTCTCGCGGCCTTCGCCGCCACCGCTTTCGTTGGTGCGGCCCAGGCTGCCGACATCAAGATCGGTGTCGCTGAAGCCTTGTCCGGCGGCGCCGCCCAGTACGGCACGGCCATTCGCAATGGTTTCCAGCTGGCCACCGACGAGATCAACGCCGCCGGCGGCATCAATGGCAACAAGATCGTGCTGGTCGTCGAGGATGAGCAGGGCAAGAAGGAAGACGCGATCAACGTCTTCAAGAAGCTGATTTTCCAGGACAACGTGCTGATGGTCTTCGGCCCCACGCTGTCGAACTCGGCCCAGGCCGCCGACCCGATCGCGCAAGCCGCCAAGACCGTGGCCTTCGGCACGTCCAACACGGCTGACGGCATCACCTCCATCGGCGACTACGTGTTCCGCAATTCGGTCACCGAAGCCGACGTGCTGCCCGAGACGCTGCGCGTCGCCACCAAGCATGCCAACGTGAAGAAGGTCGCCGTGCTCTACGGCAACGACGACGTGTTCACCAAGAGCGGCTACGACAACTTCAAGAAGGCGCTGGAAGACGCGAAGATGCCGGTGACCACCACCGAGACCTTCGCCAAAGGCGACGTCGACTTCAAGGCGCAGCTGACCAAGATCAAGGCGACCAATCCGGATGCGATCGTGCTGTCGGCACTCATCGCCGAAGGCGCGCCGATCATGGTGCAGGCCCGCCAGTTGGGCATCAACGTGCCCTTCATCGGTGGCAACGGCATGAACTCGGTCAAGATCTTCGACCTGGCCAAGGGCGCATCGGACAAGCTCTACGTCGGCAGCCCCTGGTCGGCCAGCAACGCGACGCCGGAGAACACCAAGTTCATCAAGGCCTACACCGCCAAGTACAACGGCGCGCCCGACCAGTTCGCTGCGCAAGCGTATGACGGCATGTACATCGCCGCACAAGCGATCAAGGCGGTCAAGCTCACCGGCGCGCTGCCGGCCGACCGCGCCGCTCTGCGCGACGCGCTGCCCAACGTCAAGTGGACCGGCGCGACCGGCGCTTTCGCGTTCACCCGCGCCAATGACAAGGCCGGCAAGCCGGCTGGCTACGACGCCAAGCAGCAAGCCATCGTCAGCGTGACCAAGGGCACGCAGTTCGAGATCGAAAAGTAAGTCCGACTCGCCGCAGGGTCGCCCGCGCGGCCCTGCATGCGGTCCTTGCTTCTGGCGCAGACATCTGCGCCGTTTTCTTTTTTACAGGTCATGGCGCCACGCGGCGGCCGTGAATGCCAGGAGCCCATCGTGCTCGATCAACAACTCGTCAATGCCCTCTCGCTGGGGTGCGTCTACGCACTCTTCGCGCTCGGCTTCACCCTCATCTTCGGCGTGCTCGGGGTCATCAACCTCTCGCACGGCGCCATCTTCATGGTGGGCGCCTATGCGGCGGCCACCTTCATGCGCGTGTTTTCGCTGCCGCTGTGGATGGGCCTGCTCGGCGCCTTCCTGTTCAGCGGCTTGTTCGGCCTCATCATCGACGTGCTGGTGCTGAAGCCGCTGCGCAAGCGCAATGCGCCCCACCTGATACCGATGATCGCGACCATCGGCGTGGCGATCATCCTGAACAACGGCGTGCAAGCCATCTTCGGCGCGGAGAACCTGCGCTTCCCGGCCGGCACCATCCCGGACGACGCGCTGGAATTCGCCGGCATCCACGTCACCGTGCTGGAACTGGGCATCGTCATGGTGTCCTTCGTGCTGATGGGCGTACTGATGCTGGCGCTCAAGCGCACGCAGATGGGCCGTGCGTTGCGCGCCATCGCGGAGTCGCCGAAGGCGGCGTACCTGGTCGGCGTGAATGTCGAAGGCCTGTTCTACCTGACCTCCTTCATCGCGGCCGGATTGGGTGGACTGTCCGGCGTGCTGATCGGGCTGTACTCGAATGCACTGTTCCCGCTGATGGGCCAGCCGATGCTCGAGAAGGGCATCGCCGTGATCATCCTGGGCGGCATGGGCGACATCCGCGGCGCGATGCTGGCGGGCCTGTTCCTCGGCTTCGCGGAAGTGCTGTCGGTTGCCTACATCGGCTCCAGCATGCGCGACGCGGTGGCCTTCGGCCTGCTGTTCCTGGTGCTGCTGGTGCGGCCCAAGGGACTGTTCGGCTCGCTGCAGGAGCGCAAGGTATGAGCGCCGCACGGCCGCCCGAAGGCGCTCGCACCGCAGCGCGCAGCGCGGAGGTTTCACAATGACTGGGTTCGACAACTTCTGGGCCGTCTACAGCAACCTGGTGCTCTCGCTGGGCATCAACGGACTGCTCGCGCTTTCGATCTGGCTCACGCTCGCGTGCGGCATGCTGTCGATGGCCAACGCGGCCTTCATGGGCTTGGGCGCGTACGCCTCTTCCATCCTCACGCTGAACTATGGCTTGCCGTACCCGGCCGCCATCGTCGTCGGCATGGCATTGCCTGCGCTGGTAGCCGCCATCATGGGCGGGCCGACGCTGCGCCTGTCGGGCGTCTACCTGGCGATGGCGACGCTGGCCTTCGGCGAAGTCGTGCGCATCGCCGTGCTCAACACCGAATCGCTCACCGGCGGCGCGCTGGGCCTCAACGGGATTCCACAACTCACGCAGTGGTGGCATGTGCTGCTGGCGCTGGTGATCACGCTGCTGGTGCTCTGGCGCCTGCGTCGCTCCAAGGTCGGCCGCGCCTTCGAGGCGATCAAGGAGGACGAGACCGCCGCCGGACTCATGGGCATCGATGTGGGCCGCCACAAGATGCTGGCCTTCGTACTGGGCGCGGCCATCGCGGGCTTGGCCGGCACGCTGAACGCGCATCTCACCTTCTTCATCGGCCCCGGTGAATACGGCTTCAATCGCGCGGTGGACATCCTCACGATGACGATCCTCGGCGGCATCAACGGCCTGACCGGGCCAGTGCTCGGCGGCGTGATCCTGACGATCCTGCCGGAAATGCTGCGTGGCCTGGGCGGCTTCCGCCTCGTGGTCAACGGCCTGGTGCTGGTGCTGATCGTGCTGTTCCTGCCGAAGGGCATCTGGGACCCGATGCGATTCCGCCAATGGTTCCAACGCAAGGGAGAAGCGGCATGAGCGCTGCACAAACTCAAGCCGTCGCGACCGCGGGCAACCTGCTCGAACTGAGCGGCATCTCGCGCCACTTCGGCGGCCTCAAGGTGCTGCAGGACGTGAACCTGGCCGTGCCCGACAAGGGCGTGTTCGGCCTGATCGGCCCCAACGGCGCCGGCAAGACCACGGTGTTCAACCTGATCACCGGCCTGCTGCCGCCCACCAGCGGCACCATCCGTTTCGACGGGCAGGACCTGGCGGGCCGCAAGCCCTTCGAGATCACCCGCGGCGGCATTGCACGGACCTTCCAGAACATCCGCGTGTTCAAGGAAATGTCGTTGACCGAGAACGTGATCGTCGGCATGGACGCCAAGCTGCGCTATGGCGCCGTCGGCCTGCTGGCCAGCACTGGCCTGTTCCGCAGCGAGGAGCGCCGCGCGCGCGATCGGGCGCGTGAACTGCTGAGCTGGGTCAAGCTCGACCACAAGGCCGACCAGCTCGCCGACAACCTTTCCTACGGCGACCAGCGCAAGCTGGAACTGGCCCGCGCACTGGCCACCGAACCGCGCCTGCTGCTGCTCGATGAACCCGTCGCCGGCATGAACAGCAGCGAGAAGACGGACCTCATGCACGAGATCCGCAACATCGCCGAACGCGGCTACACCATCTTCATGATCGAACACGACATGCGCTTCGTGATGGGCCTGTGCGAGCAGATCGCCGTGCTGAACTTCGGCCGCATCATCGCGCGCGGCGGGCCGGACGAGATCCGCAATGATCCGCAGGTGATCGAGGCGTATCTGGGCCGCGAGGATGACGAAGCAACCAATGAAGGAGTGACGGTATGAGCGCAGCGCAAGGCCGCCCCAAGCAAGCTCGCACCCCCTTGGGGGGCAGCGAGGACACGAAGTGCCGAGCGTGGGGGCTGAAATGACCGCGCCCCTTCTGAAAGTCGAAGGGCTCAAGGTTTCATTCGGCCACGTCGAGGCCGTGAAAGGCATCGATTTCCAGTTGCACGAAGGCCAGATCACCACGCTGGTCGGCGCCAACGGCGCGGGCAAGTCGACCACGCTGCTGGCGCTATCCGGCTTGGTGAAGAAGACCGCCGGCCGCGTGACGTTCGACGGCCAGGACATCACCGGGCTGGCGCCGCACAAGATCGTCTCGGGCGGCGTGGTCCAGGTGGCCGAGGGCCGCGCCACGCTCACCACGCTGACCGTGCGCGAGAACCTGGAACTCGGCGCCTACACGCGCCGCGACGGAGCGGCTGCGCGGGCCGCAGACATGGAACGCATCTTCACGCTGTTCCCGGTGCTGAAGGATCGCGCCGAAGGGCTGGCCGGCAACCTGTCAGGCGGCGAACAGCAGATGCTCGCGATCGGCCGCGCCATGATGGCGAAGCCGCGCGTGCTGCTGCTGGACGAACCCTCGATGGGTCTCGCGCCGATCATCGTGCAGGACATCTTCCGCACGCTGCGCGAGATCAACAAGCTGGGCCTGACGATCTTCCTGGTGGAGCAGAACGTGCGCCAGGCACTGAAGATCGCCGACCGGGCCTATGTGATCGAGACGGGTGAGATCGTGCTGGAAGGCAGCGGCCGGGAGTTGCTCGGCAACCCGAGGGTGCAGGACGCCTACCTGGGCAACTGAAAAGGGCGTGAAGCTTCGCAGCGAGGACACCGAAGTCGGCGTCCTCGCCAGAAAGATTCACACCTTTTGAGCGGCAATCGCAGGTACTGATTCGAGCCGCGCCTTCGGAAAGCGCTTTCGAATGCTGGCTTCGATCCCCGCCGCGTCCAGCCCTTGCAGGGCCAGCAGCTTGCCCGGATCACCGTGCTCGATGAACTGGTCCGGCAGGCCCAGTTGCAGCACCGGCCGGAGCAGACCGGCCGCGTTCAGCGCCTCGGTCACCGCGCTGCCGGCGCCGCCCATGACCGCGCCCTCTTCCACCGTGACAATGGCCTCGTGCGTCTTCGCGACCTGCAGCAGCAGCTCTACGTCCAGCGGCTTGGCCCAGCGCATGTTGACCACCGTGGCGCCCAGCGCCTCGGCCGCCTGCATCGCGGGGTACAGCAAGGTGCCGAAGGCAAGGATCGCCACCCGTTCACCCTTGCGCCGGATCTCGCCCTTGCCGAAGGGCAGCGCATCCAGCGTGAGATGCGGCGTGGCGCCCGCACCTGAACCGCGCGGATAGCGCACCGCCACCGGATGGTTCTGCTGGTAGGCGCTGGTCAGCAACTGCCGGCATTCGGCCTCGTCGGCCGGACAGGCGATGCTCATGTTCGGGATGCAACGCAGGAACGGAATGTCGTAGGCGCCTGCGTGCGTGGCGCCATCGGCGCCGACCAGACCCGCGCGGTCCAGCGCGAACACCACCGGCAGGTTCTGGATCGCCACGTCGTGGATCAACTGGTCGTACGCGCGCTGCAGGAAGGTCGAGTAGATCGCCACCACTGGCTTCAGCCCTTCGCAGGCCAGGCCGGCGGCGAAGGTCACCGCATGCTGTTCCGCAATGCCGACGTCGTAGTAGCGCCCCGGAAAGCGCTTCTCGAACTCGACCATGCCAGAGCCTTCGCGCATCGCAGGCGTGATGCCGACCAGCCGGCCGTCGTTCGCCGCCATGTCGCACAGCCAAGTGCCAAACACCTGCGTGAAGGTCTGCTTCGGCGCGGTCGCGGGCTTGACCAGGCCCACCGACGGATCGAACTTGCCCGGCCCGTGGTAGGCCACCGGATCGGCTTCGGCCAGCTTGTAGCCCTGGCCCTTCTTGGTGACCACGTGCAGGAACTGAGGGCCTTCGAGGTGCTTGAGATTTTCCAGCGTGGGGATCAGCGAATCGAGGTCATGCCCGTCGATCGGACCGACGTAGTTGAAGCCGAACTTCTCGAACAGCGTGGCCGGAACCACCATGCCTTTCGCATGCTGCTCGAAGCGCTTGGCGAATTCGAACAGCGGCGGCGCGCCGCGCAGCACCGTCTTTCCGACGTTCTTGGCCGCGGCGTAGAACTGCCCGCTCATCAACTGCGCCAGGTAGCGGTTCAGCGCGCCCACCGGCGGGCTGATCGACATGTCGTTGTCGTTGAGGATGACCAGCAGCTTGCAGTCGCAGACGCCGGCGTTGTTGAGCGCCTCGAAGGCCATGCCGGCGGTGAGCGCGCCGTCGCCGATGATCGCGATCGAATGGCGGTTCTCGCCCTTCTGCTTGGCCGCCATCGCCATGCCGAGCGCGGCCGAAATGCTGGTCGACGAATGGGCAGTGCCGAAGGTGTCGTACTCGCTCTCTCCGCGTTGCGGAAAGCCCGAGAGGCCGCCAAGCTGGCGCAGCGTTGGCATGCGCTCACGCCGGCCGGTCAGGATCTTGTGCGGATAGGTCTGGTGGCCCACGTCCCACACCAGCCGGTCATGCGGGGTGTTGAAGACGTGGTGCAGGGCCACGGTCAGTTCGACCGTGCCGAGGTTCGAGCTCAGGTGGCCGCCGGTGCGCGACACGTTGTCGAGCACGCAGTCGCGCACCTCGTCGGCCAGCTGCTTGAGCTGCACGCGGTCGAAGCGGCGCAGGGCCGAGGGGTCGTTCAATGTGGGGAGGAGCGGAGCCATGTCTGTTCTTTTATCGGTCGCGGTCCACGACCATGTGGGCCAGCGCACGCAGCGCCGCCGTGTCCGGCAGCGTACTGCGTTCCAGGGCAGCCAGTGCGTCGGACAGGAGCGCTTGCGCGCGGGCGCGGGCGCCGTCGAGGCCGAGCAGCGACACGTAGGTGGGCTTGTCGTTCTCGGCGTCCTTGCCGGCGGTCTTGCCGAGCGTGGCCGAATCGGCGACCACGTCGAGGATGTCGTCGACCACCTGGAAGGCCAGGCCGAGCGCCGCGCCGTACTCGCGCAGGGCGCGCATCGCTTCGGCGGAAACACCCTCGGCGCAGGACGCGCCCATCTCTACGCTGGCTTGAAGCAGCGCGCCAGTCTTGAGCTGGTGCATGCGGCGCAATTGCGGCTCGGTCAGGGCCAGGCCGACGCTGGCCAGATCGATGGCCTGGCCGCCGGCCATGCCGTGGCTGCCGGCCGCCAGCGCCAGCAGGCGGCACAGGCGGGCCTGCACGGCATCGGCCACGCTGGCGTCGCCGGGGGTGAGCAGTTCGAAGGCCAGGGCCTGAAGGGCATCGCCGGCGAGAAGCGCATCGGCCTCGCCGAACTTCACGTGCACCGTGGGCTTGCCGCGGCGCAGCACATCGTTGTCCATGCAGGGCAGGTCGTCGTGCACCAGTGAATAGGCGTGGATCAGTTCGGTGGCGCAGGCGGCGCGCAGGGCGGCCTGGGGCTCGCCGCCGACGGCTTCGCTCGCGGCAAGCACCAGCAGCGGACGCAGGCGCTTGCCGCCGTCAAGCACCGCATAGCGCATCGCGTCGCCGAGCGGTGGCGGGCCATCGATGCCAACCCAGCGCGACAAGGCCGCCTCGACATCGGCCAGCAGGGGATTGCACCAGGCGGCCAGGCGGGCTGCGTCCCAGGATTCCAGTTGTTGAACGCTCATTCGGGGGCCCAGGCCTTCAGGCTGCCTGCATCCAGCACCTTGATCTGGTCTTCCACCGCCTGCAGCTTTTCGCGGCAGAACTGCAGCAGGACGGCGCCACGCTGGTAGCTGCCGAGCAGTTCGTCCAGCGGCAACTGGCCCGATTCCAGGGCGGCCACGAGTTGCTCGAGTTCCTGCAGGCCGGCTTCATAGCTGGCCGGCAGCGGCGCGGCCGGCGCGGCGTCGGGAGAAGTGGGCTTGGGCATGCGGGGATCGTCGGTCAAACCGGGCATTTTAGGGTGGCGACTGCAATCGGGGCGGACCCGCAGCCGTCCGCCACCAGTACCGGGGCGTGACGGACCGCATGGTACGACTGGCGGAGGCCGGAATGAAACCCCGCGGGTACAATCCATCCTTCCTGCCCCGGCAGGTTGCCAATCCGTTTTCCCGGGCCGTTCTGCTTACGCAACGGCGTCTCCCGTTTCCATTTTTCTCCCTGTGGGGAGCTTGGTCAGGTCCTCATGTCTGATTTAAGTCTTCAACTGCAGCAGGCCTCCAGCCCTCTTCATGTTTCCTCGTATTTCGACGAGGCGCTCTACGCCCGCGAAATGGCGACGCTCTTTGCCGACAGCCCGCGCTACGTCGGCCATCAGCTCGCGGTGCCCGAACTGGGCAACTACCACACGCTGCCGCAGGAGCATGAAGGCCGCGCCCTGGTGCACACGCCCAAGGGCGTGGAGCTGATCTCCAACGTCTGCCGCCACCGCCAAGCCGTGATCCTGCAGGGCCGCGGCGCGCTCGATGCCAAGACCGGCGGCAACATCGTCTGCCCGCTGCACCGCTGGACCTACGCCGCGGCCGACCCGCGCACCACCGGCACGCTGATCGGTGCGCCGCATTTCGCGCAGGACCCCTGCCTGAACCTGCACAACTATCCGCTCGAGGCCTGGAACGGGCTGCTGTTCGAGACACGTCCCGGCGGCAGCCGCCGCAGCATCGCGGCCGACCTGGCCACGCTCGGCCCCCGCGCGGACCTCGACTTCAGCGGCTATGCCTTCGACCGCGTCGAGTTGCACGAGTGCAACTACAACTGGAAGACCTTCATCGAGGTCTACCTGGAGGACTACCACGTCGGCCCCTTCCACCCCGGGCTGGGCAGCTTCGTCACCTGCGACGACCTGCGCTGGGAGTTCGGCGACAAGTATTCGGTGCAGACCGTGGGTGTCGCCAACCGGCTCGGCCGTGCCGGCAGCCCGGTCTACCAGAAGTGGCAGGAGCAACTGTTGCAGTACCGCGAGGGCAAGCCGCCGAAGTACGGCGCGATCTGGCTCACCTGCTATCCGAACGTGATGGTCGAGTGGTATCCGCATGTGCTGACCGTCTCCACGCTGCACCCGATCGGGCCGCAAAAGACGCTCAACATGGTCGAGTTCTTCTACCCCGAGGAAATCGTGGCCTTCGAGCGCGAATTCGTCGAAGCCCAGCAGGCCGCCTACATGGAGACCTGCGTCGAAGACGACGAGATCGCCGAGCGCATGGACGCCGGCCGCCGTGCGCTGATGCTGCGCGGCGACGACGAAAGCGGCCCATACCAGAGCCCGATGGAAGATGGCATGGAGCACTTCCACGAGTGGTATCGGCGCGCGATGTTGCCTGCGGAGACCTTGCCGCAAGAGGCGCTCTCAGCCTGACCCCTTTGCGGCGCGGTCGGCGCCGCTTTCTTTTTTCCCAACGTACGAGGCAAGATGCAAGCGCTCTGGATGGTGCTGGCCGCACTGATATTCGCGACCATGGGGGTCTGCGTGAAGATCGCCTCCGAGTGGTTCAACCCTGCTGAACTGGTTTTCTATCGCGGCCTCATCGGCATCGTTTTCCTGGCACTGCTGGCGCGCAACCAGGGGATCTCGCTGCGCACGCAGTATCCCGGCATGCATGCCTGGCGCAGCTTCATCGGCGTGGTGTCGCTGGGCGCCTGGTTCTATGCCATCGCCCACCTTCCGCTGGCGACCGCGATGACGCTCAACTACATGAGCAGCGTGTGGATCGCGGTGTTCCTGATCGGCGGCACGCTGCTCGCGTGGGTGCCGCTGCCCGGACGCGACGGCCGCGTGGAACGACCGCCGCTGCAGGGGGCGCTGATGCTCACGGTGGTGGTCGGCTTTGCCGGCGTGGTCATGATGCTGCGACCGACGCTCGGCGACCGACAGGCCTTTGCCGGGCTGGTCGGCCTGATGTCGGGGCTGACGGCGGCCTTTGCCTACATGCAGGTGGTGGCCCTCTCGAAACTCGGCGAGCCGGAGTCGCGCACGGTGTTCTACTTTGCCGTGGGCTCGGCGGTGGCCGGCGGCATGGGCACGGTCGCGACCGGCTTCTCGGACTGGCCCGGCGCCCTGCACGCGATGTGGCTGTTGCCGGTCGGCGTGCTGGCCGCCCTCGGACAGTTGTGCATGACCCGCGCCTACTCGCGCGCAAAGACGCCGGGCGGTACGCTGCTGGTGGCCAACCTGCAATATTCCGGCATCGTTTTCGCGGCGGTCTACAGTGTGGCGCTGTTCGGCGACCGTATCGACGGGCTGGGTTGGGGTGGCATGGCATTGATCGTGGCCAGCGGCATCGTCGCGACTATCCTTCGTCAACGCGCTGTTCCCAAGGCGCCCGCAGAAGAACATTGATTTGAAGGAAGGACCGATTGCGATGTACACGACCCTGATCTCCGTCGAACAACTGAAGGCGCTGCAGGCCGCCGGCACGCCTCTGATGGTGTTCGACTGCACCTTCGACCTGAGCCGCCCGCATGCCGGCGAGCAGCAATACCGCGACGCCCACATTCCCGGCGCCGTCTATGCCAACCTCGACACCGCCCTGAGCGCCCCTCACGGCGCGCCGGGCAAGGGCGGCACGGTGATCGCCGCCGAGATGGGCCTGCCGGCCTCGGGCGGCCGCCATCCGCTGCCGAGCCGTGAACGCTTTGCCGAGTGGCTGTCGAGCGTCGGTTTTCGCAACGACATGCAGGCCGTCGTGTACGACCGCAACGGCCTGAACTACTGCGGCCGGCTCTGGTGGATGCTGCAATGGGTCGGGCATGAGGCCGTGGCCGTGCTCGATGGCGGGTTGCAGGCGTGGCAGGCGTCGGGCGGCGAAGTCACGGGGCGCGAGGAGCCGTCGCACTTCCAGTCCAACTTCGTGCTCGGGCCGGAACGGGTCCGGCTGGTCGCAACGGACACGGTGCTGAAGCGGCTGGGCGACACCGGCCAGACCGTCATCGATGCGCGCGCCGCGCCGCGCTATCGCGGCGAGGTGGAACCGCTCGACCCGGTGGCCGGCCACATCCCCGGTGCGCTGAACCGGCCCTTCGCGGAGAACCTCAGCCCCGATGGCCGCCTGAAGCCAGCCGCGCAACTGCGCCAGGAGTTCGATGCCCTGCTGGGCGGACGCGATCCGGCCGGCGTGGTGCACCAATGCGGCAGCGGCGTCAGCGCCCTACCGAATCTGCTGGCCATGCGCGTCGCCGGCTACGACCTCACCGGCCTCTATGCGGGCAGTTGGAGCGAGTGGTGCAGCGACGCTGCAAGGCCGGTGACCAAGGGCTGACCCCAGGGCCAGGCCACGCCCGGCTCACTCCCGGCGGCGGGTCGAGTCGAGATGGCAAAGCCACGTCGACGCGAGACAACGTCAGCCCATCGTCAGCGTTGCAACCGGCGGCGCTGCCGCGGGAACCGGCCACCTGCATGAGACTCCTACCGCGGTCACGCATCAACGCAAGCCGACAGGCACAGCCCGCATGAATCGTTTCTTCCTTCGCGCCGCAGCCGCGCCGCTGCTCCTCGCCCTCTGCATGTTGAACGCACACGCGCAACCCGGGCATCCCCACGTGCATGGCCAAGTCAAGCTCGACGTGGCCATCGACGTGCGCGCCATCACCATCCACGTCGATTCGCCGCTCGACAGCATCGTCGGCTTCGAGCGAGCGCCGCGCACCGATGCCGAGCGCAAGACCGCGCAGCAGGCCCTTGCGCAACTCCGCGCGGCCGGCAAGCTGTTCACCATCGACCCGGCTGCCGGTTGCACGCTGAGCCAGGTCGACCTCGATGCACCGACGCTTGGTCTCGGCAAGGCCCCGCCGGTCCAGGCGCCCGGCCATGGCGACCTCGAAGGCAACATCGTCTTCGAATGCCGCAGCCCGGTGCAGGCGCGCTACGTCGATGTCGGCCTGTTCGATGCCTTCTCCGCCATCCGGCAGATCGACGTGCAGATCGCCACGCCCGACGGTCAGTACCAGCGCACGCTGAAGCGGCCCTCGGCGCGGCTCACCTGGGGCCGGCAGTGATCCCGGTCCTCAGCATCGAGCATCTGCGCTTCGCCTGGCCCGGCCACGCGGCACCGGTGCTCGACATCGAGACGCTGTCGGTGAACGCGGGCGAGGCGGTGTTCCTGCACGGGCCGAGCGGTTGCGGCAAGAGCACCTTGCTGTCGCTGATGGCAGGCGTGCTCGTCGCCGACGCGGGGCATGCGCGGCTGCTTGGCCACGACTGGGCCCGGCTCTCCCGACGCCAGCGCGACCGCACGCGCGTGGCGCATGTGGGCTACATCTTCCAGCAGTTCAACCTGCTGCCGTACCTGAGCGTGATCGACAACGTGCTGCTGCCCTGCCGCTTCTCGCCGCGCCGCGCATCGCGGGCCGATGGCACGCCGCGCGCGCACGCCGGGCAACTGTTGCAACGCATGGGCCTCGACAAGGCGCTCTGGCAGCGTCCGGCGCTGCAGCTGTCGGTCGGTCAGCAACAACGCGTGGCGGCGGCGCGCGCCCTCATCGGCCACCCGGAGCTCGTCATCGCCGATGAGCCCACCTCCGCACTCGACGAAGACCGGCGCGAGGCCTTCCTTGACACCCTCATGAGCGCCTGCGAGGCGAACCACAGCGCACTGGTCTTCGTCAGCCACGACAGGCGCATCGCCGAGCGCTTTGGACGGCATGTCTGGCTGCCCGACATCAACCGGGCGGCGCTCGTGAGCGCAGGCGCATGAGCGCGCTGTTCGGCATCGCCTGGCGCAGCGCCTGGAACCGGCGTTTCACGCTGGCGCTGACGCTGCTGTCGATCGCCTTGTCGACCTGCCTGCTGCTCGGCGTGGAGCGCATCCGCACCGAGCTCCGGCAGAACTTCGCGTCCTCCGTGTCGGGCACGGACCTCATCGTCGGCCCGCGCACGGGCTCGACGCAACTGTTGCTGTATTCCGTGTTCCGCATCGGCGCCGCCACCAGCAACGTCTCCTGGAAAAGCGTGCAGGCGTTGGCCACGCATAAAGGCGTCGCCTGGGTCGTGCCGCTGTCGCTCGGGGACTCGCACCGGGGCTTTCCGGTGCTGGCCACGACGCCCGACTACTTCACGCGGTTCCGCTACGGCGACAAGCAGCCACTGGTGCTCCAGGAGGGCAAGCCCTTCAACGACATCTTCGACGCCGTGATCGGTGCCGAGGTGGCGACGCAGCTGGGCTATCGCTTGGGCGAGAAGATCACGCTGGCCCATGGCGGCGGTGAGCTTGAGGCTACCGCGCATGCCGACAAGCCCTTCACCGTGGTCGGCGTGCTCGCGCGCACCGGCACACCGGTCGACCGCACGGTACACATCGGCCTGGGTGCGATGGAAGCGATCCACCTCGACTGGGCCGGTGGCGCGCCGATGCCGGGCGTGCAGATTCCCGCCGATGCGGTTCGCAAGTTCGACCTCACGCCCAAGTCCGTGACCGCCGTGCTGGTCGGGCTGAAGAACCGTGCTGCGGTGTTCGCGGTGCAGCGCTGGGTGTCCGGCTATCCCGACGAGCCGCTGATGGCGATCCTGCCCGGCGTCGCGCTCGACGAGCTGTGGCGCGTCGTCGGTGTCGGCGAGAACGCGCTGATGCTGATGTCGGCGCTCGTCGCGCTGGTCAGCCTGGGCGGCCTGGTGTCGGTGGTGCTGGCCGGGCTGAACGAACGTCGGCGCGAGCTGGCCGTGCTGCGCGCGGTCGGCGCGGGCCTGCGCCATGTGCTCGTGCTGCTGGCCCTGGAAGGCGGCATCGTCACATTGCTGGGCGTGCTGCTGGGCATGCTCATGACCGCGCTGGGCATCGCCCTGCTGTCGCCGTGGCTGCAATCGCAGCTCGGCCTGGCCTTGCACCTGTCGGAACCTACACTGAACGAATGGCGCTTGCTGGGTGCCCTGCTGCTGGTCGGATGGCTGGCGGGACTGCTGCCCGGGATTCGCGCCTATCGGCTGTCGCTGGCCGATGGCCTTTCGCCCAGAATATGACCCACCCCCACAGCGCCTGTGGCGCCCGTGCGGCTACCAGAGGCGGCTGCTCTTGCGTTCCGTCCAAGCCTGCGCAGGCAGGCTTGGGGCCGCGGCCCTCAGCCCCTCGAGGGGGCGCACCCGGTGGCCCGGCAAAGCCTGTTCCACGGGTGCCCTGGAACAGGCCACAAGGTGCCCGACCTGGCGCAATGGGTGACCGGGCGACACCGCTGGAAACCGACTTCAAACCGACCATCATGCTTCGCTCCGCCGCCATTGCCCTCCTCATCACGTTCACCACCGCCGCCTGGGCCGCCGACCCCGCGCCTTCGGGCACCAGCGCCGCCAATCCGCTCGGCGGCAAGGCGGTGTCCGCCAAGGTCGCGCCGGGCCAGCCCCGCCAGATCGCCTGGGAAGAACTGGTGCCCAAGGACTGGGACCCGATGAAGGCCTTCAAGGGCGTCGACTTCAGCAAGCTCGACGACAACGACCCGCGCGCCAACGAGATGCTGATGAAGCTGCAAAAGGCCTCCGACAACGCGCCCACCAACCCAGCGATGAACGGGGTCATGGTGAAGATTCCGGGCTACCTGGTGCCGCTCGAAGAAAAGAACGGCCAGGTCAGCGAATTCCTGCTGGTGCCCTACTTCGGCGCCTGCATCCACACACCGCCACCGCCCGCCAACCAGATCATCCATGTGGAAACCTCGAAGGCCGACAAGGGCCTGCGCGCGATGGACACCATCTGGGTCACCGGCAAGATGCAGACCCTGCGCAACGACTCCATGATGGGCGTGAGCGGCTACCACGTCACGGCCGACAGCGTCACCAAGTACACCAGCGGGGCGAAATAGTCGCGCTGCGCCGACAGGGCGCGACGGCGCTTGCTGTCAGCCGAAGGTCGGCGGATGGTCGAGGATTCACGTTGAAAGCCTGGGAGGACCACGACATCCATGCGAATGACGCGATGACCTCTTCTCACCCCGCCACCCCCGTTTCCAGGCTCCTGATCCTGGCCGTCTGCGCAGGCGCCTTGACCCTCGCTGGCTGCGACAAGCTCAAGGGCGTTCCCAATCCCACGGCGCCGCCAGCGCCTTCCCCCAACTCCGAGGCGGCACCTCCGGCGGCCACATCCGCACCGCAGGCCGTGGCCGTCGCGGCACCACCGCAGCCACCGGCCTACACGGCGCCGACAGCGGAACAACTCGACCAACTCGTCGCCCCGATCGCGCTCTATCCGGACAAGCTGGTCGCCCAGGTCCTGGCCGGCGCCACCTGGCCGGACCAGGTCACGGCCGCCGACCACTGGCTGGACCAGAACCGCACGCTCAAGGCCGGCCCGCTGGCCGATGCTGCCGAATCGCAGCCGTGGGACCCCAGCATCAAGTCGCTCACCGCCTTCCGCCCCGTGCTCGACCAGATGGCGAACAACCTCCCGTGGACCACCGCGCTCGGGCAGGCCTACTACAACGATCCGGACGGCACGCTGGCCGCGATCCAGACGATGCGCCAACGCGCGTCGCGGGCCGGCAAGCTCAAAAGCACACCGAAGCTTCGCGTTGCAGCCGCACCGGGGCCGGACGCCTACATCACCATCGCCCCCGCGCAGCCCGACATGGTCTACGTGCCAAGCTATGACCCGCAAGTCATCTACGGCGAACCGGTTCCCGCCTACCCCGGCTATGCCTGGTCGCCGCCGGTGTACGCGGAGCCGCGCTACAGCAATGCGCAGATCGCCACCGCCGGCCTGCTGACCTTCGGCGCCGGCGTGGTGGTCGGCTCCGCATTGCAGCGGCACGACTGGGGTTGGAACGCGTGGAACATGAACTGGGGCCGGCCGGCGCCCTACCCGCGTGGCGCGCGTCCGCCGCATGCAGCGCCCGTCTACGAAAGACCCGCGGTGATCTACAACCGCACCGCGTACGTGTCGCGTTCGGAAACGGTGATCCAGAACAACACGCGCAACAACTTCTTCAATGGCAACAACGGCCCCCGGTCGCAGCAGATGCAGGCGCAGGAGCGGCAACAACAGGCAGCACAGCAGGCAGCGCAACAAGCCCAGGCGCAGCAGGCGACGATGCGACAGCAACAACAACTGCAACGCGCCCAGCAGGAGCAGCAGGCCAGCCGCCAGCAAGCACAAGCGCAGCAAGCCCAGCTGAAGCAACAACAGCAGCAATTGCGTCAGCAGCAAGAGCAGGCGCGCCAGCTGCAGACGCAACAGGCCCGGCAAGCGCAGAACGATGCGCGACAAGCCCAACTTCGCCAAGAGCAGGCGCAGCAGCAGGGCAGGCAACAGGATGCCCAGCGGCAGCAGGCGCAGCAACAGCAGCAACAGCAACAGCGTCAGCAGCAACAGCAGCAACAGTTGCAAGCCCGGCAAGCCCGCGAATCGCAGCAGGCGCAGGCACGCCAGCAACAGGCCCAGCAGCTTCAGGACCAGTCACGCCGCCAGCAAGCAGCACAGGCGCAACAGGCCCAACAGGCGCAAGCCCGTCAACGCCAGACGCAGCAGCAAGCCCAGCACCAACAGCAGATGCAGCAGCAGGCGCAGCGCCAGCAACAGATGGCCCAACAGCAGCAACGCCAGCAACAGGCTCAGCAGCAACAAGCGCAGCAGCTTGCACAGGCGCAGGCCCGCCAGGCCCAGGCGCAGCAGGCGCAACAGCATCGGGAGCAACAGGCGCGCGGCACCCCGGGCCGACCCGGCCAACGGCCGGACGATCCGAACAAGCCTTGACGCCGGCGTGAGCCAGCAACAGGCACTGCCTACCCCTTGCGCACGTGCTCCGGCCGCACCCCGATACCGACCGCATACGCCGGGATGCCCTGCAAGATCGGATAGCGCTGCGCGAGCCGCAGGATCCACGGCACCGTGAATCGCTTGCCCTTGGCCGCGGTACCCTGCAGTACCGGCGCGAGCACCCGGTTCTGCACGGCCACCTGCACCGCCTGCGTCACCTTGGCCGGAAATTCCCGCCGCGCCTGCACCGTTGGCAGCAGCGCCGTGATCGCATCCGCGCTCTCGTTCGGGTCGAGCAGCACATCGCGCAAGATGTTGGCCGCGGCCACAGCGTCCTGCACCGCGAGGTTGATGCCGACACCACCCACCGGTGACATCGCATGCGCCGCATCGCCGATGCACAGCAGACCCGGCTTCCACCATGTCTCCAGCCGGTCGACCGTCACGCTCAGGAGCTTCACGTCATCCCAACTCGCGATCTGGTCCACCCGGTCCGCAAAGGGCGGCACGATGGCCGCGACGTCGGCGCGAAAGGCCTCGATCCCGCGCGCCTGGATCGCCGCAATGCCGCCCTTGCCAATGACATAGGCGCACTGCCAATACGTCGTGCGGTCGATGGTCGCCATGAAGTGGCCCGCGTCGATGTAGCCGCCCGATCCATCGGGGTCGTCGGGATGCTTGGGCAGGCGCATCCACAGCACGTCGATGGGCGCGCCGATGTCGCGCACCACCAGCCCGGCCGCACCGCGCAGCACCGAGCGGCGCCCATCGGCGGCCACCACCAGGTCGCAGGCCATCTGCGACACGCCCTCCGCGGTCTTGACCTCCACGCCCACGACGCGTCCGTCACGCTCGACGAGTCCCGTGGCCTCGGTGTTCAGCATCAGCCGGAATTCGGGGTACCGCTCGCCTTCGTCGCGGATGAAATCCAGGAAGTCCCATTGCGGCATCAGCGCGATGAACTTGCAGCGCGTCGACAGGTGCGTGAAATCGGCCAGCCCGACCTCCTGTCCCGAAATGTGCGCGCGCAATCGATGCGCCTCGTCATGCGGCCGGGCCAGGAAGCGGTCGAGCAGCCCGAGTTCGGCCATCACGTCGAGCGTGGACGGATGCACCGTGTCCCTCCGAAAGTCGCGCAGGAAGTCGCCATGTTTCTCCAGCACGACCACCGGCACGCCGGCACGCGCCAGCAGGAACCCGAGCATCATGCCGGCCGGTCCGCCGCCGACGATGCAGCAGCGCGCCGGCGCCATGGCTTCACCGTGGCGATCTCTTGGGGCCATGCCGGATTGGGCCGCAACGCCGAACAACTGTCTGTCGGCGTGTACTGACAGCGTCATCGGTCATAAGATGGATCGAGGTCATCTTTCCAACCCGACGGAGACACCATGAGCACGCACATCTACAAGCACATCGAACTCACCGGCTCATCCCCGAGCAGCAGCGACGAGGCGGTGAAGAACGCGATCGCCAAGGCCAGCGAGTCGGTGCGCAACATCCAGTGGTTCGAAGTGCTCGAAACGCGCGGCCATGTGAAGGATGGGAAGGTCGCGCATTGGCAGGTGACGCTGAAGGTCGGCTTCACCCTCGAGTAGCCGTCACCCCCTCTCAGGGGCTGAAGCGCAGGCTGCGGAATGTTCGTTCCGCTGCCGGTCGTGCCTTGCACTCGACACCGCCGGTGGTCAGGCCGCCATCGTCGCTGAGCAGTTGCATCTCGCCGCTGCCCGGAACGGTGAACAGTGCCTCGGGGCGCAAGGTGCCGAGGTCCACGTTCTTCAGTGGGACGGGCCCATCCGCCGGCTGCCCCGACCAGCGGAAGAGCGCGAAGCTGCCCGCGTCGGCGGTCGGGCCTGCCACCAGCAGGTAGCCCGCGCCCATTGTTTCCATGCTGCGCAGGCCGCGCCGGCCCAGCGGCAGTTGAATCGGCGCGCCCCATGTGGACGGCCGGCCCTCCAGCACATCTTGCGGGTTCAGCAGCGGCATCACCAACGCTTCGCGCCCGATCAGCGGATTGCGAAATCCCACCAGCAGCGGCCCTTTCGGCGTGGCCGCCAGGCTCTCGATGTTGAAGCCGCCTTCCGCCTCCGGTGCGCGTTGCGCGGCTTGCGCCAGGCCCAGCCGCTGCCCTTCCGGCGTCGCCAGCAGGTCCGTCTGCAGCCCCGCATAGGCCTTGCCGACCGGCCGCAGAGTGGGTGGCGTGGTCGACACGTCGAAGTCGGTCGCGAAGAAGCGCTGTCGCGCCGGGCGTGGCTTGGCATTCTTGTTGCGCCCATGCGAGGTGATCCAGTAGATGCGGTTGCCGACCGTGGCCGCGCCCTCGATGTCGGATTCCTCGTCACCGCTGCCCAGGAACGCCGCGAGCGACAAGGTCGACACCGGCTCCGGCTGGCCGTGGCGGTAGATGCGCAGGATGTTGTCCTCGTCGCTCGCCATCACGAAGTGATCGGGGCCCAGCGCCGAGGCGGCCGATGCATCGCAGGTGCCCCGGTAGACCAGCACCTCCTGCGTCGGCGCCGCGGCAACACACAGCATCGCCATGCCCGCAAGAGCGAAGGAGACGCCACGCATCGCGAAACTGGCCATTTGCGGATGCTATGTCCCCGGTATATCCGCCGACTCCCCTGCAGAAGGGATGCCGAAAGGCGCCAGCACGCGCACGCTGGATGCTCCATTCACCCCATGTCGGCGGGCGGCATTGCCATGTCTCGAAAAAAGATTCTCTGGGTCGTGCACTGCGACGACGTCAACGGCTTCCTGGAAAGCGCGCGGCAGTACGGCGCAACCGGCGTGGCGATCCACGCCGACAACAATGTGAAGAAGGCCATCGGCGTGTTCCACGCGGCGGGTATGGCGGTGTACGGATGGCGCCGACCCTCGGCCCTGCGGGACGCGGCCATGCGGGAAGCGCGGCAGGCCGTCGACCTGTTCGCGCATGGCCTCGACGGCTATTACGTCGGCCCTGAAGGCGCGCCCGGCCAAGCCAACTGGGACTGGGACCGCCCAGGCCTGGCCGAGCTGGCCACCATGTTCTGCGAGACGGTATGCGGTGCGGCCAATGGCCGGCCTTTCGGTGTGACCTCGCACTACCGGGCCATGGCGAAACATCCTCACCTGCCCTGGGCCGCATTCTTCGAGCATGCGACGGTGCTGTTGCCGCAGGCGTGGTGGTGTGGCGGCCGGGGCAAGGCGGGCCATGGCAATCCGGCCGAGCACTACGCCCTGTCCATCAAGCTGTGGGAGGCGGCTGGCGGCGAACACGACCTGATCGTGCCGATGGCAGGCCAACTCGACAAGGCGACCGCGGCAGAGATCACCGCCTACGCGGCCAAGGCCACGTCGGAAGGCGTGGAAGACCTTCACTTCTACGCCGACCAGCCCTCCGTCAAGCCCGCCGTACGAGCGGCGGTACGCAAGGCCTGAGGGCTGGAACTAGTCGGGCGCCTGCATCACGCGATCGAATTCCTCGTCGATCGGCACATTGTCGGCATCGAGTTCGCTGGCATCGGTCAGGTCGATGCCGGTTTCCTCTTCCAACTCGCCGGCCAGGTCATCGTCGGACGCGTCCAGGCCATCGCCAAGCATGGGAACGTCGGGCGCGCCAGGGGGCGGTTTGACGGTACGGCGGGTAGATGGGGCCCTGCTCATGATCGTGCTCCTTGGATTTTTCCTCTCAGACCCCCCGATAGTGCGCCTGATTTGGCTCCAAAGGTTAAATCCGGGCAGGGTTCAATGTCGTCGGACGATACGCCGCGTGCGGTTCGCCATGGCCATGGCCGTGGTCATGGTCATGCCCGTGTCCACCGTGCGCCAGCCGGCTCACGCCTGTGACAAGCACGATGCCGACCGCCAGCCAGGCGATCTGCGTCACGGTCTGGCGCGTGGTCAGGCGCTTCTGCAACTGCGGGATCAGGTCGGCCAGTGCCACGTAGATGAAGCTGCTGCTGGCCAGCACCAGGAAGTAGGGCAGCAGGCCGTGCAGCGAATCGACCAACGCCCAACCGATCACGCCGCCCAGCGCCGTCATGGTGCCGGCCAGCGACACCTTCACCAGCGCCGCACGCGGATTGGCCGAGGTCTGGCGCAGCACCACCAGGTCGCCGATGTGGTGCGGCACCTCGTGCGCCAGCACCGCCAGTGCGGCGACCATGCCCAGGCGCAGGTCGGCGATGAAGGCCGAGGCGATCAACACGCCATCGCCGAAGCAATGCACGCTGTCGCCGGTCAGCACGGCCCAGCCTCCCGAACGCGGCGCAGGGTCGTGGTGGTGATCCGCGTGGCCGTGATCGTGCCCGCGATGCGCGTCGCCATGATCGTGGTGGTGCTCATGGCCGTGATGCCACAGTTCGGCCTTGTCGAGCAGGAAGAACACCACCAGCCCGAACAGCAGCATCGCGAACAGCGTGGCCGGCTCCAGGCCGCTTTCGAAAGCCTCCGGCAGCAGGTGCATGAAGGCCGTGGCCAGCAGCGCGCCTGCCGCCAGGCTCAACAGATATTGCGCGCCCTGGGCGCTGTCGTCGCGCTGCACGCCCAGGCGCAGCAGCAAGGCGGCGATCCAGACGCTGCCGATGCCGGCGACCAGGGTGGCAACGATGATGGCAATGAGATTCATGGGTCAAAACAAAAGCCGCCCCGAAGGACGGCTCATATGCGCTCAGCGCGAATGCCGTGGGTGGCAATTGTCGTCGTCAGCCCACGCCGTTGGCCTGGAACCACTCCACCGCGCGCCGCCAGCCATCGTCGGCCGCGCTCTTCACGTAGCTTGGGCGGTAGTCGGCATGGAAGGCGTGGCCCGCTTCGGGGTACACGACAAATTGCGAGGCCCTGGCAGCCGGCGTGCCGATCGCCAGGACGGATTTCATCTTATCAATCGTGTCAAGCGGGATGCCCTGGTCCTTGCCGCCACAGAGGCCCAGCACCGGCGCCTGCAGCATCGCGCCGATCTCGACCGGCTGCTTCGGCGTCAGTGTGCTCTCCTGCCCTACCAGCCGGCCATACCAGGCCACGCCGGCCTTGACCTTGCCGGTGGCCGCATAGAGCCACACGATGCGCCCGCCCCAGCAGAAGCCGGTGATCCCCGCCTTGGCCACGTGCCCGCCATTCGCGCCGGCAAAGGCAATCGCGCCGTCCAGGTCGGCGATCACCTGCGCATCGGGCACCTTCGAGACGATCTCGCTCATGAGCTTCGACGTGTCGGCGACCTTGCGCGGGTCGCCTTGGCGCGCATACAGCTCCGGCGCGATCGCGAGGTAGCCCAAGTGGGCGAAGCGGCGGCAGGTATCGGCGATGTAGTCGGTCACGCCGAAGACCTCCTGGACCACCACGATCACCGGCAGGTCCGTCTTGCCGGCGGGCGCGGCCATGTAGGCCGGCACGTCGAAACCATTGACCGTGTACTTGACCGGTCCGGCCTTCAAGCCTTCGCTGGCCGTGTGGATGACTGTCTGCGCCGCAACCGGCAACGTGGCCGCTGCATAGCCCACGCCGATCGCGATCTTGAGCGCGGTGCGGCGCGATGCGCCTGCTTCGTTCGAGTTGCCGGGGTGCAGTGAATCGAACTCGTTCTTCAGGTCTGGAAGCAGCATCGGCGTTCCTTTGCGCGGGGGATCTGCCCCGCATCATGAGAATTGGTAGTCCGCATCCTTTCAGCCATCCGCACCGGACGATCAGTGCGCCTTGTCCCAGTTCGGCCCGAAGCCGATCTCGGCCAGCAGCGGCACCTTGAGCGCTGCAACGCCAGCCATGATGCGCGGGATCTCGGTGCGCACCCAGTCGGCCTCGGCCTCGGGCACTTCGAAGACCAGTTCGTCGTGCACCTGCATGATCATCTTCGTGGCGCGCTGTTCAGCGTCCAGCACACGCTGCACCTCGACCATGCTGAGCTTGATGAGGTCGGCGGCAGTCCCCTGCATCGGCGCGTTGATGGCCGCGCGCTCGGCGCCGCCGCGGCGCGGGCCGTTGGGCGAATTGATCTCGGGCAGGTAGAGGCGCCGGCCGAACACGGTCTCGACATAGCCCTTCTCCTTGGCCAGCGCCTTGGTCTCGTCCATGTAGACCTTCACGCCCGGATAGCGCTGGAAGTACTTGTCGATGTACGCCGCGGCCGCCTTCGTCTCGATGCCCAGGTTGCGCGCCAACCCGAAGCTGCTCATGCCATAGATCAGCCCGAAGTTGATCACCTTCGCATAGCGCCGCTGCTCGCTCGACACCTGGTCCGGCGTGCTGCCGAACACCTCGGCGGCGGTGGCGCGGTGCACGTCGATGCCGTCGGTGAACGCACGCAACAACGACGCGTCATCGCTCAGGTGCGCCATGATGCGCAGCTCGATCTGCGAGTAGTCGGCACTGGCGATCACGCTGCCGGCCGGCGCCACGAAAGCCTCGCGCACGCGGCGGCCTTCGGGCGTGCGGATCGGGATGTTCTGCAGGTTGGGATCGTTGCTGCTCAGGCGCCCGGTCACCGCCACGGCTTGCGCGTAGTGCGTGTGCACGCGACCGCTTCGCGGGTTGGCGAGCTGGCCCAGCTTGTCGGTGTAGGTGCCCTTGAGCTTCGACAGGCCGCGGTGCTCAAGGATCTTCGCCGGCAGCGGATAGTCCTCGGCCAGCTTCTCCAGCACTTCCTCATCCGTGCTCGGCGCGCCGCTCGGCGTCTTCTTGATCACCGGCAGGCCGAGCTTGTTGAAGAAGATGTCGCCGATCTGCTTGGGCGACCCAAGGTTGAAGGGCTGCCCCGCGATCCCGTAGGCCTCCTGCTCCAGCGCCATGATGCGCGTTCCGAGCTCGTGGCTCTGCGCCGACAACTGCGCCGCGTCGATCAGCACCCCGTTGCGTTCGACGCGATACAACGCCTCGCTGCTCTGCATCTCCAGCTGGTAGACGAAGTTCAGCTTCTCGTCGGCCTGCAATTGGGGCCACAGCGCGAGGTGCACGTCGAGCGTCTGGTCGCTGTCCTCGCACGAGTATTCGGCGGCCTTGTCGATCGACACCTGGCTGAACGAGATCTGGTGCGCGCCCTTGCCGCACAAGTCTTCGTAGTCGATGCCGCTGCGACCCAGATGCCGCTCTGCCAGGCTCGCAAGACCATGCGGCTTGTGCACTTCGAGCACGTAGCTCTGCAGCATCGTGTCGTGCGCATAGCCCTGCACCTCGATGCCGTGGTTCGCGAACACATGGCGGTCGTACTTGACGTGCTGGCCCAGCTTCTTCTTCGCGCCATTCTCGAGCCAGGGCTTCAACTTCGCCAGAACCTCGTCGCGCGGCAGTTGCTCCGGCGCATCGGGATAGTTGTGACCGACCGGGACATAGGCCGCCTCGCCCGGCTTCACGCTGAAGCTGATGCCGACGATCTCGGCGCGGCTCTCGTCAAGCGAGGTGGTTTCGGTGTCGATCGCGACCAGCTCCGCCGCCTCCACCTTCGCCAGCCACGTATCGAACAGCTCCCAGGTCATGACCGTGTAGTAGGCCAGGTTGCTGACCTTCTCGGCGGCCGCCATCGCCGGCTCGTCGAACAAGCCGGGATTGGGGTTGGCAGACTTCTGGCCCTTGTTGCTTTCCTCGATGAGTTCTGGCGGGACGGCATGCGTTTCAAGCGTCTTCACCAGGCTCTTGAAACCGTACTTTTCGTAGAAGGTCTTCAATTCTTCGACCTGCTGAGCACCCGGCACCAGCGCATCGAGCGCCGGCAGGCCGGCCACATGCTTGGCCAGGTCGCAATCAGTGCGGATCGTGACAAGCCGCTTGCCCTGCGGCAACCAATCCAGCGCCTTGCGCAGGTTCTCGCCCGCCTGGCCCTTCACCTCGGAAGCCCGCGCGATCAGCCCATCGAGCGACCCGTATTCCAGCAACCATTTGGCGGCCGTCTTCGGCCCGACCTTCTCCACGCCCGGCACGTTGTCGACCGAATCGCCGACCAGCGTCTGATAGTCGATCATCAGCTTCGGCGGCACGCCGAATTCCGCCGTGACGCCGGCCACGTCGCGCTTCTTGCCGTTCATCGTGTCGATGATCGTGATGTGCTCGTCGACCAGCTGGCTCATGTCCTTGTCGCCGCTCGACACAATGACTTCCACTCCCTGGTCCGCGGCCGTGCGGGCCAGCGTGCCGATCACGTCGTCGGCCTCCACGCCCGGCACCACCATCACCGGCCAGCCCAGCAGCCGCACCACCTCGTAGATCGGCGCCACCTGGCTGCGCAGGTCGTCGGGCATGGGCGAGCGGTTGGCCTTGTATTCGCCATACCAGTCGTCGCGGAAGGTCTTGCCCGGCGCGTCGAAGATGCAGGCGGCGTAGTCGGCACGTACCTCACGCTTGAGCGCCTGGGTCATGTTGATCATCCCGCGGATCGCGCCGGTCGCGGGGCTGGTCGCGTCGCCGGGCACGGCGCGCAGGTCCGGCATGGCATGGAAGGCACGGTAAAGGTAGCTCGATCCGTCGACGAGCAGCAGCGTTTTCTTGTCGGTCATCGGCCCATTTTGCCCCGCGCCAGAAGCGCCTCCGGCCGCCATCGGCCACTGGCACCTTCTTACAACGCGGGCATGCACAGCGGCCTACAATCCCGCCCATGCGCCGACTCCATTTGCTGCCCGTTCGCCATACCCTTGCGGTATTCGCCTGTGTATTGCCGCTGGCCGGCGCGCAGGCCCAGACCCCGCCCACGGCGCCCGCACAGGCCGCGCCGCAACAGTCGACCGTTCCCGCCGGCGTTCCAGGCCGACCGGACCAGAAAATCGAGAACATCCGCATCGAGGACAGCAACGCCACCGTCGATGAAGTGCGCTACGGCGGCCAGACCCAAAGCATCACCGTCAAGCCCAAGGGCACTGCCCCCGAGTACGAGGTGCTGCCGGGCACCGGCGCCCGCTCGCAGCAGAACCAGCCTGGGCAGTCCGACGCCGGGGGCAATGGTCCGCGGGTCTGGAACGTCTTCAAGTTCTGAACGTCCGTGGCTGTCTTCACGGAAGTCGCGCCGGATGAAGCGCGCGCGCTGCTCCAGCGCCTGGACCTGGGTGAACTGCGCGAGTTGCGCGGCATCCAGGGCGGTATCGAGAACACCAACTACTTCGCCACCACCGACCGCGGCGAGTACGTGCTGACGCTGTTCGAGCGCCTGCACTTCGACCAGCTCCCCTACTACCTCTGCCTGATGCAGCACCTGGCGGAGCGCGGCATTCCGGTGCCCGCGCCAGCTGCTGATCCGGCCATCCATCTCGCGCCGATGGGCCATGCGCTGGAACGCGCTGCCAACGCGCCTTGCGAGCTGCTGCATACGGTGCAGGGCAAGCCCGCCGCCGTGGTGCAGAAGCTGGCCGGCCACAGCGAATTCCAGCCCACCGCCGCACATTGCAACGAGCTGGGCCGCCTGCTCGCCCGCATGCACATCGCGGCGCGCGACTTCCCGCGCATCCAGCCCAACCTGCGCGGACTGCCGTGGTGGAACGAAACCACCCCGGTCGTGCTGCCCTACCTGGACGCCCCTCAGGCCGCCCTCCTGCAGAGCGAACTGGCCTACCAGAACCATGTGGCCGAGTCTTCCGCCTACCAGGCCCTGCCGCGCGGGCCGATCCATGCCGACCTGTTCCGTGACAACGCCATGTTCTCGGTGGACGACGACGGTAATCCGCACCTGACGGGTGTCTTCGACTTCTATTTCGCGGGCACCGACACCTGGCTGTTCGACCTCGCCGTGTGCCTCAATGACTGGGCCATCGACCTGCCCACCGGCACGCCCGACGCGCACCGTTCCGCCGCGCTGCTCGACGCCTACTGCGCCGTGCGCCCCCTGAACCCGGCCGAACGCAAGCTGCTGCCCGCCATGCTGCGCGCCGCCGCGCTGCGCTTCTGGATCTCGCGCCTGTGGGACTTCCACCTGCCGCGCGAAGCCAGCATGCTCAAGCCGCACGACCCCACACACTTCGAGCGCGTCCTGCGCCAGCGCGTCCGACAACTGGACGCTCCGATCCACGTGCGGCCCCCATTGCAAGCCGCCTGACCATGAAACTTCACCTCGTACCCGCCCGCTCAGGCGTCGAATGGGTCCGGCTTGGCCTGCGTACCTTCTGGGGTCAGCCGCTGGCCTTCATCTCGCTGTTCTTCGCCTTGATGGCACTGATCTCGATCGTCGCGCAAGTGCCCTTACTCGGCGGTTTCCTGCCCTTCCTGTTCGTTCCCGTCCTGACGCTGGGCATGATGGTTGCCGCCTCGGTGGCAAGCAACCCCGAGACACCGAAGCCCATCGGTCCCGCCATGTTCCGCGCCGCCATCGAGGCCTTGCGCCTGCGCTGGCGGCCGATGATGGTGCTGGGCGTCATCTCGGCCCTGTATTTCGCGGTCGTGGTCGGGTTGTCCGCCATCATCGACGGCGGCCTGGTCGCGGGCGCCTACCTGCTCAACAACAACCTCACGCAAGAAGTCATGGCCGGCAAGCGCTTCCAGCTGGCCCAGTTGTTCGTGATGTGCCTCAACCTGCCGCTGTCGCTGGCCATGTGGCATGCGCCGGGGCTCGTGCATTGGCACGGCGTCGAGCCGGTCAAGAGCCTGTTCTTCAGCCTGGTGGCGCTGTTTCGCAACTTCAGCGCGTATGCGATGTTCCTGCTGTGCTGGTTCGGCGTCTGCATGATCGCCGCGGTCGGCTTTGCGCTGATTGCGACGCTGCTGGTGGGTGTCGGCGCGCTGGCGCTGGGCGACGCGGCTTCGGTACTCGGCGGCGCGTTGATGATCGCCTGCGCGCTGTCGCTGGCGGCGATGCCGCTCAGTTCCACCTGGTTCAGCTTCCGCGACACCTTCAACGCGGATTAGCCCACCCCCGCGGCGCCACGGGCGGCCGGCATAGCCAGCTGCTATGCGGGCCGTCCAAACCTGCGCAGGCAGGCTTGGAGCCGCGGCCCCCAGCCCTCAAGGGGGCGCACGCGGTGGCCCGGCAAAGCCGGTTCCACGGGTGCCCGCGAACAGAGTACGACGATTGTTCAGCCTGGCAAGAGGGGCGCGGTCAAACCGGCGTCAACTTGGCCACCGACAGCGCCAGCCACTTGATCCCGTGCCGCGAGAACTTGATCTGCGCGCGCGCATCGTCCCCGCTGCCTTCCAGCGCCATCACCGTGCCTTCACCGAACTTGCTGTGGAACACCTGCTGGCTGATGCGCAAGCCGTGCGAGGGTGCGGCTTTCTGCACCGGCACGGGGCCGCTGCCATAGGTTTCGGGGGCGCGGCTGCCGCCGCCGTAGCCACCGCCGTAGCCGGAACCCGATCCATAGCCTGATCCCGACCCGTAGCGGCTACCCGACCCACCGCCACCCGCACGCCCCGCGCCCGCCGAGCCACCGTATTGCCCGAAGCCCTGCTGCTTCGGCGTCAGCCACTTGAGCGCCCCCTCCGGAAGCTCCTCGAAGAAGCGGCTGCGAAGGTTGTACCGCGTCTGGCCATGCAGCATCCGCGTCTGCGAATGACTCAGGTACAGCCGCTTGCGTGCACGCGTGATCGCGACGTACATCAGCCGGCGTTCTTCCTCCAGGCTGTCGCGATCGCTCATCGAGTTCTCGTGCGGAAACAGCCCCTCTTCCATGCCGGTGATGAAGACGCAGTCGAATTCCAGCCCCTTGGCCGCATGCACTGTCATGAGCTGCACCGCGTCCTGCCCGGCCTTCGCCTGGTTGTCGCCGGACTCCAGCGCGGCATGCGTCAGGAACGCGGCCAGCGGGCTCAGCGTTTCGCCGGTATCGGCGTCGGGCGCAAGGTCCGCCAGCGGGATGTCCAGCAGCGGCCGGCTCGGATCAATGCCCTGGCTGGCGGCGCTCTGGCGCAGTTCATCCACCGGCAACGCGATCGCGTCGCGGCCAAATCCTTCCTGGGTGACGAAGCTCTCCGCCGCGTTCACCAGTTCGTCCAGGTTCTCCAGCCGATCTGCGCCTTCGCGGTCGGCCTTGTAGTGCTCGACCAGCCCGCTGTGGTCCAGCACCAGCTCGATGATTTCCTTGAGCGAGATGCCCTGCGTCTGCTCCCGCAATACGTCGATCTTCGCGACGAAGGCGGACAAGTTGGAGCCCGCCTTGCCCGGCAACGCCCCGACCGCGTCGTGCAACGACTGCCCGCGCGCCCGCGCCGCGTCCTGCAACAGCTCGATGCTGCGCGCGCCGATGCCGCGCGGCGGAAAGTTCACCACGCGCAGGAAGCTGGTGTCGTCATCCTTGTTCTCCAGCAGGCGCAGGTACGCCAGCGCATGCTTGATTTCCGCGCGCTCGAAAAAGCGCAAGCCGCCGTACACCCGATACGGCACCGACGCATTGAACAACGCCGTTTCAATGACCCGGCTCTGCGCATTGCTGCGATACAGCACAGCCATCTCGCTGCGGTCGTAACCGTCGCGCACCAGCTGGCGCATCTCTTCCACCATCCATTGCGCCTCGGCGAAATCGCTGGTCGATTCATACACACGCACCGGCTCGCCCGGGCCCTGCTCGGTGCGCAGGTTCTTGCCCAGGCGCTTGGTGTTGTGGCCGATCAGCGCATTGGCCGAGTCGAGGATGTTGCTGTAGCTGCGGTAGTTCTGCTCCAGCTTGATCTGCTGCTGCACATCGAACTCGCGCACGAAGTCGGCCATGTTGCCCACGCGCGCGCCACGGAAGGCATAGATGCTCTGGTCGTCGTCGCCCACCGCCACCACGCTGTTGCCGCCGGGCCGGAAGGTGCCTTCGACGGTCGCACCGGACAGCATCTTGATCCAGGCGTACTGCAGCCGGTTCGTGTCCTGGAATTCGTCGATGAGGATGTGGCGAAAGCGGCGCTGGTAGTGCTCGCGCACCGGGTCGTTGTCGCGCAGAAGCTCGTAGCTGCGCAGCATGAGTTCGCCGAAATCGACCACGCCCTCGCGTTGGCATTGCTCTTCGTAGAGTTGGTAGAGCTCGACCTTCTTGCGGTCATCCTCGCTGCGCACTTCGACGTCGCGCGGACGCAGGCCGTCTTCCTTGGCGCCGGCAATGAACCACTGCGTCTGCTTGGCCGGAAAGCGCTCGTCGTCGACGTTGAACTGCTTCATCAGCCGCTTGATGGCCGAGAGCTGGTCCTGCGTGTCGAGGATCTGGAAGGTGGATGGCAGGCCGGCCAGTTTCCAGTGCGCGCGCAGGAAGCGATTGCACAGGCCATGGAAGGTGCCGATCCACATGCCGCGCACATTCACCGGCAGCATGGCCGACAGCCGCGTCATCATTTCCTTGGCGGCCTTGTTGGTGAAAGTCACGGCCAGGATGCCGCCCGAAGACACCTGCCCCGTCTGCAGCAGCCATGCGATGCGCGTGGTCAGCACTCGGGTCTTGCCCGAACCGGCGCCGGCCAGGATCAGCGCGTTGCCCGCGGGCAAGGTGACTGCGGCCAGTTGCTCCGGGTTGAGGTTCTGGAGCAGGGGCGAGCCAGTCTGTGGCGCAAGATCGGTGAGCATCCTTCGATTGTAGGAAGCGCTGCCGCCCCGGTCGCGGCGCATCTGCGCGACGTATAGGGGGTATACGACGCGGCCTTTGGCCCACCCCGCCGCGGGGGCGTAGAATCAGACACCGGGCCCAAGTTTCTTGCGCCCGGTTTTTTGTGGGCGTCCCTTCGCGGGGCGCCGCAAAGACCGGCCGGACCAAGCGCTCATTCGTTCAATCAAACGATCCTTTCAGGAGCCTGGTTCATCATGGAAATATTCGACTACGACAACATCCTTTTGCTCCCGCGCAAGTGCCGCGTGGAAAGCCGTTCCGAGTGCGACGCCAGCGTCGAGCTGGGTGGCCGCAGCTTCCGCATCCCGGTCGTCCCGGCCAACATGAAGACGGTGGTCGACGAGACCATCTGCCTCTGGCTTGCGCAGAACGGCTACTTCTACGTGATGCACCGCTTCGACCTCGACAACGTCAAGTTCGTCCAGGACATGCAGGCCAAGGGCGTGTTCGCCTCCATCTCGCTCGGCGTCAAGAAGGCCGACTACGAAACCGTCGACCAGTTCGTCGCCAAGGGATTGGTGCCCGAGTACATCACCATCGACATCGCCCACGGCCATGCCGACAGCGTGAAGAACATGATCGGCTACCTCAAGGAGAAGCTGCCGAAGTCCTTCGTCATCGCCGGCAACGTCGGCACGCCGGAAGCCGTGATCGACTTGGAGAACTGGGGTGCGGACGCGACCAAGGTCGGCATCGGCCCGGGCAAGGTCTGCATCACGAAGCTCAAGACCGGCTTCGGCACTGGCGGCTGGCAACTGTCGGCGCTCAAGTGGTGCGCACGCGTGGCCACGAAGCCCATCATTGCCGACGGCGGCATCCGCGACCACGGCGACATTGCAAAGAGCATCCGATTCGGCGCTTCGATGGTGATGATCGGCTCGCTGTTCGCCGGCCACGAGGAATCGCCCGGCAAGACGGTCGAGGTCGACGGCGTGCTCTTCAAGGAGTACTACGGCTCGGCCAGCGACTTCAACAAGGGCGAGTACAAGCACGTCGAAGGCAAGCGCATCCTGGAGCCGATCAAGGGCAAGCTGGCCAACACGCTCGTCGAGATGGAGCAGGACGTGCAGAGCTCCATCAGCTATGCCGGTGGCAAGAAGCTGATGGACATCCGCAAGGTCAACTACGTCACCCTCGGCGGCGACAACGCCGGCGAACACCTGCTCATGTAGCTTGCAGGAGCTCCATCGACAGTTGATGGAGCCTGTGGTCCGGGTTGGCCAGCGCGTCGACGATGCTGAAGTGGTCGAGCCCGGGCAACGCCTCGCAGACCGGAACGGTTTGCGCGCCCCAGGCATCGCGGATCAGTGCGTTGTGGCGCAGGAACTCTTCGCTCTCGTTGCCGCCCACCACGCTGTAGAGCGCCCCGCTGTCAGGCGCCGGCCACAGGGCCGGGCTGGCGCGGCGCACGTCTGCTTCGTTCAGCCGCAGGGCACCCTGCAATGACGGCGTGAACATCAGGGGCTCCAGGTCGAACAGCCCCGAGATGGACAGCGCGTTGCGCACCGTCCTCGCAGGCAGCCCGAGGGACTGCCAGTCGCAGGCCAGCACCATCGCCGCCAGGTGACCACCGGCCGAGTGCCCGGCGACAGTGATGCGCGCCGGATCGCCGCCATGTTCGGCGACATGCCGTGAAGTCCAGGCCAGCGCCTTGACCATCTGCAAGGCGATGCCGGGGATCGTCACCGGCTGCTCGACGGTTCCAGGGCATAGCGCGTAGTTGGGCACCACCACGCAAACGCCGCGCTCGGTGAACGCGCGTGCGATGAACGAATGGTCGCTCTTGTCGAGTGATCGCCAGTAGCCGCCGTGGATGAAAACCAGCACCGGCGCATCGGATTCTGCGGCGCGAAAAACGTCGAGCGTTTCGTTCACGCCGTCGCCGTAGGGCAGGCCCATCCACTCAGGGTTAGCCGCCCGCACCGCAGCAGACTCGGTCGCCCACCGCGCGAAATACTCGGGATGCTCCGGCACCCGCGCGCGGTTGTTGTACATGCGGTCGAGCCAATCCGGATCGTCGAGCGGCACCATGCGTCAGTCCTTCTGAATCCCAAAGTGCCACGATCCTCGCATGCATCACAAAAGTAGTGAATCGCGCTACACTCGCACCGCGTTGGGGGGGTAGCTCAGCTGGGAGAGCGCCGCGTTCGCAATGCGGAGGTCGTGAGTTCGATCCTCATCCTCTCCACCAACGAATCCAGAAGGCCTTGGCATCCGCCAGGGCCTTTTTCTTTTTTCCAGTCCTTTGTCAGTCCAGCAGCAGGTGCTGCCCGTGCACCGCCGCCGCGCCCGCCGACGCAAGGTACGCAACGGTCTGCGCGGCGACCGCCGTAGACACCCAATCGGCGGGATTAGCATCCGGCATCGCCTGCCGATTGGCCGGCGTGTCCAGGATCGTCGGCGCGATGCTGTTGACGCGGATGCCATGCGGCTTCAGTTCCGCCGCCGACGCTTCAACCAGCCGCTGCAGCGCGCTCTTCGATGCCACATACGCTGACATGGCAGCCAGGCCGCGCGATGCCGACCCGGCAGTGACCGCGACCACGCAACCACTCTTGCGTTCGATCAACGCCGGCACGAAGGCCTGGCTCACCGCGACGAAGGACCAGGCATTGAGGTTCATCATGCGATCCCAACTCGCGCGCTCCAGCGCATGCACCGACGCCCCCATCTCGAAGCCTCCCGCAACGTGCACCACCGTGTCGACGTGCTGGAACGACGCCAGCACTTTCGCCGACACCTCCTGCATCGATTGCGTCGAGGTCACGTCGCAGGCCATCATCAAGTGGTGCGAGTTGTCGAGCCCGGGAAAGGCCTCGGCCAACTTGTCGGCATGGTGATCGAGCAAGGCAATGCGTGCGCCCATGTCGAGGAACTGTTGCGCCACCGCACGGCCCAGTGCGCCTGCGGCGCCCGTCAACACGACGTGCGCGGGAGTGGAAGAAGATTCGGTCATGCGGGCATCCTTGAAGTGATGGTGTGGCAAAGGTGTGGCAAAGGCGCGCATCGTAGCGCTGCGCCTCTCATGCCCGACGTCGGATGCGATGTCGAACCGGATGCTCCCGCATGCGCCGCGTCACGCAAGGCCGGATGCCGTCCGTTCGAAATTTGTGAGGCGCGGACGGCCAGAGACTTGGCCTCTTATAAAACCATGCTATACTAGCGGGCTTGGATGAACAGCAAGCTGTACTTGTTACGGCACTGTGAATTCAGGGGCTCTTAGCTCAGTTGGTAGAGCAGCGGACTCTTAATCCGTAGGTCGAGTGTTCGAGTCACTCAGGGCCCACCACCAACAAACCCTTGTGGTACTTGAAAAGCCTGCTATCAAAACGGTAGCAGGCTTTTTTCAATGGCCGGCGACACGTCCGATGCGGCCTCGCAACCACGATACCTCGGGCTGCTCCCGAACGCCCTACCGCCGGGGAAAACGCCTGAGCATACTGCGCCCCAGCGACGTGATCGAAGCCACCACCGCGGGCGGCTGGTCGTACCCATCCAGCGTTCGCACCGGCTTCGGGATGGACGCCTTGATGTGCCCGGCAAGCGTTAATACCCGCACCGCATCCACATCCCGTCCATGCGTGACGGCGACTGGAAGCTTCTGTTCAGACAAGCGGTGCAAAAGGTTCAGGGGCACGACGCCAGTATGCTGGCGAATTCATTGTTTCCTTGTCCAAACTTGGTCAATTGATCAAGTTGGAGGGCCATTTCATTGAACTTGTTAACCAAAGACCACGGATGCGAACCGGACATGTTGGAAGCCCGCATCTCTGAGCTGCGGGAGGCCACGCCGAAAGGCGCCGACGCCTGATCTGCGACGTGGTTTGGCGTCCTGCGCACGTTGCGCGAGCACCTGAAGATGGGCGCGGTGTTTGTCTCCGAGTTCGTGGACAACCGGCGCGTATCCGGCGTTTCCGGCGCGTGGAGACAAGCGACCCATTGAAGTCGGCCAGTCCGATCCGCTTGAACAAAGCTTATGCCAACGCGTCATCGACCGCCGCCCGCCGAGCAGGGCGGACAATGGTGCCGACCACGCCACCTCGGCTGGCCTGCCCGAAACGCCCTTCCCCGTCGGCGCACACCTGAGCACACCCATCATCCTGAACGATGGCCACGCGTTTTACGGCACGCTCTGCTGCTCCAGCTACGCCCCCAACGACGAACTCACGCAACGCGACCTAAAAAACTCGAGACTCGGCCCAGCTCGCCGCGCGTCGCATCGACCAGGAGCACGCGCGCGCAACCGAACGGGCCACGGCCAACCGGTCGCTCGAACCACTGGAAGAACTTGCGCGTCGGCGCTGAGTTCTAGAACGCGGGTACGGCGTCAGAACGCAAAGGTCGCAAAGGTCGCAAAGGTTTCTCGGAAGACGCAAAAGAGAAACCCTGAATCACCGACTTCCTTCTGCGACCTTCGCGTGCTTTTGCCTCCCTTCTGCGTTCGGCTGTCCGTATTCAAAAGCGCCAAATGAACAAAGGCCCGCTCCTTTCGGAAGCGGGCCTTTGTCATGGGTGCTGTCGCTGATCAGCGGCTGGGCTTGAAGCCACGCTTCTGCTGCGCGTCGCGCGGCACGAAGACCTTGCCGCCGCCGTTGCCACGGGGCGCGCCGCCGAAGCCTTCATTGCGGCCACCGCCACCGAAGTTGCCACGCGGCGCGGCGTTGTCGCCCCAGCCCGGCTTGCGGCCGAACCCGCCTTCGTCACGCTCGCGGCCACCGCCGAAACCGGCGTTGTGACCGCCGCCACCGAAACCACGCGGTGCCGGAGCGCCACCCATCGGGGGACGCGAGCCGCGGTCGTTGAAGCCGCTGGCACCGCCGTAGCCGCCGCTCGGGCCGCTGCGATGACCACCGCCATTGCCGCCGCCGAACTTGCGGTCACGCGAATGGAAGTCGCCACGCGGAGCGCCACGGTCACGGTCGCCGCCGAAGCCTTGCGGGCGCGATTGCGGCATGCGTTGTTGCGGTTCCAGGCCAGGAATCGTCTCGGCCTTGAAGTTCTGGTGGCTGTAGTGCTCGATGTCCATGATCTTGCGGCGATCGCGGAACTCGGCAAACGTGACGGCGATGCCGTCGCGGCCAGCACGGCCGGTGCGGCCGATGCGGTGGGTGTAGTCCTCGGCCTTCATCGGCAGGCCGAAGTTGAACACGTGGGTGATGGTCGGCACGTCGATGCCGCGGGCAGCCACGTCGGTCGCGACGAGGATCTGAACCTGGCCTTGGCGCAGTGCCATCAGGCGACGGTTGCGCAGGCCCTGGCTCAGCGCGCCGTGCAACGCGACAGCGCTGAAGCCGTCTTGCTGCAGGTCGTTGGCGAGGCCGTCGCACTCGACTTGCGTGCTGGCGAAAACGATGGCCTGGTTGATCGTGGTGTCACGCAGCCAGTGGTCGAGCATCTTGCGCTTGTGGACCATGTTGTCGGCCCAGTACAGCGACTGCTTGATGTTCGCGTGCTTCTCTTGCGGCGAATCGATCTGCACCTTTTGCGGCGCGCGCATCACGCGGGCGGCCAGTTGCTGGATGCGCGGCGCGAAGGTGGCGCTGAACATCATCGTCTGCTTGCGCTCGATGGTCAGTTGGTTGACTTCGGCCAGGTCGTCCGAGAAGCCCAGGTCGAGCATGCGGTCGGCTTCATCGACGACGAGGAATTGCACCTGGTCGAGCTTGATCTGCATCGAGCGTTGCAGGTCCAGCAGGCGACCCGGCGTGGCGACCACGAGGTTGGCGTTCTGCAGCTTGGCGATCTGCAGCTGGTACGGCATGCCGCCGACCACGCTGGCGACGCGCAGGCCGCGGCAGTGGCGAACCAGGTCGATGGCGTCATGCGCGACTTGCTGCGCCAGTTCGCGCGTCGGGCACAGGATCAGGGCGCCCGGCGTGGCGGCCTTGAAGTTGCGGCTGTTGGTCGGGTCCTTGCGCTTGGCCTTCTTCGGGGGCGCTTCGCCGCGGGCGATGGCTTCTTCGGAGAGGCGCTGGAATTCGGCCTTGGCGGCGGCTTCGGCTTCGGCTTCCTGCTTCAGCAGGGTGTGCAGCACGGGCAGCAGGAAGGCGGCGGTCTTGCCGCTGCCGGTCTGGCTCGAGACCATCAGGTCGATGAACTTGGCGGCGCCGTCAGCGCTGCCCATGGCCAGGGGAATGACCTTGTCCTGCACGGTGGTCGGCTGTTCGAAGCCGAGGTCGGAGACGGCAGCAACCAGCTCTTGGGCCAGGCCAAGGCGGATGAAGCCGTTGGGCGCCTTGGGCGCGGCTTCGACTTGTTCTTCGGCCGCGACGTCGAGCGTGTCGAGCAAGGTGATGTCGGAATGCGATTCGGCAGGCGCGAAATCGTTGTTGGAAGCGGATGCGGATTGCACAGGCGCGAACTCGCCCTGCACTTCAAAAGCGTCAGTCATGTAACTTTTTTCTCTACGCGAGCGCTACCGTAGGCGGCGCCCCGTCGGGTGGTTAAGAACATCAACCATCCAACGACATACAGCGATCGCTTTCGCGAAGGCCGGGCCCATTCGTTTGGGCGCTAGTGCAAGACGGGGAGATGCAAGAAGTCGCTACAACGTGTAGCGAAGACTTCGATTATGACACAAATCCGGGTATTTACCTAATCAATCAAGCTTCAGTAACGTTTGTCGATAGTGAACTAGTTCATCGATCGACTCATGAACGTCCGCCAGCGCCGTGTGAGCCTGCTGTTTCTTGAAGCCGTTGTAGGCCGCCGGCTTCCAGCGCTTGGCGATTTCCTTGAGCGTGCTGACGTCGAGATTGCGGTAGTGGAAGTAGGCCTCCAGCCTTGGCATGAACTTGACCAGGAAGCGACGGTCCTGGCCGATGGTGTTGCCGCACATGGGCGAGCCCTGCTTGGGGATGTAGGCCTTGATGAACTCCAACAACTGTTCCTCGGCAGTGGCCTCATCCAGCGTGGATGCCTTGACCTTGTCGATCAGCCCGCTGCGACCGTGCGTGCCCTTGTTCCAGGCGTCCATTGCGTCGAGCACCTCGTCGGCCTGGCGGATGACGAGCACGGGGCCCTCGATGCGCGGCGTGAGGTCGGGGCCCGTGACGACCACGGCGATTTCCAGCAGGCGTTCCTTCTCGGGGTCGAGGCCGCTCATTTCGCAGTCGAGCCAGACGAGGTTCTGGTCGCTTTTCTTCAGGGTCGGGGGAGTCTGTTCAGTCGATTCGGGCATCGTGGGATTGTCGTCGAAGGCTCGCCGACGCCGGTCGCGACGACTAAACTCGGCGGCCCATGAATGCCTCCCTCGTTTTCACTTCCGCCTTCGCGGCCGCACTGGTGGTCGACCTGCTGCTGAAGTTCTGGCTCGCTTCGCGGCAGATCCGCCACGTCGCGCAACATCGAAACGTCGTGCCTGCCGACTATGCCTCGGCGATCTCGCTCGAGTCGCACCAAAAGGCGGCCGACTACACCATCGCCAAGGCGCGCTTCGGCCTGATCGAAGTGGCCTGGGGCGCTGCGCTGCTGTTGGCATGGACACTGCTCGGCGGCGTCGACCTGCTCAACAAGGTGCTGCTCGCCTGGCTGGGCGGCGGCATGCTGCAGCAACTGGCGCTGCTCGGCGCGTTTACGCTCATCGGCAGCCTGCTCGAACTGCCGTTTGCCCTGTGGCACACCTTCGTGCTGGAAGAGCGCTTCGGCTTCAACAAGATGACGTTGAAGCGCTGGGTGCTGGACCTGCTGATCAAGACCGGTTTGTTCATTGCGTTCGGGCTGCCGATCACCGCGCTGGTCCTGTGGCTCATGGGCGCGACCGGCGCCTTGTGGTGGTTCTGGGCCTGGGCCGCGGTTGCCATCTTCATGCTGCTTGCGCAACTGATTTATCCCAACCTGATTGCGCCGCTGTTCAACAAGTTCAAGCCGCTGGACGACCCGACCATCAAGGCGCGCGTCACCGCCTTGTTGAAGCGCTGCGGCTTCGTAGCCAAGGGCCTGTTCGTGATGGACGGCAGCACACGCAGCACCCATTCCAACGCCTACTTCACCGGCTTCGGCGCCAACAAGCGCGTCGTGTTCTACGACACGTTGCTGCGGCAACTCAGCGCCGGTGAAATGGAAGCAGTGCTGGCCCATGAACTCGGCCACTACAAGCGGCACCACATCATCAAGGCGCTCGTGCTGAGCTTCACGATGAGTCTCATCGGATTCGCCCTGCTGGGGTGGCTCTGCGCGCAGTCCTGGTTTTACACGGGACTGGGCGTCCAGCCGAACATGAGCGCGCCCAACAATGGCCTTGCGCTTCTGCTGTTCATGCTGGCGATTCCGGTGTTCACCTTCCTCATCGGGCCGCTGTTCGCGCAGTTCTCGCGGCGCAACGAGTTCGAGGCGGATGCCTATGCCGTGGCCCAGACCAACGGCAACGACCTGCGCGCCGCCCTGCTCAAGCTCTATGACGACAACAAGGCGACGCTGACACCCGACCCGGTGTTCGTGAAGTTCTACTACTCGCACCCCCCCGCTTCCGAGCGCCTGGCGCGCATGGCCGCGCCCACTTGATCCGAACGGAACCCCGCGAATGTCCACCAGCATGTTCAAGGCCAAGGAATGGAAAGGCCAGCCGCGCCGGGCGCTGAGCGCCACCGAAGTCGTCGCCAGCCTCGCGCGTCTCGATGGTTGGAGGCTCACCGGCGACGGCGCCAACGTGGCGATCGAGAAGACCTACACCTTCGCCAACTACTTCGAGACGATCGCCTTCGTCAATGCGCTGGCGATGATTGCGCACCGCGAGGATCATCACCCCGATCTCTCCGTGCACTACAACCGCTGCGTGGTCCGCTTCAACACGCACGATGTGGGCGGCATCTCGTCGACCGACTTCGACTGCGCTACGCAAGCCGACGCGCTGCTCGCACCTTGACCACCGCTGCGACCATGGAACACGCCGGTGGCTAAACAGCACAGTGCGCCAGCGATGGCGGAGCTGGACGTCGGCATCGTGATCGCCAGCCATGGCCGGCACTGCGTGGTCGAGACGCCCGATGGCGAGCAGGTGATCTGCCACCCGCGCGGCAAGAAGAGCCAGGCCGTCGTGGGCGACCGCGTGCGCTGGCAGGCGAGCGAGGACGAAGGCACGATCGAGCGCGTCGAGACGCGCCGCAACCTCTTCTATCGCCAGGACGAGATCCGCACCAAGTCCTTTGCCGCGAACCTCGACCATGTGCTGATCCTGATCGCGGCCGAGCCGGAGTTTTCCGAGCATCAACTGGCCCGTGCGCTGATCGCGGCCGAGGCCGAGCGCATCGCGCCGATCATCGCGCTCAACAAGAGCGACCTCGTCGCGCCCTTCGAACGCGCCTGGGCCCGGTTGGCGCCGTACCGACGCATGCACCACGGGGTGCTGCCGCTGTCGCTGAAGGCCTCGGGCGAGGTGGACCACGCGTCGTTGCTCAAGCTTCTCGCCGGCAAGACCACCCTGGTTCTCGGGCCGTCGGGCGCGGGCAAGAGCACCCTCATCAACTTGCTGGTGCCGGGCGCGCTCGCGCAGACCGGCGAGATCTCCAGGGCGCTCAACTCCGGCAAGCACACGACCACCAGCACCAGCTGGTACTGGGTCGACAAGGCTGGCGAGACGGCATTGATCGATTCGCCGGGCTTCCAGGAATTCGGGCTCAACCACATCGAGCCGATGCGGCTGGCCAGCCTGATGCCCGACATTGCCGAGCATGCGTCGAACTGCAAGTTCTACAACTGCACGCACTTGCACGAGCCCGGCTGCGGCGTGATCCCGCAGGTGGAAACGGCGGCCAGTCCGGGGCCGATCAGCGCGACGCGCTATCGGATCTACGGCGAGTTGTTTGCCGAGCTGAGCCAGCGACGATTTCCCTGAGCGTGCGCCTTGAACCCTTGCGAGGGGGCCGTCCAGTCACGACCCGGACCAAGCGTTCAGCCAGCGAGGATGTCGTTCAACGCATCGACAAGCGCGCCGCACTGGTCGCGCGTCCCTATGCTGATTCGCAGGTACTGCGCGATCCGCGGCGCTCGAAAGTGCCGCACCAGCACGGCCCGCTCCCGCAGCGCGGCGGCAAGCTCGCCAGCGTCACGTTGCGGGTGCCGTGCGAACACGAAGTTCGCCTGCGATGGCAGCACCTCGAAGCCCAGGTCCTCCAACTGCAGGCTCAACCCTTCGCGCGTGTCCATCACCGCCTTGCGGGTCTGGTCGAACCAGGCTTCATCCTCCAATGCGGCCACGGCGCCTGCCAGCGCGGGACGCCCCAGCGGATACGAGTTGAAGGTGTTCTTGCAGCGCGTCATGGCCTCGATCAGGTGCGCCTGGCCGCATGCGAAGCCGACGCGCAAGCCCGCCAATGAACGCGACTTGGACAGCGTCTGCACCACCAGCAGGTTCGGATATTTCGCAATCAGAGACAGCGCGCTGTCGCCGCCGAAATCGACGTACGCCTCGTCGACCAGCACCACGCGATGCGGGCAAGCCTGCAGCAGGCGTTCGATCTCGGCGAGCGGCAGGCCGATGCCGGTCGGCGCGTTCGGATTGGCCAGCACGATGCCGCCACAACCGCGAGCGGCGCGGGCCACCAGTGCGTCGACATCAATGCGCAAGCCATCGTCCACCGGAATCAACTCGCACGCGATGTCGTAGCGCTGCGTGTAGACGCGATAGAAGCTGTAGGTCACGTCCGGGAACAGCAGCGGCTCGCTCTGGCGAAAGAACGCGAAGAAGGCATGCGCCAACACTTCGTCGGACCCGTTGCCGGCAAACACCTCGTCGGCGGCGAGGCCGTGCCGCCGGGCCACTGCCTCGCGCAAGGCCAGCGACTCCGGATCGGGATAGCGCTCCAGCCCCTCGGCCGCAGCCCGCTGGACGGCGTCGATCGCCAAGGGCGACGGCGGGTACGGGTTCTCGTTGGTGTTCAGCTTGACAAGGTTGGCGATGCGCGGTTGCTCGCCGGGAACGTAGGGTTCGAGCGCAGCCAGGCGCGGGCTGTAGAAGCTCGGCAAGGATGCGGCCATCGATCAGCCGAGCAGGCGGGCCAGGGTCAGCAGCGCCAGCAGCAGCATCCACATCACGACCGAGCGCCAGACCAGCCCCACCACGCTGCGCAGGTGTCCCGGCTCCGGCTCGCGACCGGGCGTGCTGCCGCTGTCCACCCCATGGATGCTCGCGACCGACTCGCCGGCCTGGGCGCGCGAGAGCGGGTCTGTCACCGGCGCGGGCCGCAACCCGCCGCCGCCGAGTCGAACGTTGACCGCACCCGAAGTCGCAGCCAGGATCACGCCGTCGTTGATGTCCGGGAAGCGGCTGGCATCGTTACGCCAGCAGTCGATCGCATCCTCGAAGCTGCCCACCACCGCGAAGCCCAGCGCCGTGATGCGCGCCGGCACCCAGTCGATCGCACGCCACGCGCGCACCGACGAGCGCTGGACCCACACGCTGGATGGCTGCACCGAAGCGCCATCCTTGTGAACCCAGTAGCGCGCCACAAATTCGCTCATGCGGTAGAACACTGCGCCGGCCGGCCCCAGGCCGAAGGCCGCAAGAATCGAGAACCAGGCCAGCACGCCGAACACATGCCGATGCGCTGCGATCACCGAATGCTCGATGACCCGCCGGATGACTTCGCTGCGCGACAGGTTGGCGGCATCGACACGTTGCCATTGCGCCAGCAGCGATCGCGCGAGCGGGTCATCGCCACTGTCGAGCGCATCGCGAATGCCGGTGAAGTGATGGCTGAACTGCCGGAATCCCAAAGTCGTGTAGACCACCGCAATGCTCCACAGCACCGCAAAGGGCAGGCCCAGAGTGAGCACCAACGACCAGTAGATGCCGAATGAAAGCAGCGTCGGCAGGCCGACCGCCAACCCCCAGGCAATCCAGCCGTGATGCGGCTTGCCAGCGTCGAAGTTGCGGCTGACCCAACGCGTCCAGGCCAGCACGCCGCCATAGACAGGGTTGTGGTACGCAAGAGGCCGCACCTGCTCGATCAGTAACGCGCACAGGATGGCGAAGAAGCTCATGATTCGATGATAGCGAGCGCGGTCAATTTTCGGATCGAGGACGGATCCGGCAACTGCTGCGGCCATTCACGGCAGGCGAACAGAAGGCGGAGCCTGCTCGTGAGCACACGTGGAACCGGCTCTGCCGGGCCACCGGGTGCGCCCCCTTGAGCCCCGAAGGCGCATTCGGGGGTGGGCCCATTGCATCAGGCGATGAGGAAGCGATACAGGTTGCGCAACATCCCAGCCGTGGCGCCCCAGACGAATCGTTCGTTCGCACCATCCTGGTAGGGCATCGAATACCACTCTCGCGCCTTGCGCTCGGCGTCTGGCATCGCATGTCGACGATGATTGGCGGGGTCCATCAGGAACGCGAGCGGCACCTCGAAGGCATCGGCGACTTCGTCGGGATTGGGCAGCAACGAAAAACCCGGTTGCACCAGCGCGACCACCGGCGTGACGATGAACGAGGTCACCGTGGTGTAGGTCGGCAGGCTGCCCAATACCTCGACGTACCCGGCCGACAGCCCTACCTCTTCCCAAGCCTCGCGCAACGCAGCGGCCGCGACGTTGGCATCTTCCGGATCGACCCGCCCCCCCGGAAAGGCGATCTGGCCCGAATGCGTCGTCATGCGCGACGCGCGCTCGGTGAGCAGCACCGTGGGTTCGCCGTCATGCAGCACGATCGGCACCAGCACCGCGGCCTGGGCCGGCGCGCGATCCATCAGGCGCGGCTCACGCCGCAGTTCCGGCACCCAGTGGGGAGGCGTGGCGAAGCGTGCACGCAAGGCCTCAGGCGTCAGCTCGGCGCGCGCAACCGCGGGCAGGTCGCGGTCGACCGCAATCACCGGCACGGCGCGCGGGTCGAAGGAAAGCAACGACGCAGGCGCAACAGTGGTAGCGGGTTCGACAACAGCAGCGGACGCCGTCGGTGATCGGTCGGTCAGGTGAGACTCCTTGGAATTTCAGAAAGCAAGTGATGGGCCGGGCCCAATGCAAAAAGCCGCCCTTGTCGGCGGCTTCTTGGCACCACGGCGCAGCAGCAGATTACTGGGCGGCAGCAGCGTTGCTCGACTTGCCCGGCAGCTTTTCCTTGATGCGTGCCGAACGGCCGCTGCGCTCGCGCAGGTAGTACAGCTTGGCGCGGCGCACATCGCCACGACGCTTGACTTCGATGCCGGCGATCAACGGGCTGTAGGTCTGGAACGTACGTTCCACGCCTTCGCCGCTGGAGATCTTGCGCACGGTGAAGCCGCTGTTGAGGCCGCGATTGCGCTTGGCAATGACGACGCCTTCATAGGCCTGGACGCGCTTGCGCGAGCCTTCGACGACGTTCACGCTCACGATGACGGTGTCACCGGGCATGAAATCGGGGATCTTCTTGTTGAGCCGGGCGATTTCTTCCTGCTCGAGGGTCTGGATGAGGTTCATGATTTCCTGTGTTTGATCTTGTCCGCGCTGCACTAAAGGCGTTCGCTGATCGAATCCAGCAAAGTGGATTTGATGCGGACGCGGCCGGCCAGAGGATCGGAGAGCCAAAGATTATAGCTTTTTTTTGAGAAGGGCCTCATCGGCCTTGTTCAGGCGGCCGGCGGCGCGGGCCGCTTCGATCAGTTCGGGCCGGCGCGCAGCGGTGAGGCCCAGGCTTTGGTCACGCCGCCAGCGCTCGATCTGGGCATGATGCCCCGACACCAGCGGTGCCGGCACCGGCCGGCCCTGCCATTGCTCCGGTCGGGTGTAGTGCGGGCAGTCAAGCAGGCCATCGAGCGCGGGATTGAAGCTGTCCTGCACGTGGCTGGCTTCATCGCCGAGCACGCCGGGCTGCAGGCGCGCGACAGCATCGAGCAAGGCCATGGCGGGAATCTCGCCGCCCGACAAGACGAAGTCGCCCAAGCTGACCTGGTGCGTGACGCGGGCGTCGATGAAGCGCTGGTCGATGCCCTCGTAGCGGCCGCAGATGAGCACCGCGCCTGCGGCGGCCGACCATTGCTCGACCGCCGCGTGATCCAGCTTTGCGCCGATGGGAGAGAACAGCACGACCGGCACGGGCGCTGGCGCGTCGCCACGCGCGGCCAGCACCGCGTCCAGGCAGGCAGACAGCGGCTCGGCCATCATCACCATGCCCGGGCCACCGCCAAAGGGCCGGTCGTCCACGCGCTTGTAGTTGCCTGCGGCGTAGTCGCGCGGATTCCACAGCACGACCTCGACCTGCTTCGATTCGTAGGCGCGCCGCGTCACGCCACTCACCAGGAAGGGCGCGAACAGTTCAGGAAAAAGCGTGATGACATCGAAGCGCATGTGCGCCGGATGCCTAGTAGTCAGGCTGCCAGTCGACCGTGATGGTCCGGCCAGCCAGGTCGACGCCGTCGACGAATGCGGAGACGAAGGGCACCAGCCGCTCGACCGCGACGCCACCCTCTTCCGCTGCCAGCACCAGCGTGGTCTGTGGACCGGCGGCGAGCAGTTCACGCACCGTGCCCAGCTTGATGCCTTCGCGGTTGACGACTTCCAGGCCGATCAGGTCGACCCAGTAGTACTCGTCGGTGCCAGCCGTCGGAAAGCTCGAACGCGGCACGAACACGCGCGCGCCGCGCAGCGCTTCGGCCGCGGTGCGATCCACCACGTCTTCGGAGCAGGCGACGATGCAGTCGGAATGATCTTTCGCTTCGCGGATGGGCAAGCGGAAAACGCCGGCGGCTGCACCGGGGGCTTGCAGGAACCAGCGTTTGGAAGAAAAAAGCGCCTCGGGTTGGGCGCTGTGGGGCAGGACCTTGAACCAGCCCTTGATGCCCCAGGCATCGGCGATGCGCCCCACCTCGATCGCATCCGCCGGCAATTCGGCGGCTTCGAGTGTCGGCAACATCGCCTGGACAGCTTAGGCTGCTGCCGCGGGAGCCGCAGCGGCGGCTTGCTTGATCAGGCGTGCCACGGTGGGCGAAGCCTGGGCGCCGACGCTCTTCCAGTAGGTCAGGCGGTCTTGCGCAATGCGGATGCTTTCTTCGTTTTCCTTGGAGATCGGGTTGTAGAAACCCAGGCGCTCGATGAAACGGCCATCGCGGCGAACGCGCTTGTCCGACACGACGATGTTGAAGAACGGACGGCCTTTGGAGCCGCCGCGGGAGAGTCGAATGACGACCATGTTTTATCCTTGGGGTGGTGGAATTTCTTCCAGCGAGTTCTTTCAGCGTTGAGACACGCGCAATGACCACCCGGCCAGCGACACGCTGAAAAGCCTTCTATTATAGCCGGCTCCGGCAATGGCTCCTTTTTCCCGTTTTCAGCTTCCCCATGCCTACCATTCGCCCGAGCCGCGACGAAGACGTCGCCGCCATCACCGCCATCTACGCCCACCACGTCCTGCACGGCACCGGCACCTTCGAAACCGAGCCGCCGACCGAGGCCGACATGGCCGCCCGCCGTGCCGATGTGCTCGCGAAAAACCTGCCTTACCTGGTCGCAGAGAAAGACGGCGAAGTGCTGGGCTTTGCCTACTGCAACTGGTTCAAGCCGCGTCCCGCGTACCGCTTCTCGGCAGAAGATTCGATCTACCTGGCCGACTCAGCACGGGGTCAGGGTCTGGGCGCCAGACTGCTCGCCGAATTGTCGAAGGCGGCCGAAGCGGTCGGCGTGCGCAAGTTGATGGCGGTGATCGGCGATTCCGCCAATCTCGGCTCGGTCGGCGTGCATCGCGCACAGGGCTTCAGCCACGTCGGTGTGTTCAAGGATTGCGGCTGGAAGTTCGGCCAATGGCGCGACATCGTACTGATGGAAAAAGTGATCGGCGAAGGCAGCACGACAAGCCCTGAATGAAAAACAAGACCCTGGCCGCCTGGCTCGCCTTTCTCGGCGGGCCGCTGGGCCTGCACTGCTTCTACCTGCGCGGCATCGCCAGCCTGCCCGGTTGGTTGCTGCCCATCCCGACCGCGCTGGGCGTCTACGGCCTGGAGCGCGCCCGGATGTACGGCATGGACGACGCATGGAGCTGGGTGCTGGTGCCGCTGCTCGGCTTCACCATCGCAGGCTGCGCCTTGACGGCCATCGTCTACGGACTGATGACGCCGGAGAAATGGAATGCCCGCTACAACGCCGGCGCGCCGCTCGATGCGCCACAGGGCCGCACCCAGTGGCTGACGATCGGCGCGGTGGTGTTGGCCCTGCTATTCGGCAGCACCATCCTGATGGCCAGCATCGCGTTCAGCTTCCAGCGCTATTTCGAATACCAGGTCGAGGAAGGCCGGAAGATTTCGCAGTAGGGCCCTTTGGGCGCCTTGAGAATGCGTGAAGATTTCGCAGCAAGGGCACCGCGGTCGGGTCGCGGAGCGGCATTGCGCGCAGCGTGGTCATGCCGGAGCCAACCCCAAAGGCCCGAGATCAGTGGCCGCAATAAAAGGATTCACTCCTTCTTCAGAACAGCTTCAAGCTGAACCAATACGCAACCGCCGCCACGAAGGCCGAAGCCGGGATCGTGAAGATCCATGCCCACACGATCGTGCCCGCCACGCCCCAGCGCACGGCGCTGGCGCGCTGCGCCGAGCCCACGCCGACGATGGCGCCGGTGATGGTGTGCGTCGTCGACACCGGGATGCCCAGCGCAGTGGCCAGGAACAAGGTCAGCGCCCCGCCCGTCTCGGCGCAGAAGCCACCCACCGGCTTGAGCTTGGTGATCTTCTGGCCCATGGTCTTCACGATGCGCCAGCCACCGAACATGGTTCCCAGCGCGATCGCCGCATAGCAACTGATGATGGTCCAGTTCGGCGGGCTGGGATCCGAGGCGTTCGCATAACCGGTGGCGATCAGCATCATCCAGATGATGCCGATGGTCTTCTGCGCATCGTTGCCGCCGTGACCCAGGCTGTAGGCGCCCGCCGAAACGAGTTGCAGCCGGCGAAACCAGCCGTCCACGCGTGACGGCGTGGACTTGCGGAAGATCCAGGCCACCGCCACCATCATCATCGAGCCGAGGAAGAAGCCCAGCAGCGGCGAAACGAAGATGAAGGCCACGGTCTTCCAGATGCCCGCAGCGACCAGTCCACTGGAGCCGGACTTGGCGATCACGGCGCCGACGATGCCGCCGATCAGCGCATGCGAGGAACTGCTGGGGATGCCGTAGTACCAGGTCACGAGGTTCCAGCTGATCGCCCCGACCAGCGCCCCGAACACCACGTGCACGTCGATGACACCCGGGTCCGCGATGCCCTTGCCCACGGTCGCGGCCACGCTCAGGTGAAAGATGAAGATCGCGATGAGGTTGAAGAAGGCCGCGAACACCACGGCCTGGCCCGGCTTGAGCACGCCGGTCGACACCACGGTGGCAATGGAATTGGCCGCGTCGTGGAACCCATTCATGAAGTCGAAGCCGATCGCGAGCGCGACCAGCAGGGCGACCACCCAGAAACTGACCTGGACCGCTTCCATCAGGAGTTCTCGAGGATGATGCCTTCGATGACGTTGGCCACGTCCTCGCACTTGTCCGTGATGGTTTCGAGCAATTCGTAGATTGCCTTGAGCTTGATCACTTCGCGAACGTCAGGCTCTTCGCGGAACAACTTGCTCATGGCGCTGCGCATGACGCGGTCGGCGTCGGATTCGATGCGATCGATTTCCTCGCAGCCCTTCAGCGCCGCCTCGGCAATGGCCGGTTCTGCGATGCGGCCCAGGTGCTTGACGGTGTCCTTGAGCTTGTCGCAGCATTTCACGCTCAGCGCGGTGAGGCGCACGATCTCATCGGTCATGTGACGCACGTCGTAGAGCGCCATGGTTTCGGCCGAGTCCTGGATCAGGTCGGCCACGTCGTCCATCGTGTTGATGAGCTTGTGGATCTGCTCGCGATCGATCGGCGTGATGAAGGTCTTGTGCAACATCCGGTTGACGTCGTGCGTCACGCGATCAGCGGCACGCTCGGCATTGTCAACGTCGCGGTTGTACTGCTCACGCAGGTGCACGTCGTTGTAGTTGGCAACCAGTTGCTCGAAAGCGCGTGCCGCTTCCACGATGCGCTCGGCATGCTGGTTGAACATCTCGAAAAAATTCCCCTCGCGGGGCAGCAGCTTGCCGAACATTGGCCTCTCCTGGGGGTGGGGCGGCTACCAAACGTCAGTGACGCCGCTGTGAAAAACCGCGCAAGTGTAATAGGGTTAGGCCGGAGCCCTGGACGTTGACAACGACCCCGCTTGCGTGTAACAAAATGAAAACAGTCGTTACCCAACCCAAATTCATGCCGGAATCCGCTCGATGAGTTGCCCCGCCACTGCCGCAATCTGCTGCGGCGTGACCAGGTCCGGTGCGATCTCCGCAAGGGGCAGCAAGACGAAGGCGCGCTGATCCATGCGCGGGTGCGGCAGCGTCAACGAGGGCGTGTCGAGCACAGCGTCCCCGTGCAACAGCAGGTCGAGATCGAGGGTACGCGGCGCATTGCGGTAGGGGCGCTCGCGGCCGGCCTGCAATTCCAGCCGCTGCAATTCGGCCAGCAGGCCGAGTGGGTCCAGCCCCGTTTCGAGGGCTGTGACGGCGTTGAAGAAGTCCGGACCGGTGGCCTCGAACGGCGCGCTTCGGTACATCGAGGAACGGGCCACGACGCGCGTCTGCGCAAGGCCGTCCAGCGCCACCATGGCCTGTTCCACGGTGGCCTTCGCGTCGCCCAGGTTGGCGCCGATGGCGACGTAGGCGCGCACGCTCACTCGCTTGGTGACGAGGCTTGGTCTCCGCCACCGCCCTCCGGTCGCGGTTTACGGCGACGCCTGCGCTTGCGCGGCGCGACGGCCTCGCCGTCAGGCGGCACGGCCATTTCCGGCTCCGGCATGGACGCGGACGCTGGCGCGGCCGCGCGAGGCTGCGACTGCCCCTGCTTCGGCTGCTGCGCCTGCGGCGAACGCACACGCACGCGCGGCCCCTTCTTCTGCTCGTCGCGCACCTGGTCCATCAGGTCCTGCCGCCGCAGGTCATCGGCAGTGCTGAACTCCTGCCACCACTCGCCAATTTCCTCGCTCACTTCGCCCACGTCGGCGCGCAGGCGCATGAAGTCGAAGCCGGCACGGAAGCGCGCCTGCTCGACCAGGCTGTAGGGCGTGGCGCCGATGCGCTTGTCGAAACGCGGCTGCATCATCCAGATCTCGCGCATGTCGGCGGCCAGCTTGCCGCGGCCCGACACATCGCCGATGCGGGAATTGAACACGTCGTCAATCGCGTCCTGCAGCGCCGGGTACGAGGGCTGACCGCGCTGGCCGTGCTGGCCCGCAATGCGCGCGGCCCAGCCGTCGCGCACGTCGGCCCACAGCACGCAGGCGAGCAGGAAGCTCGGCGCGACCGGCTTGCCTTCGCCGACGCGGCGGTCGGTGTCCTGCAAGGCGGCGGTGACGAACGGTTGGTCTGCACGCTCGACGACGACGTCGAGCAACGGATAGATGCCGGTGCTCAGGCCCAGCTTCTTGAGCTGGGCGATGGTCGCGATCGAGTGACCGGTCTGCAACAGCTTGAGCATCTCGTCGAACAACCGGCTTTGCGGCACGTCGGACAGCAGCTTGCTCGAATCGACGAGCGGGGCCTTGGTCTTGGGCTCGAGCGTGAAGCCGAGCCCATCAAGCTTGGCCGAGAACCGGATGGCGCGGATGATGCGCACCGGGTCTTCGCGGTAGCGCGTGGCCGGGTCGCCGATCATGCGCAGGGTGAGCTTCTTCGCGTCCTTGATGCCGTTGTGATAGTCGACCACGACCTGGTTCGCCGGGTCGTAGTACATGGCGTTGACGGTGAAGTCGCGGCGCGCGGCGTCTTCCTCCTGCGGGCCCCAGACGTTGTCGCGCAGCACGCGGCCGGACGAATCCACCGCATGCTTCATGCTCGCCAGCTCGCCCTTGCTGGTGCGCTCGTTGCCCTTGACCTGCTCGGCCGCGGCGTTGTCCATGTAGGCGCGGAAGGTCGAGACTTCGATGACCTCATGCTCGCGGCCGCGCCCGTACACCACGTGCACGATGCGAAAGCGCCGGCCGATGATGAAGGCGCGGCGGAACAGGTTCTTGACCTGCTCCGGCGTGGCATTGGTGGCCACGTCGAAGTCCTTCGGCCGCAGCCCCAGCAGCAGGTCGCGCACCGCGCCACCGACCACATAAGCCTCAAAGCCCGCTTGCTGCAAGGTGGTGACGACGTTCTTCGCGCGCTCGTCGACCAGCGCCGGGTCGATGCCGTGCACGCTGGCCGGGACTTCCTGGCGTTTGCCGAAGCGCGTGGCCCCGGAAGATTTGCCAAGGAGCTTGTCGATGAATTTCTTGATCATGGGTTCTGTTCGCGGCTTGCGCCGCTCATTCGTTCTCTAGCATCGCCCGGATCAGCGGGATCGTGATGGCGCGCTGGGTGCGCAAGGCGAAGCCGTCGAGCAGCTCAAGCAACTCCATCAGGCTGCCCAGGTCACGGCTGAAGCGATGCAGCATGTAGTCGAGCACCTCGTCGGACAGGATGACACCGCGCGCGTCGGCGGCCCGACGTAGCACGGCGCGGCGCTCAGCCTCGCTCAATAGTTGCAACTGGAACACATGACCCCAGGCGAGACGCGTGCGCAGGTCTTCGCGCAACGCCAGGTCGGCCGGCGGCAAGCCACCCGCAGCCACCACGCCGCGCTGCAGGCTCTGCGCGTTGACGAACCAGTTGAAAGCCGCGTGCTGCTGCACCGCCGAGTAGAGGTGCACGTCGTCCATCAACACGGCGACCCAGCGTTCGTCGAAATCGGGCGGCTCCGCGAGGCCCGCATGCAACCAGCCCACCGTGCCGCCCTGCTCATGCAGCGCGGCGGACACGGCCTCCAGCAGGTGCGTCTTGCCGCAGCCGCCCTCGCCCCACAGGTACGTGGGCACCGGCGAATGCAAGGCGTGTGCGCCCTCGCCGACCCACACCTGCAGGTGGCGCACGGCAGCCTCGTTTGGACCGGCGACGAAGTCGGCCAGGGTCGGACCCGTGTCCAGGCCGATGTCGAGCGCGAGTTGTTTCATGCCCCGACGCGGCAACGCTGTACCGTGCCGTGACCGGCCAATTCAATCGTGGGCGCTGTACTGAGGTTCATGGAGGAGAAAGAGGCGCGGGCCGGCGGCCCTTAAAATCGTGTCGAATTCTATCGGCCCGGGCATCGCGACCGGCGCCACCTCCCACTCCCTCGGCTTCCCGCTGTCCCGCTCACACCATGACCTCGAACTCGCCCGCCCCTCTCAGCTACAAGGATGCAGGAGTCGACATCGACGCGGGCGATGCCCTGGTCGACCGCATCAAGCCGCTTGCGAAGAAGACCATGCGCGAAGGCGTGCTGGCCGGCATCGGTGGCTTCGGTGCGCTGTTCGAAGTGCCCAAGCGCTACAAGGAGCCGGTGCTGGTGAGCGGCACCGACGGCGTCGGCACCAAGCTCAAGCTGGCCTTCGAATGGAACATGCACGACACGGTCGGCATCGACCTGGTCGCGATGAGCGTGAACGACGTGCTGGTGCAAGGCGCCGAACCGTTGTTCTTCCTAGACTATTTCGCTTGCGGCAAGCTGGAAGTCGACACCGCCGCGGCGGTCATCGGCGGCATTGCGCGCGGTTGCGAACTGAGCGGCTGCGCCTTGATCGGCGGCGAAACGGCCGAGATGCCCGGCATGTACCCGGCCGGCGAATACGACCTGGCAGGCTTCGCGGTCGGCGCGGTCGAGAAGTCGAAGATCCTCACCGGCCAGGGCGTGAAGCCGGGCGACGTGGTGCTGGGGCTTGCCTCGGCCGGCGTGCATTCGAACGGCTTCAGCCTGGTGCGCAAGGTGATCGAGCGCGCGGGCAACGACCTGCCCGCCACGCTGGACGGCCAACCTTTCAAGCAGGCAGTGATGGCGCCGACGCGCTTGTATGTGAAGCCGGTACTCGAAGCGCTCGGCCTGCATCCGATCAAGGCACTGGCCCACATCACCGGAGGTGGTTTGCTGGAGAACATCCCTCGCGTGCTGCCGGAAGGCACGGCCGCCCACTTGCAAAAGGGCAGCTGGCCGCAAACTGAGCTCTTCGCATGGCTGCAGAAGGTGGCCGGCATCGACGACATCGAGATGAACCGTACTTTCAACAATGGCATCGGCATGGTGGTGGTGATCGACCCTGCACACGCGCCGGCCTGCGCCGCGACGCTGCGCGCGGCTGGCGAATCGGTCCACGAGATTGGCGTGATCGCCGAGCGCGGCGAAGGCGCGGCGGTGGTGGTCCGCTGACGTGAGCGAAGTCCGGCCGCAACCCGTCACAGCCAAGGAGAAGCGCGCTGCCGCCTCGGCGAACGCTGAATTGCGCGAAGTGACGGGCCGCGGAACGCCGGCCTCACGCAACGTCGTGATCGCCAGCTACCTGCTGATCGCAAGCGGCCTGCTGCTGGTACTGTGGCAGAACCTGTTGCCGGGCTTGCTGTTCGTCTGCATCGGCTTCCTGGCCACGCGGCGCCTGTCGCGCCTCTTTCACGGTGCATTGCGTCGCAGCTGGACCTCCGGCGACGCCACGCGACAGGGCTCCTGGGCAGGTGGTGTCGCGGCCGCGCTGGTGATGCTCGCGCCCATCGGTCTGTTGGCGCTGGGCTACACCGAGGCACGCGAGTTCGTGCTCAACGCGCCGGAGCAGTACCAGGAACTGCTCGACTACATCGCACGCACCATCCTCGAATTGCGGCTCAAGCTCCCGGCCGAAGTCGCGATCTACCTGCCCGAAGGCTCGGGCGAGGTGCAGCGCATGGTGGCCAACTACCTGCGTGCGCAAGCTGGCGCGCTGGCCAACACCGGAAGGGCCTGGCTGGGCGGACTGCTCTTCGCTTATGTGGGCCTGATCGTCGGGTCGCTGGCGGGGTTGGCGCGCGACACCAAGCCTCAGGGCCCGTTGGCCAACGAGCTGCGCCGGCGCATCCGCTTGTTCGGCGAGGCATTCCGCCAGATCGTCGCGGCGCAGTTCTGGATCGCCGCCTTCAACACGATGCTGACGGCGCTGTTCCTGCTGCTGATCCTCCCGCTCTGGGACCTGGAACTTCCCTACGTGCCGGCGCTCATCACGCTGACCTTCGTGGCGGGCCTGGTGCCGATCGTGGGCAACCTGCTTTGCAATGTGGTGCTCACGCTGGTGGGGCTGTCGGTTTCGCCGATCGCGGCGGCCGCGTGCCTGGCCTTCCTGATCCTGATCCACAAGGCCGAATACGTGATCAATGCCAAGGTGGTGGGCAGCCGCACGCACATGGCGGTGTGGGAACTGCTGGCGGTGATGTTCGTGGCCGAGGCGGTGTTCGGCCCGGCGGGGCTGGTGGCGGCGCCGCTGTTCTACGCGTATCTCAAGAAAGAGCTGCAGGCGGCGAAGCTGGTCTAGAAGATGTGAATCTTTCTACTGCGGCCACCGATCTCGGGTCTGTGCTGTTCACGTACTGGAGTACGGTTCCGCTGCGCGAACCGGCCTCCCGGCTGGCGCCCTCGCTACGAGATCTTCACACCTTCCAAGGGCGCGGCGGACGCTTGACGTCCGTTATTGATCGGTTCGTGTCCTTTCTGGCTGGGACGCCGGGGTTGTCTCGAAGGAAGATCAGGCGCACCATCCACTTTGCCAAGCAAGGCGCGCCCATGAAAAGCTGTCTCATAGTGATCGACGTCCAGGAGTCGTTCCGCCATCGCCCCTATTCCACGGAGCGCGACATGGCGCCGTACCTGGCGGCGCAGAACGTATTGATCGAGGGCTGCGTCGCGGCCGATGTGCCGGTCGTGCGCGTGCTGCATTCGGACGGGCCGGAAGTCGCCGGCAACCCCTTCGCGCTGGCCTCGGGCCATGTGCGACCGCTGGAAGGCCTGGCCGAATTCCCGCCCGCCGCCACCTTCACCAAGCACCGCCACAGCGCGCTCGTCGGCACCGGGCTGGATGTGTGGCTCACGCAGAACGGCATCGGCAAGATCATCGTGAGCGGCATCCGCACTGAGCAATGCTGCGAGACGACCACGCGCCATGCCTGGGACAGCGGCTGGGAAGTCGACTACGTGCTCGACGCCACACTCACCTACGACATGGTGCAGCCGGACGGCCGGCCCCTGCTGGCCGCCGACATCAAGGCACGCACCGCGACCGTGCTGGAAGGCCGCTTCGCCCATGTCTGCACGGTGCCGGAAGCGCTGGGCCGGCTGGGCTGATGGCCGTGATGAAAGACGGCGATGAAAGGCAGGACGCCCATGGACTACGCGCTGTACGGGCATCCCGAATCCGGTCACTCCTACAAGGTCAAGCTCGCGCTCGAAGTGGCGGGCATTCCGCATGACTACGAGGTGGTCGACATTTCCGGACCGCATCTCGAGCGCCCCGAGCCTTTTCGCAGTCTGGCGCGGTACGGCGAGGTCCCTGTGCTGGTCTACCGGCAGCAGGCCTACGTGCAATCCAACGCGATCCTGCTGCTCCTGGCCGCGCAGACGCACCGCTTCGGCGGCGAGGACACCGTCCGCTTGGCGCGTGCGCAGGAGTGGCTTTTCTGGGAGGCGAACCGGCTGGGCCTGAGCCTGGCCCACCTGCGTTTCGCGCGGCGCTTCGATGCGCTGAGCTATCCGGAAGGCTCGCTGGTGTGGTTCGAGCGACGCTACGAACACGACATCCGTCGACTGGAGCAGGAGTTCAGCGACGGCCGCCGATTCATCCTGGATGACGCGCCGAGCATCGCCGACTTCAGCCTCTGCGGCTACCTGTACTGGGCCGACCAGGCGCAGGTCGAGGTGCCGCCGGGCGTGGCTGCGTGGCTCGAGCGGATCAGCCAGTTGCCGGGCTGGGGCCCACCGGACACCTTGCTCGCCGACAGGGAGGCAGTCGCCCATGTTTAAGGTGCTGATCCTGGCCTTCGACGGCGTCGAGGCGTTGGACTTCGCAGGGCCGTTCGAGGTGTTCACGACGGCGACCCGCATGCACCAGCGGCTGCATCCTGACGCGCGGCCCTTGTTGTGGGTGGCTTCGGTGGCCGACGTGGCGCATGCAGGGCAGGACGTGGCAGCGCGCGCCGGCCTGCGCTTGTTGCCGGACCACACGCTGGCCCGCAGCCCGCAGGCCGATGTATTGATCGTGCCCGGCGGTGTCGTCGACGCGCCAATTGCGAGCGACGCGACGCTGGCGTGGATCGCGCGGCAGGCCGGCGCGGCGCGCATCACGGCCTCCGTCTGCACCGGCGCATTCCTGTTGGCTGCGGCCGGTGTGGTCGGCGATGGCGATACGGTCACGACGCATTGGGAAGACGTGGCTGATCTGCGTCGACAGTTTCCGGCGCTGCGCGTGCAGCAAGGCCCGCGCTGGATCGACAACGGCCGTGTCGTCACGTCGGCCGGCATCAGCGCTGGGATCGACATGAGCCTGCACCTGGTCGAGCGGTTGGCAGGCCGCGCGCTGGCCGAGCGCACGGCGCTACAAATGGACTTCGAATGGACGCAGAACGAGACCGAAGCATCCGCGTAGTCTTCGTGCTGCAGGCGCGCAGCCTGGTGCTCGACTGGGCCGGCCCGGCCGAGGCCTTGCGCATCGCCAACCAGCAGTTGTTGACGAGCGGCAAGCCGGCACGGTTCGCGATGGAATTCGTCAGCACGCAGCCGGCATCGGTGACGTCGGTCGGCGTTGCCTTGCAAGGCCTGGCGCCGCTGCCGACGCAATGGGACGACCGCGCCACCTGGGTGGTGCTGGTCGGGCTGCCCGGCAACACCATCGACATCGAGAACGACGAAGCCCGCGCGCTGCTGCACTGGCTGCGCGGCCTGCGACTGGAGGCCGGACGGCTCGAACTGGTCACGATCTGCGCTGGCGCCGTGCTTGCGGCGCACGCGGGTCATCTGGCCGGCCGGCGCGCCACCACGCACCACCATCACCTCGACGAGCTGCAACGCATCGAGCCGCGCTGCGACGTGGTCGCCAACCGCGTGTTCGCGCTGGACCCACCGATCTACAGCAGCGCCGGCGTGACGACCGGCATCGACCTGGTGCTGCATCTCATCGGGGAGAACTGTGGTGAAGCACTGGCGGCCCACGTCGCGCAGACGATGGTGGTGGCGTTGCGGCGCGGCCCGCACGACCCGGAGCTGTCGCCCTTCCTCGCCTACCGCAACCACATGCATGCCGCGTTGCACCGTGTGCAGGACGCAGTGAGCGAGCAACCCCGCAACGACTGGGACGTTCCGCGCATGGCCGGTGTCGCCTTGACTTCGCCACGGCACCTGACGCGCCTGTTCGTCGAGCATGCGGGCGTGCCGCCGCTGGAGTACCTGCGCCGCATCCGCCTGGCCAGCGCGCAGCTCGCGCTGGGCTCCGGCGCCACGGTCACGCGCGCAGCGGAGCGGGCGGGATTCAGTTCCGATACGCAATTGCGCCGCGCCTGGCGGCAGTTCGGGCTGCCGGGATCGCCTTCGAGCCAGCCCGCGTCTGTGCGGCGCTGACCGACCCAGCGGCCTACAGGTAGCCGCAAAAACGCAACACGTGCCCGTCGGGCTCGCGGATGGCAAATTCGCGAAGGCCCCAAGGCTGCGACGTCGGCGGCTCGATCACATCGACGCCGCGCTTCAGGTAGGCCGCATGCAATCCATCAATGTCGTAGCCCACATGGATGACGATTTCTCCGCGCCATTGGCGGGTTTCCCGCGCATTGCATTGCCACAGGCGGATGTAGACGGCGTCGCCCTGGCCGTGACCGTCCGGCACGATGGCTGCTGGCCGCGCCAGATCGTGCCGCCCGCCTTGAACGTCCGCGTCGAAGGCGCTGGGCACATGCCGCACACGCGCATAGCTCGGCGGCTCGCCAGCGATGAAGTCCAGTTCGAAGCCGAGCACATCGCGGAAGTAGCGCGCCGCACGTGTGACGTCAGAGACGGGCAGCACGGGCTGGATGCCATGGAACTGGTGCCGGGTGCCCAGGTTGCTCGCGACACCGATGCCGAGCGCTGCGTGGGTCCTGCGCGGCAAGCCGAGCGGACCACCGTCCCGGTCCGCGGTCATCAGCTTTCGGCGCGGCGCAAGGCCGCGACACGCTCGGCAATCGCGTCAATGTCCAGCGCGTCTTCCACATGGGCCAGGTAGGTCTCGAGGTCGCGCACGGCGAGCGATGCATTGCCCTGCGCGGCATGCGCCAGGCCGCGGTCGCGATGTTCGCCCCAGGCCTCGGGCAGGAGCACGACGAGCCGGTCCTGCACCGCGATGGCACGCTGCCAGTCTTCCTGCGTGCGGTGCACTTCCTTGAGGTTGCGCAGCATGCGCGCAATGATGTCGCGCGGCGTGGCGGGTTGCAGGTACAGGCCGAGCGGCACATCGAAATCGCCGACCAGGCCGTTGCTGCGCTTGTAGGGTTCCAGCCGCTCGGTGAGTTCCTCGCGCGAGAGCGACCGGCCGGTGAAGGGATCGATCACAACCTGCCCCTTCGGCAGCGTCACCTTGAGCATGAAATGCCCCGGGAAGCCGACACCCCGCGCCTGCAGGCCGAGGCCCTGCGCAAGCTCCATCCACAGCACGGCCAGCGAGATCGGGATGCCGCGGCGCGTGCGCAACACGGCGTTCAGGTAGCTGTTGTCGGGGTCGTAGTAGTCGTTGACGTTGCCGCCGAAATTCAGGTCATGGAAAAAGAATTGATTGAGCAGGCGCAACCGTTGCAAGGGCGCTGCATCGGCCGGCAGGCGGCGCTTGAGGCGGGCCAGCAACTGGTCGATGTCGCCCAGCACCTGCTGCACGTCGAGGTCGGGATATTCGTCCTGCGCAAGGCTGGCGGCCGCCTCCAGCAGCGGGAAATGGTCGTCGCTCTCCACCAAGGTACGGAAGTACTCCAGGGCGGTGGGCGCGGAAAGGCTCAACGGCATGTGTCTTTGTAGTAGAGCGCGCGGAGAGCGTCAAGGCGGTGTACGCCACCCGGCGCACTTCCGAACTTCAGGCGGGCCTCAGCGGGGCATCAGCGCCGCATGAAACTCCGCAACTTGACGCCCGCCAGCGTGAGCACGCCGAAATACAGCACACCAGCCCCCGCAATGACGGCCGCCAGAAGGCCGATGCGCAACAAGCGATGCTCTCGCAGCGCGATCCAGTCGAAATAGCCGTTGGCCCAGACCAGCAATGCCCCCATCAGCAACGTGCCTGCGGTCACCTGCGCAAGGAAGAGCCACCAGCCCGCCGCCGGCTTGTAACTCCCGACTCGACGCAGCATCACGAGCAAGAGCGTAGCGTTCACCAGCTGCGCGAGGCCGATCGACAGCGTAAGCCCCGCGTGCTGCAGGTACGGCACCAACGCAATGTTCAGCACCTGAGTGAGCGCCAACGTGCCAAGGCTGATGCGCATCGGCGTGCGCATGTCGTGGCGCGCGTAGAAGCCTGCGGCCAGTACCTTGATCGAGACGATGCCCAGCAGCCCGGTGCCGTAGCCGACCAGCGCGTCGGCCGTGCGCAGCACGCTCGCGTCGTCGAAGGCGCCGTTGTGGAACAGCACCGCCACCAGCGGCTTGGCGAACACCAGCAAGGCCAGCGCACAGGGCACCGTGAGCAGCACGATGAGGCGCAGGCCCCAGTCGAGCATGGCAGAGAAGCGCGTTTCGTCCTTTGCGGCGCGGGCACTGGCGAGTTGCGGCATCAGGACAACGCCGAGGGCCACGCCCAGCATCGCGCTCGGAAACTCCATCAGCCGGTCGGCATTGGTGATCCAGGTGACGCTGCCCTCGGCCAGGTGCGAGGCGATCTGCGTGTTGATCAGCAACGAAATCTGCGCGCCGCTGACGCCGATGAGGGCCGGGAGCATCAGGCGCAGGATCTTGCGCGTCGTCGGATCGTTCCAGGCTTCCCGAATGGCCGCGATCCGCACGCCGATGCGCGGGAGCATGCCGATCTTCTTCAGCGCTGGCAGTTGCAGTGCAAGTTGCAGCACGCCCCCGACCATCACACCGACGCATTGCGCGTAGATCGGCTCGATGCCCCAGTGCTTGAACAGCGGCGCCCCGATGACGATCGACGTGATGAGCGCCACGTTCAGCAGCACCGGCGAAGCCGCCGGCACCACGAACTTACGCCAAGTGTTCAGGATGCCGCCCGCCAGCGCCACCAGCGACATGAAGCCGATGTACGGGAACATCCAGCGCGTCATGACCACGGCCCCGTCGAAGCCGCCTGATTTCTGCAGCCCGCTCGCCATCGCCCACACCATGAGCGGCGCCCCGACGACCCCGACGATGCACAGCACCACCAGCGTCCAGGTCAGCAGCGTCCCGACGTGGTCCACGAGATTCTTCGCGCCCGCCTCACCCTCCTCCGTCTTGCAGGCCGCCAGCACCGGCACGAAAGCCTGGCTGAACGCGCCCTCCCCCAATACCCGACGGAACAAGTTGGGTATACGAAAGGCGACGTAGTAGGCGTCTGTCAGCGCGTTGACGCCGAATACCGAACTGAAGAGCACATCGCGGATGAGCCCGGTGATGCGCGAGGCAAGCGTCAACAGCGAGACGGTGGAGGCGGATTTGAATAGGGACACGGCGCCGAGGAGTTTAGGCTGCTCCGCCACGCCCTCTCCCCGGAGGCGACGGAAGCGAAGCCGGTTCGTGAAACACCTCGGAGCCGGCTTTCCGGAGCCATGGGTGTTACCCCGGAAGAGGGTCGGCGGGCCGGCGCGAAGTGGCGCGTTTCCTGCTGCGCGCTATAATCGCTGGCTTTGCTGCAACATCCCCAGACACAAGGATTAACTAATCATGGCATCAGCCAAACCCAAAAAGAAGAACCCGCGCCTCGCGTCGGGCCGCAAGCGCGTCCGCCAGGACGTCAAGCTCAACGCTGCGAACACCTCGCTGCGCTCCAAATACCGTACCGCTGTGAAGAACGTCGAAAAGGCCGTGCTGGCCGGCGACGTGACCAAGGCGAAGGACCTGTTCGCCAAGGCCCAGAGCATTGTCGACCTCGTCGCCGACAAGGGCATCTTCCACAAGAACAAGGCAGCTCGCGACAAGAGCCGCCTGTCGGCCAAGGTCAAGGCACTCGCCCTGGCCCCCGCAGCCGCCGCCTGACTTAAAGAGTCGGGCCAAGCCCGGATGATCGCCACAGTGCTTTCATCCGCCGTTTGACAGGGGTGCGCTGAAGCAAAAGTGAAAAACCGCCTTCGGGCGGTTTTTTCATGGGCGATCGCTTTGTCTTTATTCGGGCAGGATGCAGGCCTCGCCCACCGTCAAATCGTTGTCGCGGGCGAAGTTAATGACGAAGTCCCAAGCCATCACGTCATGGTCGCGCAGCTCGGGGCTGACGATCACGCACTTGACGTTGTTGATGGTCGTGGGCACGCACCATGGCGAGTAGCTCAGGTAACTGTCGGGCGTTGCGCCGCCGGGGCGGAACGAACTCATCACGCCGGCCAGGCGCTCGGCCCAGTCGCTCGGCCTGAAAGTCCGGCCGTCGTGGGTGACGCCCTGGATGAAAAGTTTCTTGGTGCTGGGAATGTCCATGGGGCGGGTTGGCGGCCGGCGAGGCGTTGTGCTGCGGCGCACAACGATTTTAGCTGGCGACCTTGCATGCGCCGTGCCAAGGGCATTGCTGTGATGCGCAATCCTCAGCAAAGCGCGAAGGTGGTCGCCCTAGAATTCGCTTCCCTTTTCGGAGATTCGAACAATGAGCGCCATTCCCCAGCCCACTTCGCCCCACGTCATGAACACCTACGGTCGCCTGCCGATCGCGATGTCGCACGGGCAAGGCTGCCGAGTCTGGGACACGAATGGCAAGGCCTACCTCGACGGCCTCGGCGGCATCGCCGTCAACACGCTGGGACACAACCACCCCGAACTGGTGCCCGCGCTGCAGGACCAGATCACCAAGCTGATCCACAGCTCCAACTACTACTACGTGCCGGGCCAGGAAGCGCTGGCGGCCAAGCTGACCGAGCTGTCGGGCCTGACCAATGCCTTCTTCTGCTGCACCGGCCTGGAAGCCAACGAAGCCGCGCTCAAGCTGGCACGCAAGTTCGGCCATGAGAAGGGCATCGAGAAGCCCGAGATCGTGGTCTACGAGAAGGCCTTCCATGGCCGCTCGATCGCCACGCTGTCGGCCACGGGCAACCCGAAGATCCAGGCCGGTTTCGGCCCACTGGTCGAGGGCTTCATCCGTGTGCCGCTGAACGACATCGAGGCGCTGAAGAAGGCCACGGAAGGCAATCCGAACGTGGTGGCCGTGTTCTTCGAGACCATCCAGGGCGAAGGCGGCATCAACCCGATGCGCTGGGACTACCTGAAGCAGGTGCGCGCCCTCTGCGACCAGAAGGACTGGCTCATGATGATCGACGAGGTGCAGTGCGGGATGGGGCGCACCGGCAAGTGGTTCGCGCACCAGTGGGCCGGAATCAAGCCGGACGTCATGCCGCTGGCCAAGGGCCTGGGCTCGGGCGTGCCGATCGGCGCTGTCGTCGCGGGCCCGAAGGCGGCGAACCTGTTCCAGCCGGGCAACCACGGCACCACCTTCGGCGGCAATCCGCTGGCCATGCGCGCGGGCATCGAGACCATCCGCATCATGGAAGAGCAGAACCTGCTCGAGAACGCCGCGACCGTCGGCGCGCACCTCAAGTCGGCGCTGGAACGTGAGTTCTCGCGCATGCCGGGCGTGAAGGAAGTGCGCGGCCAGGGGCTGATGCTGGGCATCGAACTGGACCGCCCCTGCGGCATCATCCTGAATCGCGCCTGCGAGGCCGGCCTGCTGCTGAGCGTGACCGCCGACAGCGTGATCCGCCTCGTGCCGCCGCTGATCCTGACGATCGCGGAAGCCGACGAGATCGTGGCCATCCTGGCGCCGATCGTGAAGGCCTTCCTGGCGGAGCCCAAGGCATGACGGAAGTCCGGCACTACCTTCAGTTCTCCGACTTCACGGCCGACGAGTACGCGCACCTGTTCGAGCGCGCGGCCTTCATCAAGAAGAAGTTCAAGGCCTACGAGCGGCACCAGCCGCTGGTCGACCGCACGCTGGCGATGATCTTCGAGAAGGCCTCGACCCGCACGCGCGTGAGCTTCGAGGCCGGCATGTACCAGCTCGGCGGCAGCGTGGTGCACCTGACCACCGGCGACAGCCAGCTGGGCCGCGCCGAGCCCATCGACGACAGCGCCAAGGTCATCAGCCGCATGGTCGACCTCGTGATGATCCGCACCTACGAGCAGACAAAGATCGAGAAGTTTGCCGAGCACTCGCGCGTGCCGGTCATCAACGGCCTGACCAACGAGTTCCATCCCTGCCAGATCCTGGCGGACATCTTCACCTTCATCGAGCACCGCGGCTCGATCAAGGGCAAGACGGTCGCCTGGGTCGGCGACGGCAACAACATGGCCAACACCTGGCTGCAGGCCAGCGAGATCCTCGGCTTCAAGGTGCATGTGAGCACGCCGAGCGGCTATGAGGTGGACCAATCGGTGGCGGGCATCCGGTCGAATGACAGCTACAAGGTCTTCAAGAACCCGATGGAAGCCTGCCGCGGTGCCGACCTGGTGACCACCGACGTGTGGACCAGCATGGGCTATGAGGCCGAGAACGAGGCGCGCCGCAAGGCCTTCGCCGACTGGTGCGTGGACAGCGAGATGATGGCTGTCGCGCAGCCGGATGCGCTGTTCATGCACTGCCTGCCGGCGCATCGCGGCGAAGAGGTCGAGGCGGATGTGATCGATGGACCGCAATCGGTGGTGTGGGACGAGGCGGAGAACCGGATGCACGCGCAGAAGGCGCTCATGGAGTTCCTGCTGCTCGGCAGAGTCAACGCCTAGAAGGCCCAAGCCCCCAACTGGTAGTAGTCGAAGCCGGTGCTTCGACCACCCAGGCAACTTGCCAGGAAGTCCTCGGTCTTGCGGTACATCGTGAGGTTGTTCGGCCACTTCTGGTTGCCGTGCCCGTCGCCCTTGAAGGTGACGAACTCCACCGTCTTGTTTGCCGCGCGCAAGGCTTCCACCATGCGCTGCGACTGTTCCAGCTTGACGCGCGGATCGTTGACGCCGTGCATCACCAGGATCGGCCGCTGCGCACGTTGCGCCATGTAGACGGGTGACTTGGCATCCATCACCTTGCGCTGCGCCGGGTCGGCAGGATCGCCGACGTAGCGGCGCCACCAGTGCAGGCCAAACTCCCAATACGGCGGCACGGTTTCCAGCAGCCTCGCCAGATCCGAAACGCCGACGACATCGACAGCACAGGCGAACACCTCCGGGGTGAAGGTCGCACCGACCAGCGCGGCGTAGCCACCGTAGCTGGCGCCATAGATCGCCACGCGTCGGGGGTCAGCGACGCCGGTGTCGACCGCCCAGCGCACGCCGTCGATCAGGTCGTCGTGCATCTTCCCGGCAAATTCCCCGATGGCTTTTTCCATGAAAGCGCGACCATAGCCCGACGACCCGCGATAGTTGACTTGCAGGACCGCATAGCCGCGGTTGGCAAGAAACTGCTTCAACGATCGGCTCGGGCTTTCCTCGGCCCACCGGTCGCGCAACATCGGCCCGCCGTGAACCAGCAAGACCATCGGGAGCGGTCCTGGTGGAACGCCCTGCGGCAGCGTGAGATAGCCGTGGACCGTGAGACCGTCGCGGCTGACGTACGCGATCGGTTTCGTCGTCGCCAATAACGATGCGATCAAGCTGAGTTGCGATTCGCCGAGCAGTTGAGGTGGCGCCTCCTTGCCTGCCAGCAGGAACGTCCGGGTACCCCGCTCCGTGGTGACCGTTGCCGTCAACACCTGGTCGGCGTCATCGCGGCTGCTCACCGCGATTTCCGCCGGCCCTCCGTCGCTCAGCGCGGCGAGACGAGCGCGCAACGCGGCGTCGAATACCGCGAGACGCGGGTAATCCGGCAACGAGTACGCCGCCATCGGCAGCCTGGACGACTTGGCGAGCAACGCGTTGTCCCCATCGACTTCCGGGGCGGCGTATTCCACGGCCTCGGCGCCTGTCGCCAAGGTCAGCTTGACAAGCGCGGTCTTGTCGCGGCCACGGTTCGAAAGCGCCCAGGCGGCCGCTCCGCCGTCGGTGAAGTCCAGCACCCTCAGCCCTGAATCGCGGTCCCAGCTGGCCGTTGTGCGCCAAGCGGAAGGGGTGGCCTGCGGATCGGGCAATTGCAGCATGCTGCGCTCGCCCTCCAGCACCAATCTTGCGCGCAACACGCCGGCACGATCGAATCCCCACCATGCCACGGTGCCGGGGTTTTCGACAATGCGTGTGAGCTTTCCGGTCTCCAGGTCGAGCCGGTACGGGTCGAAGACCTTCTTGTCCCGCTGATTGGTTTCGATGATCAAGGCTGCCGTGTCGTCGATAACACGATTGACCCCAGCCCGGGTTTTCGCGAAAGGCGTACGGTCAATGAAGCCCGCCGAGCCGTCGACAGCCGCGACATGGACATGCATGTCCTCGTCTCCGGCCGGGTCGACGAGCGCCACGAGGAAACGACTGTCCCCCGACCAGACATAGTGCCGGGCGCGAATGGGGAACGCCTTGTCGTCCGTGCCACCGATGGTCTTCACCCAGATGGCCGGCACGACGCCGGAGACGCCCATCCATGCGAGCTTCTTGCCGTCGGGCGACACGCGATAGGCGCCGGTCGCTTGCCGATTGGCGACGAATTCGCGAACCGGAATGAGCTCCGGCAGGGCCGCACCGATCAATGCCGGGTGCGAGGGTGCAATGGCACAGCCGCCCAGCGCGGCGAGCATCAGCGTCAACAGGATGCGATACATCAACAGTCCTCCCATGTGCGACTGATTGTCGCGGTCTCGACTCGAGCGCAGCCAGGGACCGCGGCGCCTTTTTTTGGCGTCGCTTGTTCCCGCGCCTGCTGAAGGGCCTTCAGTCGAACCCGTACACATCCTCCAATGATGTGTACAGTGTTCACATCATTCCGACTGGAGGCCCGATTGAACTACCCCGAGATCGTCTCCCGCGCCGACTGGCAAGCCCAGCGCGACGAATTGCTCAAGGCCGAGAAGGAACTCATGCGCTCCCACGACGCGCTGAACGCCCGGCGACGACGCCTGCCCATGACCGAGATCGTGCACGACTATCGCTTCGCCTCGCCCACTCGCAACGACCTGCGCCTCATCGACTTGTTCGACGGCCGCGACCAGCTCATCGTCTATCACAACATGCTGAACGACGGCTCGGACCACATCTGCCCGGGCTGCTCCAAGTACAGCGACAACCTGATGAACAACTTCGCGCACCTGCATGCGCGGCGCACCACTTTCACGATGGTGGCGCGCGCGAAGGTGCCGCAGATCGAGCAGGTGAAGGCGCGCATGGGCTGGACCTTTCCGTGGGTGTCATGTCATGGCTCGACCTTCCATGAAGACATGGTCACGGCGCAGGACAACGCATCCTTCGGCCTGTCGGTGTTCATCCGCCGGGGCGAGCGCGTGTTCCAGGGCTGGTTCACTTCGGGCCGCGGCGTGGAGCAGGCCAGCAACACCTTCGGCCTGCTCGACCTCACGCCATGGGGCCGGCAGGAAGCCTGGGAGCAATCACCCGCGGGCTGGCCGCAGGAGCCGACCTACGGCTGGCTGCGGTTGCACGATGAATACCCCGCCAGCGAGTCACCCGCTCGCCAGCAGGGCGCGCTTCACTTGGCCGCGGCTGGCAATGCGTAGGCGATGAGGTAGTCGCCACGGTCGCGTGGGTTGTGCGGCGCACCGGAAGCATTGACCAGCACGATCTGCCGCCCAGACGCCTTGTCGATGTAGGTGAGCGGCGTCGCCTCGCCGCCGGTGGGCAGCGCACCCTTCCACAGTTCCTTGCCGGTCTCGACGTCATACGCGCGCAGGTAGTAGTCCTGCGTGCCGGAGATGAAGACGACGCCGCCCTTGGTGGCGACCGTGCCGCCCAGCGTCGGCATGCCGACGTTGAACGGCACGCCCATGCGGAGACCGAACGGCCCGACCTCCTTGGTGGTGCCCACCGGAACCTGCCAGACGATCTTGCGCGAGACAAGATCGATCGCGGTCATCGTTCCGTAGGGCCCCTGCATGCACGGCACTTCCATCGGCGAGAGGAAGTTGACGAGATACATGCCGAAGCGCGTGCCGATCATCTTGGAATAGGTGCCGTGCGCATCCACGTCGGGCAGCGCGTCGGCTTCGGCGCGTGAGATGAAGTGGGCGGAAATCGGCATGCGGATGTCGTTGACGATCAGCAGGTTGCGCGACTGGTCGACCGACGCGCCACCCCAGTTGAACCCGCCGTTGTTGCCCGGCGAGAACAGGTAGGGCTTCACGTCGGGCGGGGTGAAGTCACCGTGGTAGATGTGCGACTTGAACTTGATGCGGCAATAGAGGTGATCCAGCGGCGTCATGCCCCAGGTCCGGTCCTCGCGCAGGGGTTCGGCACCGATCGCCGGCATCCCCACGGAGTAGGGCTGCGTCTTGGCGTAGTACTGGCCTTCCGTGTGACCTTGGGGCACCGGGCGTTCTTCCACTTCGGCAATGGGCGCGCCGGTCCGGCGGTCGAGCATGAAGATCTGGCCGCGCTTGGTGATCTGGATCAGCGCCGGGATCTTCTCGCCGTTCTTGCCAGGCACATCGACCAGCGACGGCGGCGCCGGCACGTCGTAGTCCCACTGGTCCAGGTGGGTGGTCTGGAACTTCCACTTTTCCTTGCCGGTGTTGAGGTCGAGGGCGACGACGGCGGATGCATATTCGTTGTCGAACGGCCGGCGATGCTCGACCACGTAGTCGGGCGTGGCATTGCCGGTGGGCAGGTACACCAGGCCGAGCTTCAGGTCGTAGCTCATCGTCGTCCAGACGTTGGGCGTGCCGCGGGTGTAGGTCTGGCCCGCGGGCGGCAGCTTGGTGATGGCGGGGTTGCCCAGGTCCCAGGCCCAGGCCAGTTCGCCGGTGGCGGCATCGAAGGCGCGGATCACGCCGGAGGCTTCCCCGACCATGACGTTGTCGCCCACCCATCCGCCCATGATGATCTTGTTGCCGGCGATCATCGTCCCGCTGGTCTGCATGTACAGGCCGGCCGGCGAATCGCCGATGCCCGTCATCAGGCTGACAGTGCCCTTGTCGCCAAAGGTCTCGCAGAGTTGCCCGTCCTTGGTACGCACGGCAAGCAGGCGCGAATCGATGGTGGCCAGCACGATGCGCGGACCGCAGGAGTCGCCCGGGCCCGGGTCGTAGTAGGAAACGGCGCGGCAGCGATGCCAGAAAGGCGCCTTGGCCTTGGGATCGAACTGCCACTTGATCTTGCCGGTGGCGCCGTCGAGCGCCGTCACGATGTCGCTGGGCGAGCAGTGGTAGAGGCTGCCGTCGACATACAGCGGGGTGTTCTGGTTCTCGTTGCCGTAGGTCGCAATGTCCCCGTGCCGTGCGGTCCAGAGGACTTCCAGCTTGTCGACGTTGCTGCGGTTGATCTGGTCGAAGGGCGCGTAGCGGGTCTGCTCGCCGGTGCGGCCGTAGTCGCGCCATTCGTCACCCGCCGCCGCGGTCGTCGCGGACACCTCGCCAGGGGTGATGGCTACGTCCTTGTTGTAGACCATGCCGTGCGGAAAGAGCAGGGAGATCACCATGGCGAGAAGGGCCAGAACCAGGGCGCTGCCCCCAAGAAGCGAGGCTTTCTTGACCGAGGCCGATGGCGCGGTCTTGCGAAACAGGGGCACGAGGAACAACGCGAGGAAGGCCAGTCCCGCTGGCGCAAGGGTCCGCGGCACCCACCCCCAGACATTGAGGCCCGATTCCCAGAGCGTCCACAGTACCGTGAAGCCGAACACGGCGAGATAAAGGCCGACGCCCTTGAGCCGATCCTGCGAAATCCAAACGCCTGACAGCAGCGTCCCGGCCCCCGCAATGAGGTAATACCACGACCCGCCCAAGGTGACGAGATAGAGGCCACCGGCAGCCAGCAAGGCCCCGACCACCCCCAGAAGCAGCCCGAACCAGACCAGGCCGGCATGTGTCTTCGAACGTCTTGAATATGTTTGCACGATGGCTCTCCCTGTTGCTTGAATATGTAGTGCATGGCGCCCGCGCGATGCGGGGCGAGACTTCCGGCGGAGGCTGCTGCGCGATGCAGCGCCTTCGCGAAAGGTTCAGGCGATGTGGAAGGCGCGACGCAAGGTGGCACGGCCGCGACTCGCATGGAACGTCCTCCGGATGCGGCGAATCGTTCCGTCGGCGAGCGCTGTCCGGCACGTTGCGTCGAACGCTCGCAGCCTCATCCCGTCCCGGGAGGGCCGCCGCGCTGTCCGAAATGGCCGGGATCGGGGACTGAATCCCAACCCCTGGCTGTGAAAGGCTGGCCGTGGCAAGGGCAAACCCTGCGAACGGCTCCAAGGTGCATCTGCGTTTGCGATGTCATTGTTCTTCCCCCCTGACACGATCCTGCGCGACCAGCGGCACACCGGGAACAGTTCGCAAGAACCGCTGCCCGCCACCGGATGCAGATGAACGCCCTGTCCAAAAGCATTCACCGTGCAAGCGATTGATTCTGCCGGAATGCGGCGCGCAAATCTGCCGCGCCAACCCGATCGTTACGTATCAATGAGGCTTTTGGTTGTCATGGGCGGCCCCGTGAAACTTACGCCGCAGCTTCATTTCGTGACGCGGTCGTTGGGAATAACCGACACCATGACATCGCGTACGGCGCTACCTTTGCGCCCATGACATTTCCTGCACCCCGCCTCTGGGACATCTCGCCACCGGTGTACGTCGGCGCGCCGGTATTCCCCGGTGACACGCCGTACCAGCAACGCTGGGCTGCGAGCATCGGACCCGGCTGCCCGGTGAACGTGAGCGAGATCACGATGTCGCCGCACGTCGGCGCGCATGCGGATGCACCGTTGCACTACGACCCGGCCGGCGCGACGATCGGCGACGTGGACCTCGGGCCCTTTCTCGGGCCGTGCCGCGTGATCCATGCGATCGCGCGCGGCCCCTTGATCGAGTGGGCGCACATCGAGCACGCCGTCGCCGCCTTGCCGCCTCGCGTGCTGGTGCGCACTTACCAACGTGCGCCCGTCCATCAGTGGGACGGTGCCCTTGCCGCGTACGCACCTTCGACCATCGAACGCCTTGCCGCGCTCGGCGTGAAGCTCATCGGCATCGACACCGCCAGCATCGACCCGGCCGACAGCAAGACGCTCGACAGCCACCAGGTCATTCGCCGCCTCGGCTTGCGCGTGCTGGAGAACCTGGTGCTCGACGACGTGCCCGAAGGCGACTACGAACTCATCGCGCTGCCGCTCAAGCTGGTCAGCGCCGATGCCTCCCCCGTCCGCGCAGTACTGCGCGAGAGATGAAACCCACCCCCGAATGCGCCTGCGGCGCTCCCCCTCAAGGGGGCGCACCCAGCGGCCCGGCAAAGCCGGTTCCGCGGGTGCCCACGAACAGGCATTGCTCGCCCTCGTTCACGCATCGCGGGTCACGCGATCGCGTGGTGGACAACTGACAAGAAACCGAAAATGACTCTTGACGACTGCCGCGCACTCGATGCGCAAGACCCGCTGGCCGCATTGCGCGACCAATACATCCTGCCTAAAGGCGTGATCTACCTCGACGGCAACTCGCTCGGCGTGCTGCCCAAGGCCGCGCCCGCGCGCATCGCAGAGGTGGTGGCGAAGGAATGGGGCGAAGGCCTGATCCGCTCCTGGAACAGCGCCGGCTGGTTCGACCTGCCGCAACGCCTGGGTGACAAGGTCGGCCGGCTCATCGGCGCCGCACCGGGCGAAGTGGTGTGCACCGACAGCACCTCGATCAACCTCTACAAGGTGCTGTTCGCCGCCCTCTCGCAGCAGGCCGCCACGGGGCGCAAGCTGGTGGTCAGCGAGCGCAGCAACTTCCCGACCGACCTCTACATCGCCGAGTCGATGTGTCGCGAGCGCGGTTTCACGCTGAAGTTGATCGACGCAAGCGAACTGCCCGCCGTGCTGACCGATGAAGTGGCCGTGCTGATGCTCACGCACGTCAACTACCGCACCGGCGCGATGCACGACATGAAGGCCATCACGGCTGCCGCGCACGCGGCCGGCGTGCTCACCGTCTGGGACCTGGCGCACAGCGCGGGCGCCGTGCCGGTGGCGCTCAACGACAGCGATGCCGACTACGCCATCGGCTGCGGCTACAAGTACCTCAACGGCGGCCCCGGCGCACCGGCGTTTGCGTGGGTGCATGCGCGGCATGCGGACAAGTTCGTCCAGCCCTTGTCCGGCTGGTGGGGCCATGCGGCGCCCTTCGAAATGACGCCGCACTACCGCCCCGCAGCGGGCGTCTCCCGATACCTGTGCGGTACACAGCCCATCGTGGCGCTCGCGGGCCTGGAATGCGGACTCGACACCGTGCTGGCCGCCGAGCCGCTGGGCGGCATGGCGGCGTTGCGCAAGAAGTCGCTGGCGCTCACCGACCTGTACATTCAATTGGTCGAACAACGCTGCGGCGGGCATGGCCTGTCGCTGGTGACTCCCCGCGCGCATGCCGAACGCGGTTCGCAGGTGTGCCTGAGCCGCGCCGAGGGCGCCTATGCCATCGTGCAGGCGCTGATCGCGCGCGGCGTGATCGGCGACTACCGCGCCGGCGACGACCAGGCGCCGGACATCCTGCGATTCGGCTTCACTCCGCTGTACCTGGGCTTCGAAGACGTATGGAATTCGGTGGAGCATCTGTTGCAGGTGTTGGAGACGGCCGATTGGAAGCGCGCTGAGTTCAACGCGAAGAATGCAGTGACGTGAACGGCCCCATGAACATCGCCCGGCCGCCCGCCCAAGCGCGTTCTCACCGCAGCGCGCAGCATGAAGGTTCTGATGAGCACTGAAAAAATCGTCCACGAGGAAAAGGCGCAACTCGACTTCAGCGAGTCGATGAGCTATGGCGACTACCTGCATCTCGACGCAGTGCTGAACGCGCAGCATCCGCTTTCGCCCGCGCATGACGAGATGCTGTTCATCGTGCAGCACCAGACCAGCGAGCTGTGGATGAAGCTGATGCTGCACGAACTGCACGCGGCCATCCGCTGCGTCGCCGCCGACCAGTTGCCCGACGCCTTCAAGATGCTGGCGCGAGTGACGCGCATCATGGAACAGCTGGTGAGCGCCTGGACCGTGCTGTCGACCATGACGCCGCCCGAGTACAGCGCGATGCGGCCCTACCTTGCCAAGTCCAGCGGCTTCCAGAGCGCGCAATACCGTTGCATCGAGTTCGCGCTGGGCAACAAGAACGCGGCCATGCTCAAGCCGCACGAGCACCGGCCCGACCTGCTGGCGCGCGTGGACGCCGCCTACCGCTCGCCCTCGCTCTACGACGAGGCCTTGCGGCTGATGGCCCGCCATGGCTTGCCCGTTCCCGCGAACCATCTCGACCGCGACTGGACCTTGCCGTACGAAGCCAGCGACGAGGTCGAACAAGCCTGGCTGGTGGCCTATCGCGACCCGCACAAGCATTGGGAGGTCTACCAGCTCGGCGAGAAGCTCACCGACATCGAGGACGCCTTCCGTCTCTGGCGCTTCCGGCATGTGACCACCGTGGAGCGCGTGATCGGTTTCAAGCGCGGCACCGGCGGCACCGGCGGCGTGAGCTACCTGCGCAAGATGCTGGACGTGGTGCTGTTTCCGGAGATCTGGAAGCTGCGCACGGATCTTTGATCAGGCCAGCAAGGCCAACGCGCTTTCGACCCACGCATAGCCGATGCGCTCCTGCTCCAGGCGCAGCCTTGGACGCAGGCGGTTGTCGCGCAGGTCGTCGTAGAGCGCCTGCTCTGGCGGACGGAGCCGTGGCAGGTCGCGCAAGGTCTGCGTGGCCTCCTCGACCCACTGCGTCTCATGGGCCATCAAGGTCGCGCGGTCCATGAGGAACGAGTCGACATGCGCGAAACGGGCACGCAGCTGGTCGAGGATCGCGAATCCATGTGTGTCGATGTCACCCCAGTAGTGAACACGCGTCCTGTTCAGCCATCCGGCCTCGGCCAGCATTTCGAAGCCGTAGCCAGAGCCAAAGATCACCACAGCGGATTCGACCGGTGGAAACGCCAGGAAATTGATCTCGTTCTCGGTGATGAACACGCGCGACACACCGAGGTCCAGGCGCGCGAAGGTCGGCGCGTCCACCGCAATGTCCTGCGCCAGGGCAGCCGCACCGAGGGCGAACTTCGCATCCAGGATGCGAAAGCGGATTCGAAGCCCCTTGTCGCGGAAACCGTAGCGTTGCGCAAACGCCTGGATGCCCGAAGCCTTCGCCTCCACGACCTCCGCTGGCAGCACAAGGTCCAGCAACTCCGAAAGCACGCCGCGATGGGCTTCGATGAACTTGGTGTGGACGCCCGGAATGTCGACTTGCCGCAGGTAGACACCAGGCCGCGGACGCGCCTCGACCCATGCAACGATCGCCAGCAAGCGCTGCCATTCGTGCGCGAGTTCCAGCGCCCGCAAGGGTCGCCGGGCCAGCCATGGCAACAGCAGCGGCTGTCGTGACTGCGTGACGGCCACCAGCGTGGCAAAGCGCTGCCCCTCCTTGCGCTTGCCGATCAGCGCCAGCGCTTCCTCCATCGAATCGACCCACGCTTCCTGCGGCAGCGCGTTGTCGCCCAGCACCCGGTGCCGGAATTCGCGCATCACGACGCGGCAGCCCGAGGCCCGGATGTCGCGACTCCAGGCGCGCACCGCATCGAATCGATCGGTCATCTCGGCGGACGTGGGCGTCCGCAGTTGCAGCCTTCGCGGGAATAGCGGCTCGCCCGTCGCCATGCTGGAGAGCAAGTCGCCCCGCTCCCAAAGCTTGAGCACCTGGCCCCGCAGGTCGGCCGACTGCGTCCAGTTCATCTTCCGGCCTTGGCCTTTTCCGCCTGGTATTCCTCGATGGAAAGATTGCGCAGCCGCGAATCGCGCCCCTGCTCGTTGTGGACGAAACCGACGCTGGAGACGTAGGGCTCGATGATGTGGATCTTCTGCAGCGGCGTCACGATCAGCAACTGGAGATTGAGCTGTGCGAACAGGCGCAGCCCGTACTGCGCCGACTCGTCGGAGCCGCGGCCGAAAGCCTCGTCGATCACCACGAAGCGGAAGGACCTGGATCGCACCGCGCCCCACTCCAGGCCGAACTGGTAGGCAAGGCTCGCCGCGAGGATCGTGTAGGCCAGCTTTTCCTTCTGGCCGCCAGACTTGCCGCCCGAATCGGAATAGTGCTCGTGCTCGGCGCCGCCCTCTTTCCAGCGCTCGCTGGCCGCAAAGATGAACCAGCTGCGAACGTCGGTGACCTTGGCGGTCCAGCGCCGGTCTTGCTCCGTCTGCCCTTCGCGACCACGGAAGCGCTCGATGATCTGGCGCACCTGCAGGAACTTGGCTTCGGAATACTGCGCGTCGTCCGAGCCGGTGAGCGTGCCTTCGGTACAGGCGCGCAGTTCGGTCTGGAAGTCGCGCACCTCGGCATCGTTGGTGGCCTGCGCCTGCAGCTCGATGTAGCGCCCGGGGTTGTAGTCGATCTGCGTCAGCGACTCGTTGATCCGCGCGATGCGCTCCTTGATGGTCTCGCGCTCGCGTTCGAGTTGCGACTTGAAGTTGGCGACTTCGCGGATGGTGTTCTCGTTGAGCAGGTCCTTGAAGGTCGCCTCGAAGCGCGGCAAGCCGTCCGCCTGCAGGTCGCGCAGCATCGCCTGGTATTCGAAGGCCGCCTCGATGCTGGCGTCGACCTCGGCGGTCTCGAGCTTGTAGGCCTCCTTGTAGGAAGCCATCGCCTGGATCACCTTGTCGCGCAGGCGCTTGATCTTGTGGTCCTCCGCATCGATCTGCGACTGCAGCCAGTCGCGCAGGTCGCGCTCGCGGTTGTCGCAGGATTCGACGGTCAACTGGTGCGCGCCGAGGGCTTCCGCGCGCAGGCTGTCGAGCCTTGGAAACACCGCAGCACCGGCCGCGGCGCCGGGCTCGTCCAGCGTGGCTTGCGTCTGCACGCGCAGCGCCTGGGCATCGGACTTCTTCTGCTCGGTCTTCGACCGGAGGTCGCGACGATCATTGAGTTCGCGTTCGGTCTTCCCGATGGCTTCGGTGATGGCCTCTAGCTGCAGGGTCAGTGCCTTCAGGATGTCGGACGCCGCTTCGACCTCGGCCTTTTCGCGTGCCAGCCTTGCCACCTCGGCCGCCACCGATTGCCAATCGAGTTCGGCGAAGTCGTCATAGACGTCCAGCTTCGCCAACACGGTCGTGCGCTCCCGCAACGCGTCCAGTTCCGCCTGCATGCCGGCGATCCGGCTGCCCACGTCGCCCAACTGCTGCTCCAGGATGCGCGCCTTCGATTCCAGCGCGGCAATCTTCGCCGCGTTGCTCCAGCCCAGCACGTAGCGGCCGCGGTCGTCCAGGCGGTGCCGGTCGTCCTTCTCATGTCGCTCGCCCTTGGCCTTGATCTGCCCTGCACGGGTGATCGCGTGCGTCTCGCGGCGAAACTGCTCCCGCGTTGCGCAGCAGGCCACATCGAATCGATGGGCAACCTCGCGTTCGACCCAGTCGTAGAAAGGCGAATCCGGCTTGATGGACAGCTTGCGCGCCAGCGAATCACGATGCAGGCCCGGCAAGGCCTCGCTGCGCGATGCGGCACGCACGCGGTAGTAGACGATCCGGCCCTTGAGGTGCGTCTTGTCGACCCACTCGGCCACATCGGCGTAGCAATGGTCAGGCACCAGCAGCGACAAGCCGAAGCTGCGCAGGAGGCGCTCGGCCGCGCCCTCCCAATCGCGTTCGTCCTCGCGCACCTGGAGCAACTCGCCGACGAAAGGCATCGACGCTTCCACCAGCCCCAGGGCCTGGCACAGCGCCGCGCGCATCGCGATCTGGTCGGCCGGGATGTTGCTGCGCCGCGCCTTCAGGCTCCGGATTTCAGCGGTCAACGCGACATGCTCCTGCTTGCCCTGGCGAAGCGTCACGCCATGCTCGGTCGCTTCGTTCTGCAGCGTGCTTTCACGGTCCTGTGCCGCCTGCTTCATGCCGGCCAGGTTTTGCCGCTGGGCGAGGAAGTCGGCGGGCGAACTCATCGACAGCAAGCCCGCGGCCCGGGCCAGTTCGTTGTAGCTGCCCGCCTTGGCGCGCCGCTTCGCGACCTCCGCTTCCAGCCCGCGAATGCTGGCTTCCAGTTGCGCCAGCCGATCTCCGCCGTTGCCGGCGATGCTGCGCCGCAATTCGGCTTCCTGTTGGCGCTGGATGTCGCGCACCGAGCCCAGTCGGGACACCGCGTCGTCCTGCCGCTGCCATTCCTCGGTCAAGGACAGCACACGCTTGTCGAGCAGTTCCAGCTTCAGGCCCGCGAAGTAAGCCTTGAGCGCTTCGCGGCAGCTTCGCAGCTCATCCGACTGCGCCACCAGCGCGCCGTGGCGTTCGCAGTCGGCCACCAGGGGTGTCAACAACTCGACCTGCCGCTTGGCCTTCAGCACGGCCTCGTGGGCACGGTTCAGGTCGTCGAAGTGACCGATCAGCGCGGTAATGCGCGGCCCCACCTCGAACGGTTCCAGCATGTGGCTGCGCACGAAGTCGGTCAGGTTGCCGACCGACTTCATCGACACGGTCTGGTGGAACAACTCCAGCGCCTGTTCGTTCTCGATGCCGAACCGGCGGCGAAACCATGCGCCATAGGGCGGGAAGCTGTCGAACAGGTCGGCACCCGTCGTGCGCAGCCGCTTGCGCAACGCAAGGATGTCGGTGCCGAAATTGGCGAAGTCGACCGCGATGGAAAGGTCGCGTTCGGCGCCGACGAAGAAGCGCGCAGGCTGCCCTTGGGCTTCCTTCATCCAGAACACCTGGGCGATGGTGATGGTCTGGTCATAGCCGGCGTTGCGGAACACGCCCAGGATCACGGTGTAGCCGTTGTGGTTGCGCAATGCGACGGGCTTCGCCGTGCCGCTGGTTTCGTTGCGCTCGGACTTGTAGTGCCCGAGCACGTAGGAACGCAGGCTGCGCTCCTTGCTGTCGGCGCCCGCGGCCTTGTTGTAGGCAATGCGATGCGCCGGCACCAGGAGCGTTGTCACCGCGTCCACCAGCGTGGACTTTCCCGAACCGATGTCGCCGGTCAGCAAGGCATTGCGGCCTTCGGGATGAAGCGTCCAGACGCGGGCATCGAAGGTGCCCCAGTTGAAGACCTCCAGCCGGTGCAGCCTGAAGCCGGACAGTGCATCGTCCGCCGCGAAGTCCAGCTCGAAGGTGGCCCTGTCATTCATCGGTGGCGCTTCCGGAACCGGTTTGCAGATGTGCGCGGTAGCCCTCGAGCCGGGCATCGAATTCCGCCAGCCACTGGGCGTCGACGAAGGCCTTCAGGATGCGGCGCACCTCGAACGAAGCCTGTCCACCCGCCCCGCCGCTGGCAGGCTTGAGCCGGCGCAGGAAACCCAGGTCGACGATCTTGGTCAGGTGCGCGTCGATCTGGTCCACCAGCCTGGCCTCGTTGCTTTGCGTTGGCAGGAAGACCCGGACCAGCTCGACGATCTGGTCACGCGACAGCACCAGGCGCGTGTCGCCACCGCCTGCATCGAATTCGGCGAGCTTCTTGCGCAGCAAGGCCAACAGCAGGCTGACGTGGAAGGACAGGGGACGACGGGTGATCAACCGGGGCGATTTCGTGCCTGGCGACTCGTCCGGGTCGTCGGCGAGCGAAGTGCGCGACCGGAGGAAGGCGTAGCCCTCGGCTTCATCCATGGCCAGTTCGAGGCCCAGCACGGCGACGTAGTCGCGGACGCGAGCCTGCAGGCTGTAGAGCGCGTTCCACAAGGGGCCGGCACTGTCGCGGTAGATCACACCCTTGAGCAGTGGCACCACCACGGCCGACAGTTCGGGCGCCGCGCCCGTTCCTGTCGACATCGCCGGTTGCAGTTCCACGTCTTCTTCCATCATCCCGGCTCCTCCAGCTATCGAACAAAGATCACGCGAGGCAGGCTCGCCTCCCGGCGGCACAGCTCGCCGTCACGCCCGGCGCCGGTCCATTCGATCACGTCCAGGGTGCTTTCATCGGTGGTGGCGCCGAAGGCCTCGTCCGCCAGTTGCAGGTACGCGACCACTTCGGCCAGCCCGTGCCGCAAGGGTTGCATCTGCGTCAGGTCCTTCAACGTCACCTGGCTGCGCTCCTGCAGCGCCTTGCGAACATGTCGCTCGAGTTGCGCCTTGTCGATCACCACCTGCGAGAACAGCGCGCCCGCATCGATGCTGCCCTCGCCGGCCTCCAGCGAAACGTCGGCGATCTGCGGCTTGAGCGTGGGCACATGGAGGGGGCGTTCCATGGGCAATTCGACATCCACCCCGGTGCCGGCGATGCGCATCACCTCCCCGGCGGGCGGCGAATCCCGAAGCGCCAGCGCGTGGGTCTCGATGCTGCGCAGGATGTCCATGATGCGACGGTTTTCCAGCCAGGCCTGGTCGTCCAGGAAGCGCCGCAATTGCTGCGAAAGCTGCGCGACGGTGCGTTGCGTGTGTTCGCCCGCTTCCAGCCAGTCGTAGTGCACGCGCCGCGTGCGCGCCTCCGGCTTGAGCGCCTGCACGGCGGGCAAGCCCAGCACGCGCTCCAGCAGCGCCGAGAGTTCCTCCTGCCGGCTGCTCGACATCAGGAAATCCCAGAAGGCGCGGAAGCTGCGGCCCTGGTCCGATTCGGCGATGGCATCGCGCTCGCCCATGATCTGCTCGAGGAGTTCTCCCTTCGAACCGTCCCACAACGTGATGCGCTCGCGCACGCGTCGGTCCAGGCCACGGAAGTTCTGCTCCACTTCCCGGAAGTCCGTCATCAACTCGCGCGCCAGTGCGCTGAATTGCTGAAAGCGCTCCTTCAGCGCGGTGTCGTCGAGCAAGGGCAAATCACCCGACAGGACCTTGGCAATCTCGGCGTCGATCTCGTCCCGGCGCTTGTGCAACTCGGCCACGCGCAAGGCAGGGTCGGTTTCGCTGCCCTGGCTCATCTGCTTGAGCAACTCGAACAAGGTCAGCAGGCGCGATTCGGTGCCGACAAACGCGCGCTCGGTGAGCGTGCCGAGCCACGCGATCGCCTTCTCGGTGGATGGCGTCAGGTCGAACTGGGGCTCATCCGAACCCACGGCGTAGAACTTGCGCAGCCAGCCTTTTTCATTGGCGGCCCAGTCGTTGAGGTATTCGAGGGCGGACTTGGGAAATGCCGCGGTGCCGAGCTTTTCGCGCAGGTCGAACAACGCGTCCTCCAGCGTTTCGGCCAGGTCCGCCTGCGACATCACGCGGACATTGGGTGCAACGAACGCACGGTGCAGGAAAGTGGCAAGCAGGGCCGCATGATCCGAACGCAGCAGGCGCCACGCCGGATGGCTTTGGCGCAGCAGTTCAAGCGTGGCGTAGTCGAGGCTCATCGGGCCCTCGGCGCAACGCCGTGGCCACACGAGCTCAGGGCATGGCGGAGCCCGGGGCGGCGCGGTGACAGCAGGGCATGACACAAGTCGGCAGGCGACATCGCCGTCCACAGTGCAGCACTGCGAGGCAACGGTCGGGGGACTTTCAAACCTGGACGCGGTCTTATCTTCGGCATGGCGAGACTTGCAGCAAGGCGAGGTGCCATGCGCTGCGAATTATGGCAAGCCGTTCAGGCCGGGAACGGTTCCGATGCAGGCACGGCGGAATCAGGCCTGAAAGAGCCAGGGTTGATCAAGCAACGCCTTCCCCAGCACCCGCATCGCCACATCGCGCCCCAGCCGCACCGGCCCGGTCGCATGGAAGATCGCGCCATTGCGTTGCGCCCGCGCCTGTACGCGCGCATTGCGCTGCCAGCGCGCGTCGGCGTAGCGCGCGAAGGCCTGGGGCAGCCCGGCGGCGTCGGTGTTGCCCAGCGCCTCTGCGAGCGCGACCGCATCCTCGATGGCCATGCCGGCGCCTTGGGCGAGGTACGGCAGCATGGGATGCGCGGCGTCTCCCAGCAAGGCGATGCGGCCGCTGGCCATCTGGTCGGCATTCTTGAGTGGCGGGCGGTCGCTCAGGGCCCAGGTGCGCCAGGCGGGCATGGCCTCCAGCAGTTTCTGCAGGCCCGCACCGCTGCGACCTGTGGCGCCTTGCAGCGCGGCCAGGCTGCTGGCCTGGTCCCAGTCGCGCACATCGCCGGTCGGTTTCGATTCCGCGATCACCACCACGTTGAGCCATCGGCCGCCACGGACCGGGTAGGCGACCGCATGCAGCTTCGGGCCGAGCCAGACCTCGACGCCGTTGCAGCGCAGGGCCGCCGGCAAGGCCTGCTGCGAGACGATGGCGCGCCAGGCCATGTGGCCGGTGGCGCGCGGTGGCGCATCGTGCTCGACCACCTGCTGGCGCACCCGGCTCCACAGCCCGTCGGCGCCGACCAGGGCATCACCTTCCCACGCACGCGCATCGGCGCTCGCCACGCACACGAACTCATCGTCGCGCCGGACTTCAACGATGCGTGCGCCGGTGCTCAGCGCCACCTGCTTGCGGGCGCGCACGGCCTTGAGCAGCAGCGCATGCAGGTCGGCTCGGTGCGCGCAGTAGTACGGCGCGCGGTAGCGATGCTCGGCGACGCTGCCGAGCGGCAGGCGGGCCAGCACCGCGTTGTTGGCGGCGCTGCGCACAGTGAGGGCGTCAGGCTTCGCAGCGATCGCGGCCAGCGGCTTGCCCAGGCCCATCGCAATCAACCGGCGCGTCGCATTGGGCCCCAGTTGCACGCCGGCGCCGATTTCAGCGAACGCCGGGGCCTGTTCGATCAGGTCGATACGATGACCTTGGCTGGACAGCGCCAACGCGGTCGCGAGTCCGCCGATGCCGCCACCGGCAACGATGATGTTTGACGGCATGCGGATCAGGAGGTAGGAATGGATCCGGCGTGCCCGGGCAGGCCGTCAAGACGCGTCCGATCAAGGTACAAACCACTGCCACTGCGGGGGCCACGGCGAGCATTTGCAACCCAGGGCGGGCGTGTTCTGGCGGAATGAGCGGGCATGGCGGGGTCGTTCACACCTTCTCAACGTACGGCCGTGGCGTTCTTGCTTGCTGACTTGTCCGCCGACTTGGCGTCGCCAGTGCCGCATGCGCCGCAGCTGTCGCAGGAGCCGCAGCCCGAGGACTTGGCGAGCGACGCCGCCAGTTGCTTCGCGCGCTCCTCATCGACCAGTCCGGCGCGCTGTCCGCCCGCCGTCAGCTTTTGCGCGGCGCCGCGGCGCCAAGCGGCCGGCATCCATCGCCAGGCGGCGTAGATGGCGGCAGCAGCGACGATCAGGCCCACGATGATTTGTTGCAGCATGATGATCAACCCCATCCCAGCGCAAGCGCGATCCGGTAGGTGACGAAGCAGGCGAAGTACGCCAGGCCGAACAGGTAGCCGGCCATGATCCAGACGTACTTCCAGGAATTGGTCTCGCGCTTCACGGCCGCCAGCGTCGAGATGCATTGCGGCGCGAACACGTACCAGACCAGCAGCGACAGCGCTGTCGCGAGCGACCAGCTTTGCGCGATCAGCGGCTGCAACTGGCCCGCGACTTCCTCGCCCGTGGCCGACAGCGCATAGACCGTACCCAGCGCGCCTACCGCCACCTCACGCGCCGCCATGCCGGGCACCAGCGCGATCGAGATCTGCCAGTTGAAGCCGATCGGGGCAAAGATGTGTTCCAGCCCGCGCCCCAGCATGCCGGCCAGGCTGTACTGGATCGCAGGGCCGGTCGCGCCTTCGGGCGGCGACGGGAAGGTCGAGAGGAACCAGAGCAGGATGGTCAGCGTGAGGATGATCGTGCCCACACGCTGCAGGAAGATCCAGGCGCGTTCGTAGAGCCCCAGTGCCAGGTTGCGCGGATTGGGCCAGCGGTAGGCCGGCAGTTCCATCAACAGCGGGGAATGCGACTGGTTGTCCCGGAAACGCTTCATGACCCAGGCCACCGCCATCGCCGACAGGATGCCGAAGGCATACAGCCCGAACAGAACGATGCCCTGCAGGTTGAACAGCCCGCCCACGGTCTTCTCGGGGATGAAGGCAGCGATCAGCAGCGCATACACGGGCAGCCGCGCCGAGCAGGTCATGAGCGGCGCGATCATGATCGTCGTGAGGCGGTCGCGCCAGTTGCTGATGGTGCGCGTCGCCATCACGCCCGGAATGGCGCAAGCAAAGCTCGACAGCAGCGGGATGAACGAGCGGCCAGACAGCCCCACGGTGCCCATCACGCGGTCCAGCAGGAAGGCCGCGCGGGGCAGGTAGCCGGAGTCCTCCAGCGCCAGGATGAAGAAGAACAGGATCAGGATCTGCGGCAGGAACACGACCACCCCGCCCACGCCCGCCACGATGCCGTCGACCAGCAGGCTCTGCAACATGCCGTCGGGCACGACGGTCTTGATGAACTCGCCGATCGCCTCGGTGCCGGCCTTGATCGCGTCCATCGGCACGGTCGCCCAGCTGAACACGGCCTGGAACATCAGGAACAGCGTGACGCCCAGCACCAGCATGCCCCACAGCGGATGCAGCACCACGCGGTCGATCCTGTCGCTGGTTGCCAGGCTGCCGACCGGCTCGCGCACGGCCACGCCGAGGATGCGGCGCACTTCGCGCTGGGTGGCCAGCACGTCGGCAAAGGCCGGGGCCTGCCACGGCACCGGCGAGGCGCTCGCGACCGGCGCATCAAGCTGTTCGAGCAGGCCTTGCGCGCCGCCGGCATGCACGCCCACGGTCTCGATCACCGGCACGCCGAGTTCACGCGAGAGCACGGCCTTGTCGACCACGATGCCCTGCTTCTTCGCCATGTCGGTCATGTTGAGCACGACCACCATCGGCAGGCCGAGCCCGCGCGCTTCCAGCACGAGGCGCAGGTTCAGGCGAAGGTTGGTCGCATCGGTCACGCAGACCAGCAGGTCGGGCAGCGCTTCCTTGCTCTTGCCGGTGACCACGTCGCGCGTGACGGCTTCGTCGGCGGAGAGCGCGTTGAGGCTGTAGGCGCCCGGCAGGTCGAGCACGAACACGCGGCGGCCGGTGGCGGTGCGCAGGATGCCCTCCTTGCGCTCGACCGTGACGCCGGCGTAGTTGGCGACCTTCTGCCGGCTGCCGGTGAGGAGATTGAAAAGCGCGGTCTTGCCGCAGTTGGGATTGCCGAGCAGCGCGATACGCGCCGGTGGCGTGGTCGCCGCGCCGGTGGCACCGGGCTGGAAATTCAGTGTCGCTTCAACCATGTTGGGCGGCCCCCGGTATCACGCGGATGAAAGAGGCTTCATGGCGGCGCAACGCGAAGGTGGTGTGGCCCAAGCGAACGGCCAGCGGCTCGCGGCCGGGCACGCCGGTCGCCACGACGCGCACCGCCTCGCCGGGCACGAAGCCAATTTCGGCGAGGCGCAGCACCAGTTCGCGGTCATCCGCCGCGTCCGGCAGCAGCATCTCGACCACCGTGGCCCACTGGTTGCGGGGCAGCTGGTCGAGGCTCATCGCGGTCAATGCCGCTCCATTCATCTGGGTCACCCTGGAAGTCCGAATTGCAAAATGAGAATTATTCTCGAAAACTCGGCCGTGCGGCTGTCCGGTGGCAAAGTAGCCCTGCGTAAAGGCATCATCACCGCATGAAAGAGGACGCTTCCCCGGATTTGCCGACGACCCAGAGTGCGTCCTTGCCGCCGCCAAATGCGCCACCGTTGCCAGGGCGCGCCAGCATCCTGGCGTGGATCGCCGAGGGCCTCCGAAGCGGCCTGCTGTTGGCGCCGCGCATGGGCGACGCGGTGCCCACGCCCTGGCAACTGCTGGTGATCGTGCTGCTGCCCAATCTGCTGCTCCTCGCGGTCGAACGCTTCGAGATCACCGGGCCCGCCGTCTTGAACACGCCGATCGCCCTCAACTACCTGTGGACGATCGGCGCACTGCTCTGGCTGGGATGGTGGACGCTGCCGGGGCATGCTACGCCCGGCGCATCAGCCCGCCTGCCGCGCTGGTTTGCGCTTGCGAGTTGGGCCGGCATTCCGTCCAGCCTGCTGATGGTGCTGCTGTCCATCGCCTTCGTGCACGGCTGGTTGCCCAAGGCCCTGACCGGCGCGAAGGGCTTCTGGATTGTCTACGCCGTTTTGATGGCCTGGTCGGTGGTGGCGCAGGTACGGCTGATGGGCCGCTTTGCCGCGTCGCGCGTCCGGCTCGCGCTGTTCGCGCCCGGCTTGGCGGTGATCCTCGGACTCGGGTTGTGGCAAGCGCTGCAGGGGCAGACGCATGTCTGGGAAGAGGACCGCAGCGCCGCCGAGGACTCAGGGCGTGCCCGCATGCACCTCTCTCAGGAACTGTTCGAGCAGCAGCAGGCGGTGTGGCAACGCGCCGTCGACGGCTTGGCCGAACGGCAGCCCGGCCACGCCAACGTCTACGCGCTGGTGTTCGCGCCCTACGCGACCGAAGACGTGTTCCTGCGCGAAAGCAACATGGTCACGCACCTGCTGGAAGACCGCTTCGACGCCAAGGGCCGCGTGCTGCAACTGGTCAATCACGCGACGACCACGGACACGCTGCCGTGGGCCACGCCGCTGAACCTGCAACGCGGCATCGCGGCGCTGGCCGGGCGCATGGACCTTGCGCAGGACGTGCTCGTCGTCTATCTGACCTCGCATGGCGCCAGCGATCACCAGCTGGCCGCATCGCACTGGCCGCTGACCGTCGCCTGGCTCACGCCCGAGGAACTGCGCAAGGCGCTGGACGATGCGGGCGTGAAGCATCGGGTGGTGGCGATATCGGCATGCTTCTCGGGTGGGTGGATCGACGCGCTCGCCAGCGAGGACACGCTGCTGATGACGGCGGCCGATGCGACGCACACCTCCTACGGGTGCGGGCGGTTGTCGGAACTCACCTTCTTCGGGCGCGCGATGTTTGACGAGGAACTGCGCAAGACGCATTCGTTCGAGAAGGCATTTGCGGCGGCTGTGCCGGTGATCCAGGCGCGCGAGGTTGAAGCGGGCAAGGACGACGGGTTTTCGAATCCGCAGATTCGGGTCGGGGAGCGGATTCGGCCCGTGTTGGAGGGGCTGGCGGAGCGGCTGGATGGTGGGGGGCGGAACTGAATGCGGGAATACGGGATCGGGCTTGGCCGTACGCAGAGGACGCGAAGGTTACGCAAAGGACGCGAAAGGACTTCCGGAAAAATCCATCGAAATTCTTTGGCCTCCTTTCGCGTCCTTCGCGGGACCTTCGCGTCCGTCGCGGGACCTTCGCGTCCTTCGCGTACGGCCAAGTCCGAATTCCCGTGCCCTCACCCGCCGCCGTGCCCTCTTCCCAGCCCTCTCCCCCCGGAGAGAGGAGGCAAGACCCTCAGGCTGCGAGCAGCTGGCGCAGCACGAAGGGCAGGATGCCGCCGTGCTTGTAGTAGTCGACCTCGATCGGCGTGTCGATGCGCAGGCGAACCGTCACCTCCTGGTGCACGCCATCGAAGCGGCGGATCACGACCTTCACATCCATCTGCGGCTTGAGTTCGCCGCCGATCACCACATCGACTTCCTCGTCACCGGTGAGGCCGAGCGTCTGCCATGAGTCGGCGCCGCGGAACTGCAGCGGCAGCACGCCCATGCCGACCAGGTTGGCGCGGTGGATGCGTTCAAAGCTGCGCGCGATCACGGCCTTGATGCCCAGCAGTTGCGTGCCCTTGGCGGCCCAGTCGCGCGAGGAGCCGGTGCCGTATTCCTCGCCGCCGAAGATCACCGTCGGCACGCGCGCGGCCATGTATTTCTGCGCGGCGTCGTAGATGAACATCTTCTCGTTGCCGGGCTGGAAGCGCGTGATGCCGCCCTCCTCCTGCGTGCCGTTCTCGTCCGGCGGGATCATCAGGTTCTTGATGCGCACGTTGGCGAAGGTGCCGCGCATCATCACCTCGTGGTGGCCGCGGCGCGAACCGTAGCTGTTGAAGTCGGCCTTGGCCACGCCGTGCGCCTTGAGCCAGATGCCGGCGGGGGAGCTTTCCTTGATGGAACCGGCGGGCGAGATGTGGTCGGTGGTGATCGAGTCGCCGAACAGCGCCATGACGCGCGCATTGACGAAGCCGGCGTCGGTCGCGTGCGGCTGCATCTTGAAGCCGGCGAAGAAAGGCGGCTCCGCGATGTAAGTGGACTTGGGCCAGTCGTAGACATCTCCGCTGGTGCCCTTGATGCTCGTCCAGAACTTGCCGGGCTCGGTCTTGACCTTGTCGTAGTTGGCCCGGAACGACTTGGCATTCATGGCGAAGCGCAGGTTGTCGTCGATCTCCTTGGGCGTCGGCCAGATGTCTCCGAGGTAGACGTCCTTGCCGCCCTTGCCCTTGCCGACCGGCTGCGTCATCAAGTCCGTCATCACGTTGCCGGCGATCGCGAAGGCCACCACCAGCGGCGGCGAGGCCAGGAAGTTGGCCTTGATGTTCGGATGGATGCGCGCTTCGAAATTGCGGTTGCCGGAGAGCACCGCCGCGCCGACCAGTTCGTTCTTCGAGATCGACTCGTTGATTTCCACCGTCAGGTCGCCGGCATTGCCGATGCAGGTGGTGCAGCCGTAGCCGGCCAAGTAGAAGCCAAGCTTCTCCAGGTACGGCAGCAGGCCGGCCTTGGTCAGGTATTCGGTGACGATGCGCGAGCCGGGTGCGAGCGAGGTCTTGACGTGCGGTTTGACCTTGAGCCCCGCCTCCACCGCCTTCTTGGCGAGCAGGCCGGCCGCCAGCATCACGCTCGGGTTGGAGGTGTTGGTGCAGGAGGTGATGGCCGCGATCAGCACGTCGCCGTTGCCGATGGTGGTCGCGGCCTCCTTCAGCGGATAGCGCTCCTTGAGCTTCTCGGCCGGCTGGTTGAAGCCGTTGGCCTCCTGCGGCTTGCTGTAGAGCTCCGAGAACTTGGTTGACAGGTGGCCGAGGTCGATGCGGTCCTGCGGGCGCTTGGGGCCAGCGAGGCTGGGCGTGACGGTGCCGAGGTCCAGCTTGACGATCTTGGTGTAGTTGAGTTCGCCGACAGCCGGCATGCCGTACAGGCCCTGCGCCTTGTAGTAGGCCTCGAAGCGTTCGATCTCCGCGTCGGTACGGCCGGTGCCCTTGAAGTAGGCGACCGTCATTTCATCGACCGGGAAGAAGCCCATGGTCGCGCCGTATTCGGGCGCCATGTTGCCGATGGTCGCGCGGTCCGGCACGGCGATGGATGCGGCACCGGGGCCGAAGAATTCGACGAACTTGCCGACCACCTTCTCACCGCGCAGGATGGCCGTGACGTAGAGCACCAGGTCGGTGGCCGTCACGCCTTCGCGCAGCTTGCCGGTGAGTTCGAAGCCGACCACGTCGGGCGTCAGCATGTAGACCGGCTGGCCGAGCATGGCCGCCTCCGCCTCGATGCCGCCCACGCCCCATCCGACCACGCCGATGCCGTTGATCATGGTCGTGTGGCTGTCGGTGCCGACCAGTGAATCGGGGTAGTAGACAGGCGGGTCGCCCTTGTCATAAGGACTCTTGTAGACGCCGCGCGCGAAGTATTCGAGATTCACCTGGTGCACGATGCCGAAGCCCGGCGGCACCACGCCGAAGGTGTCGAAGGCCTGCATGCCCCACTTCATGAACTGGTAGCGCTCGTTGTTGCGCTGGAACTCCAGCTTCATGTTGAGGTCCAGCGCCTTGGGCGTGCCGTAGTGGTCGACCATCACCGAATGGTCCACCACCAGGTCGACCGGAACCAGCGGCTCGATGGCCTTGGGCGACTTGCCCAGCGACTGCGCCACGGATCGCATCGCCGCCAGGTCGGCCAGCAGCGGCACGCCGGTGAAGTCCTGCAGCACGACGCGCGTGACCACGAAGGGGATCTCGTCCACGCGCTCGGCATTGGGCGCCCAGTTGGCCAGTTCCTCGACGTGCTGCGGCGTGACCTTCTGGCCGTCGCAGTTGCGCAAGACTGACTCCAGCACGATGCGGATCGAGACCGGCAGCTTGTCGACGTTGGGGTATTGCCTGGCCAGTTCGCGCAGCGAGAAGTACTTGCCCGACTTGCCCGACGCCGTCTTGAAGGTCTTGAGCGTGGAGGCGAAGGCGTGGGCCGAATCCTTGGTCATGAAGAACTCCGTGGAAATCGTGGGCGGAAGTGAACATAGCAGGGTTCGGCGAATCGGGTTGTCGGACCAACCCTTCAAACATGACGTGTGAGGTCATGTTCGAAATGACGTGCACGGCCTAGCATTCGACGCATGACACTTCGCACCGCCTCGCCCACCGCGGCCGATCCGTTCGGCACCCACCTGCGCCACTGGCGCCAGCACCGCCGCTTGAGCCAGCTTGACCTGGCGCAAGAGGCGGAGGTGTCGACGCGCCACTTGAGCTATGTGGAAACCGGCCGGGCGGCGCCGAGCCGCGAGATGGTGCTGCGGCTGGCCGAGCGGCTGGACGTCCCGCTGCGCGAGCGCAATGCACTGCTGGTCGCGGCCGGCTTTGCGCCGATGTACCGGCAGCGCTCACTCGACGACCCTGCCCTGGGCCCGGCGCGGCGCGCAGTCGATCTGGTGCTGAAAGGACATGAGCCCTTCCCGGCGCTGGCGGTGGACCGGAACTGGAACTTGGTGGCGCACAACGCGGTCGTGCCGCTGCTGATGGCGGGCGCGTCGGCCGAATTGCTGAAGCCGCCGCTGAACGTGCTGCGGCTCAGCTTGCATCCGGACGGGCTGGCACCGCGCATTGCCAACCTGGGGCAATGGCGGGCGCACCTGCTGGAGCGCTTGCAGCAGCAGATCGCGGCGACCGGGGATGCAACCTTGACCGCGCTGCACGATGAACTCGCGGCATACCCGGTTGGACTGACGGGGCACGATGCGCCCGCGGTCGGCGGCGAACTGGCGGGGGTCGTGGTGCCCTTCCAGTTGGTGACGCCGAACGGGCTGCTGAGCTTCATCAGCACGACGACGATCTTCGGGACGCCGGTGGATGTGACGCTGCAGGAATTGGCCGTGGAATCGTTCTTTCCTGCGGATGCGCAGACTTCGGTGGCGCTGTCGGGGCTTGCTGCGAGGCTGGGATAGGCACAGACCTTCGCGTCCTCTGCGTATGGCCAAGTCCGCTCCCGTATTCGATACCGTATTCCGTCAACCTGTCCATCTACACCGGCAGCACCTTCAGGTCGAACACCCGCTCCACGAACCAGATCGCCGCGATGCCCATGGCCAGTGCCGAGCCGCCGCGCAACACCAGCGGCGGATAGCGGCGCTTCCAGCGCAGCGCGAGCAACAGGCTCAGCGCGATCGACACGACGATGAGCTGGCCGGCCTCGACGCCGAGATTGAATTCCAGCAGCGCGGTCACGAAGCGCTTCGCCGGGAGATCGAGCTCCCCCAACACGTTGGCGAAGCCAAAGCCGTGGATCAGGCCGAACAGGAAGGTGAAGATGCGCCGCCGTCCGCGCAGCAGCGGCACGATGTTGTCGACCGCCGCCACGATGATCGTCAGCGCGATGGCGGGCTCGATCAGGCGCGGCGACAGCGACACGATCTTCAGCCCTGCGAGCGCCAGCGTGATCGAATGGCCGAGCGTGAACATCGTGACGGTCGACACGATCGGCCAGACCGCCTGCTGCCAGCGCGCCACCGGCCGCCACTTGCCGGCGCTGCGCACCAGCACCGCCGGCAATAGCAGGCTGATGAGGAACAGGATGTGGTCGTAGCCGATGAGGATGTGGTGGATGCCGTCGAGGAAGAAGGTCGTCCCGGCGGCGCTCGCCGGTGGCTGCGCATCGGCCGGGCCCTGCACCATCGCGATCGACACCGCGCCGGCCGCCGGGTCGAGCGGCAGCAATGCGGGTGCTCGGCCATCGCCCATGGCGACACGCAGCAGGCCGCGATGCGTCGGATCGACATCGCGGAAGAGGCTGTAGTCGATGCGCAGTTCGCCAGCCGCATTGCAGGGGCTCTTCAGCTGCAGCACGAGGTAGCTTCCATCGACGCGGCTTTCCAGCGCGGGCGGCTGTGCTTCGACGAGGGTGCAGCGGCCGTCCTGCAGGCGCAGGTGCACCAGCGCATAGGCGCGGATGTCGTCCATGCGCCTGCGGACTTCGCCCCAACTCAGCTTCTGGTCCTCGTTCCGGTCGAGGTCGAGCACCGCGTCGAGGTCGCGCAGCGACACGTCCCAGCGCAGGTGCACGATGCCGTTGGCGTTGCTCAGCTGGAGGTAGGCGTCGCTGGCCTTGTGCGCCAGTGCCGGCGTGCAGAGCATGGCCAGCGCGGCCATGAACAGCGTGACCAACCAGCGCTTCATGCCGCCCCTCCGAGCACGGCGTCGACGCGCGCATCGCGCAGGCCGATCTGCCGCATCAACGCCTTGACCTCCCGCTGCGCACCTTCGTCGCGCGCAGCAGCGGCGGCGCGCGCGAACAGCAGCAGGTCGGTCGGCTCGCGCTGCAACTGCACGTTCAGTCGCGCCAGTGCCAACGCCTTCGATGCATCGCCCTGCACGTCGAGCGCGAACATCGCATGCTCCCGCGCATGCAGCTGCGCGCTGCCTGGCCGCAGGGCCGCGGCGTCGAAACGCGCTGCCAGTTCGCCGGCGTCGCGTTGCGCGGCTTCTCGCTGCGCCACCGGCAGCTTGTCCTGCGCCGCCAGACGCTGCTGCGCCATGACGATGCGCAACAGCACGGCATCGCTGCGCGCCTCCGGCTTCAACAGGGGCAATACCTCCGCGGGGCGGTTGCGCCGCAGCAGGAAGTCGCTGAAGGCCAGCACGTCGTAGCCCGAGGTGCCCATGCCAATCGCGCGCCGATACGCCGCGTCGGCCTGTGCATCGCGGCCGGCGAGTTCGGCGATCTCGGCTTGGGTCGTCAGCAGCCATTGCCGAAACGGGCCGAGTCGCTTTTCCTGCAGGAATGGGCTGTCGAGCAGATCCTGCAAAACCTGCTGCGCGGCCTCGTGGTCGCCGCGCAGGCCGTTGTTCTCCGCGAGGCAGGGCTCCGCGTAGATGTACTGCCGCGCGCGCACCAGCGCGCGGCAGGCCGTGTCGGACTCGTCATAGCGACCGCGCACGCGCAGGATCGTCGCGAGCGTGAGCCAGCCTTGCGCGTCGTCGGGATGGCTGGCGAGTGCCATGCGCAAGGTGCGCTCCGCACCGTCGAAGTCATGGAGGAACTGGGCCACCGTCGCGTGCATGATGAGGATGGCATTCGGCGTGCTGGCGGAGAGCGGCTGCCAGGCCTGCAACACGCCCATTGCGTATCCGGCGTAGCGCGCATCGCCCTGCGCGCGGGCGAGGTCGAGGTAGACCTGCGCCGCGGCCAGCGCCACGCCCTCATCGCGTGGCCGCGCGACGAGTTCACGGCGCAGGCGGCGTTCCTCGCGCGACCAGCCGGCCACGGCAGGCAGCGTTTCGACGATTTCGCTGTCGCTGGTGGGCACGCGTGGCACGGCCCGCGCCGCGGTGCTCGCCAGCAGCATGGCCAGCGAGAGAACGACGATCGCACCGGCAAGTCGACCGGACGGACGATGGGCCATCGGGGCGGTGCGATGTGGGGTCACGGTCAGGGCGTCGCGACGGCTTCCTTGGTCTCGGACGTTGCCGGCGGATCGAACTGCGACACGTCGGCCGCCTCGCCCGTCTCCGGCGACGCGCCGAGCAACGCCAGGATGTACGAGAGGAAGCCGCCGTAGGTGTCGGCCGTCCCGTTGTCGCCATTGCCGGTGCTCGTCGTCGGCGGGAAGTAGCCACCGCCGTGCCCGCCCCCGCCACCGCCGCAGCCCGCGACCAGCAACACCGTCGTCAGCGACAGGGCCACCGGGATGGCCCACCGAAAGCTTGTGTCCTTCATGATGACTCTCCTCACGGCGCCGACGACACGGCACCCGGCAGCGGCGTGTTGAGGTACGGGAATACAGCCGGGAACTGCGCCGGGCTTTGCAGCGCGCCGTCGGTCAGCGGCGCCCCGCCCGCGGGTGCGTCGGAAGGCCTGCAGCCGACCTTGAACTTGTCCTCGTTCCCGGTCAGCACGCACAGCGCGCCCATTGCCACGCGCAGTTCGATGTCGACGATGTCGTCGCCCGGACGACGGCCGTTCGGGAAGCCCGCAAAGTCGCCACCGGCCACGCCGAAGTTGCTCTGCTTGTCCTTGGGGGTCGGCGGGATCTTGGTCTCCAGCCGCAGCATTTCCGAAGGCGTTCCGTTGGCCGGCTTGTTGAGGCCTTCGATGCCGGTCAGGAAGGCAGCCACGAGGTCGGTGCGCGGGAAGTTGGTCGGCGCCTTGGCGGAGGGGAACAGCGTCTCGATCAGTGCCGGCAGCGCGGGGTTGGTGACATAGCTGAGGAACTGCCCGTCGTTCTTCGGCTGCGAGTTGTTGAAGCGGTCCTTGTCCTTCAGGCCGATCACCACCTCGTTGACCAGCGGCATGCCCAGGCGCGACACCTGGGCCCACGGGCCGCCGTTGATCGCGGCGGTCTGGTAGCCGCTCTTGGGCGGGCTGGCGATCAGGCGGCCCTGGCGCACGCTGGAGGTGGTCCAGCCGCCGATGATGGTGCTGCCGCCGGTGGTCAGGCAGGCGGTCGGCACTTCCAGTTCCAGCGAGGTGATGTTCTTGCCGGCCAGGTAGTCGGCACCTGGCACGTCGGTGTTGCCGAGCGGGTTGAGGTTGATCAGGTCGAAGATCGGGCCGAGCGCGACGGCGAACGGGTCCTTGCGCTGGCCGACGAAGACCTTGGCCGGCGCGCCGCAGCCGGGGATGTTGACGTCGTAGATGTGCTGCGCCGCATAGGCGGCGTAGGCGCCACCGGTTCCGAAGGTCTTCTCGCCGATGTTGTCGGTGGGCTTGTCGAATTCAGTGCTGCCGTCCGACTTGGTTACCAGGCTTCCCTGGCTGCCGCGACGATCGCCGCGCACCACGCTCACCGTGTAGGTCTCGCGCAGGTTGCTGGTGCCCTGGTTCGGCGCCGTGATGCCGCCCGCTTGCACCAGCGGGATCGAGGTGGACTTGCCGCCGATGGGCAGCGCGATGTCGCGCAGCGTGTTCCTGAAGCGGAACTGGAAGGTGATGTCTTCGCGCGCGTCGCCGTTGTTGTCGATGTGGATCTCGTAGAGGCCGTTCGGGTCCATCGCGAAGTAGTTGGGGCCGCCGGAGGGGCTCTGGTCGGGCTGGTAGTCGGCGATCAGCGTGGTGTAGTCGCTGCGCGCGGGGTCGTAGCTGCGGAACATGTAGAAGTCCGTCGCGTCGAGCTTCGGGCTGCCGGCGATCGACGGCGCCTCCCGGTGGCTCGATGCGAAGGCACCACCCGCGACGACCGCGCAGAGCGCGGCAACGCAGGGCCTGACGGGGAACCTGGAAAGTCTCATGGGCGTCACCTCTTGGTGTGGAGTGAGTGATCTCCGCCAACAGGGCGGAGCACATCAACTACGCGGGGAGGTTTCGCGTGGATTCAGGAAAGTGCTACTGAATGCAGCAGGCCGACGGACGGTAAGGAGGCGCGAGGGGGAAGGCTGTCGGAATGCGGACTTGGCCGTACGCAGAGGGCGCGAAGGTTACGCGAAGGACGCGAAAGAAGACCGAAGGAAATTCAAGAGAATTGTTTTGGAAGTCCTTTCGCGTCCTTCGCGAAACCTTCGCGCCCTTCGCGGCCGGTTCCCGTATTCCCTACGCCCGGATCGCCTCCAGCCCCTTCCAGTCGAACTCGATGCCATGGCCCGGACGGTCCGGCGCCACCGCGAAGCCTTCGCTGATCTGCAGTGGCTCGGCGATGTACTTGTCCAGGCCGAAGCCGTGGGCTTCGAGATACGAGCGATTTGGCACCGCGCCCAGCAGGTGCACCGTCACGTCGTGCGCGCCATGCGTGGTCACGGGCAGGTTGAAGGCCTCGGCCAGGTGGGCGATCTTCATGAAGGGCGTGATGCCGCCGCAGTTGGTGACGTCGGGCTCCGGGAAGGTCACACCGCCGGCTGCGATCAGCTGCTTGAACTCCCACAGCGTGCGCAGGTTCTCGCCTGAGGCGATCGGGATGCCGCCCTCGCGCACGACGCGCGCCTGCCCGGCGACGTCATCGGGAATCAGCGGCTCTTCCAGCCAGGTCAGGTCGAAGGGGCGGAAGGCATGCGCGGCGCGGATCGCCTCGTCGGCGCTCCAGCGCATGTTGGCGTCGACCATCAGCGGGAAGCCCTCGCCGAGGTGCTCGCGCATCGCGGCCACGCGGGCCACATCCTCCGACAGCTTCTCGCGCCCGACTTTCATCTTGATGGCGCGGAAGCCCTTGGCCAGGTTGCCATCGGTCTGGGCCAGCAGGTCGTCCAACGGCAGTTGCAGGTCGATGCCGCCCGCGTAGCAGGGCACGCGCGGATCGTTGCCGCCGAGCAGCTTCCACAACGGCTGCCCGAGCCGTCGGGCCTTCAGGTCCCACAGCGCCATGTCCACGGCGGACAGTGCCAGCACCGTCGGGCCACCGCGCCCGCCGTAGTGCGAGGCCCACCAGAGCTTGTTCCACAGGTGCTCGATGCGGTCGGCGTCCTCGCCCACCAGCAGTTCGGTGAAGTCCTTGGCCAGCACCGCCTCGATGGCCGCGCCGTTGCGGCCGCATGTGTAGGTGTAGCCGACGCCCTCGGCGCCCTCCTCGTCGCGCAGTCGCACGAGGTTGAGCTCGAAGGCACGCATGTCGCCATGCATCGAATCGGAGAGGGTCTGGGGCAGTGCGAGTCGGCAGTGCAGGGTCTGGACGGTTTGAAGGCGGCTCAACGGGGCTCCGATGTTTCTAGCGCTTGGGCGGTGGCGTGGCGGCAGCTGGCGCGGCCGGGTTCTTCCACGAATATTCGACGAACCTGCGGATCACGAGACAACCCGGCGGCGAGTCGATCAGCGAGACCGAGGAGTTGGGCTCCTTCGGGTCGACGTAGACCGTGTAGATCGGCAGCAGCTTGCTCATCTGGTAGCCGCCCAGTTCCTGCTGCGCGATGCTGGCGCAGGTGAAGGGCGCGACCGAGATGCGTTCGGCGGCGACGGTGCAGGTGCCGTCGGCTTCCGGCAAGGTCATGATCGACGCGGCCACGCCGGCATTGGGGTATTCGATGCCGAGCATCGCGAAGGTCGCGCCACTGTCGGGGCGCTTGCGGTCCCAGTCGAGCAGCAGGTCATGGGACCGCGCGCCTTGCAGGCTCAGGGCGGAAAGCCGCTGGATGGCCGGCAGGCAGCGCTTGATGCCGACGCTGCTGGCAGCGGTGCTGAGCTTGTCCTGCGGCGCGGCCGCCTGAGGCGCGAGCACGCCTTGGGCAAACGCCAAGTCGCTCGCCAGGCTCAGGGCCACGGCGGCCATGCAGGGCAGCAGGCGGGTGTTCATGGTGTGCGGTCGAAGATCCCCACGATCGCCTCAGTGTAGGCGCGTACGTTGTCTTCGTGTTCCGGGTCGAGCCGGGCCAGGAAGTTCCGTGCTACCGCGCGGTAGGCAGGCAGGTTGGCATCGTGCTCCGCGAAGGCGCGGCGCAACGCCAGGCCACCCTCCTCGCAATCGAAGTCGTGATAGCGATAGCCGCAATCGCCGATCAGGTGCGAGTTGTGGATGAGCGGGAAGCCGCCGTGCAGTGCCTCGTAGTAGAGGTAGTTCTGGCTGTTCTCCCAGTGGTGCGCAAACACGGCGTCGACGTTCTGCGGCATGACCTGGAACACCGGGAAGCGCCCTTCGAAGGAGGCCAGTCCGTGCCGCACCAGGTCCAGGCTCTGCGCGAAGCCGATGAAGGCAGCCTTGTCCTTCAGGTGGAAGCTGTTGTAGACCCACAGGTGTTCGATCAGCCGCGGTTGCGCGCGGTGCGCCACGTCGCAGGCGAGCATCGGCGTGAAGCTGGTCTTCACCATGCAGATGTTCGGCTCGAAGATGGCCACGCGCCACTTGGGCCGGCCGGGCGTGTATTCGAAGGGCACGGTGACCTTGGTGCGCTCGCGCGCGCGGTCGAGCACCAGCGGGCTCCACAGGTGCGGCATCAGTCGCACCGGCGCGCGGAAGGCGGAGGCGAAATACGGCGCGCAGATGTCTTCGTATTCGGGCAACGTCCAGACTTCGTCGTACGGCGCGCCGGTGATGAGCAGGCCATGCGGCTTGTCGAACACCATGCGCTCGACGTCGATCACGTAGTCGTTGCCCACGCGCATCGACGCGACGCGGCCACCCCTGGCGCGGAAGTCGATCATCCATTGCTTGTCGAGCTGCGCGCTCATCTCGATCATGAAGTCGAGCCGCTGCGCCGCAGCGGCCATGTCGATGATCGGCACCGGCGAATCGACCAGGAAGGTGGACGCATCCTGCGGCTGGCCATCGCCGCCGCCGGCCACCAGCACCACGTCTTCCACGATGGGCGAGCGCATCAGCAGCAGCACCAGGAAGATGCAGTTCTGGAAGATCCCGTTCTCCCACAGGCTCTGGTCGCCCTTGCGGATGAAGATCGAGACGCCGACCTTCAACTTGCGCGTGGCAAGCGGCCCGTTCAACCCCTCACTCCTGCGGCGGCCAGCGGAGCGTTGGCCTTGAAGCCCTCATCCCCACCCACCAGGTGCAGCAGGCGGCGTGCATAGCCGACGAGATTATCGACAGCGAAGGGGTCCACCGCGTCGAACACACGCCGCGTGCGGGCCCGGTAGCCCTCCAGTTGCGCATCATGGTCGCGCAGGGCATGCAACAGTTGCGCGCCCGCGGCGGCGGCATCGAAGCGCGGGTAGAAGTAGCCCGCGTCACCGAGCCAGGGCGAGTTGTGGATCAGCGGGTAGTCACCGTGCAGCGCGTCCAGGTAGCTGTAGTTCTGGTCGTTCTGCCACTGGTGCGAGATCACCGCATCGGCATGCTGGACCATGAAGCCGGCGAAGTCGTGCCGGCCATGGAAGATCGCCTTGCCGTCGCGCACGATGTCGAGCGAGTTGGCCAGGAACAGCATGGTCGGGTGGTCCTTCATGTGCAGCGTGTTGAGCACCTGCATCGATGCGACCCTGTCGGGCGCGGCGCGGTAGGCCACGTCGACGCCGAGCATGGGAATGAGGCAGCTTTTCACCGTGGAGATGTTGGGCTCGAAGATGGCCACGCGCCAGGACACCCGGCCTTTTTCATGGCCGTAGCGGAAGCCCGATGCCTCGACCTCCTTCACGCGCTGTGTGATGAACTGCGGCGACCAGATGTACGGCACCTCGTGCACCGGACAACGGTGCAGGGTGCGCAGCATCGGCGCGAAGCCGGCGTCCTTGGGCAGCAGCCACACCTCGTCCATGCGTTCGGCTTTCACGAAGGTCGCCTTGTCGGTGAACAGGATCGGCTCGGCCAGCCCGACGTGCGGCTGCCCCACGCACATGTAGACCGCCTTGCCGCCGCAGGCGCGGAAGTGCGCGAGCCATTCGCCGGGCAGTGCGCCGGCCATCTCGATGATGACGTCCAGCGTGTCGAGCACCGCCTGCGGCTTGACCAGTTCCAGGCCCATGGCCAGGAGATCGACCTGCGGCGCGACGTTGGGCTGGTCGCCCATGTCGACCAGTTGCACCTTCTCGACGAACTCCAGCCGCTGCAGCAGTTGCGCCAGGAACAGCACGTTCTGGCCCATGCCGTTTTCCCAGATGTTCTGCCCCGAATGCGAGATGACCGAGATGCCGATGTGCATGGGCCGAGTGTTACCCGAAACCCGCTTGGCGCGCCATGGGGAGCGTCATTCAAAAGCCCAGTCGATGCCTGCACTGAGGCCCCAGAACCTGCCCGTGGTCGAGACGCCGCCGCCCCATGACCAGGTGCCGTCCTTCGAGAGCTTGCGGTACTTGAGCGCCACCGCGCCGTAGCCCTGGTAGCCGCCGATGCCGACGCCCATGGTCGAGCCGCCGGGCCGCAGCGGCACGCCGGAGGTATTGGCCATCGCGAAGCCCATCGCCACGCCCGAGTAGGCGATGCGCGACACGTTCTGCACGTTCTGCTGCACCGCATAGACCTGCGACTGCACCACGGCGACCTGTGACTGCATGAGGTTGATCTGGTTGGTGACCTGCGAGACGTCGCTGTTGGTCGCCTTCAGCTGCGACACGTTGACCGCGTCGCTGTCGGTCGTGCCGGCCGCCACGCCGGTGATCTGCCGGTACTGGCCGGTGGCCGGATCGCCCACCGCCACCGCGCCCTGCGTGCTGGTGGTGGCGGCGACGGCGGCCGTCTGCGCCGGTGTCGCGCCCGCGCCCACGAAGCCCGGCACGCCTGGCCCGGTGCTCGCCACGGAGCCCGAGCCGATGGCCGCGCCGCCGTTGACCTGCACCACCGCGCCGAAGCCCACCGCCGTGCCTTGCACCACCGCCGTGGCCCTGCTCAGCGGCGTGCCGCCCGCGTCCGCGTTGTCGCCGATCGCCGTACCGCCGCCGCCCGCGCGGCTGTTCACGCCGATGGCGACCGAGCCCGTGGCCAAGGCGCCAGTGCCCACTGCGACCGCATTGGTGCCGGTGGCCATCGCACCGAAGCCCATCGCCACCGCGCTGGTGCCGCTGGCCACCGCCTGCGGACCCAGCGCCACCGAATCGGCGCCGGTCGCCTGGGCCGCCGCCTGGCTGGAATTGACCTGCCCGTACTTGGTGCCCTGCGTGTTGATGGTGTCGATGGCCGCGCCCACGCTGCCGGCCTGGGCGGCGCTGCCGTCGTTGTTGTAGACGGTGAATGCCGGCGCGGTCAGCTTGCCCGTCGCAGGATCGTAGGCCGCGCCCGCGCCCAATGCCGCCGCCACGCCGAGGCCGGCGGTCGCCACGGTGCTGCCGACAGTGCTCAAGCCGGTCGAGAGTGAGCCGACGCTGCTGCCGACGGTGCTCAACCCGGTCGACAGCGAACCGACGCTGCTACCGACGGTGCTCAATCCGGTCGAGAGCGAACCGACGTTGCTGCCGACGGTGCTCAATCCGGTGGAGAGCGAACTGGTGGCGGTGACCAAGCCGGTCGAAAGCGTACCGACGTTGCTGTCGACCGTGCTCAAGCCCGTCGAAAGCGAACTGACGCCGGTGATGATGTTGCTCACGCCGGTGGACAGGCTGCTGAACCCGACCGACAGGCTGCTGGTGCCCGACGACAGGCTGCTGGTGAAGCTCGACAAGCCGCTGGACAGGCTGCCAAAGCTGTTGGTCAGGTCGCTCGCGCTGGTCGACAGCGAACTGGCGTTGGTGGACAGGGTCGACAAGCCGGTGGACAAGGTGCCGGTGCTCGTCGACAGGCTCGTGACGCTGTCCGTCAGACCGCTGAACCCCACCGAGGTCGAGGTCGACAACGTGGAGACGCTGGTCGTCAGGCCGCCGATGCCTGTGGAGGTCGACGTCGACAGGGTCGACAGGCCGGTGGACAAGGTGCCGGTGCTCGTCGACAGGCTCGTGACGCTGTCCGTCAGACCGCTCAAGCCGACCGAGGTCGAGGTGGACATGGGCGGCTTCGGCCCCGGCGTGGCGCGCGGCGCGAGTTTTGCCTGGGAAGGGGGGGATAACTTCAGCACCAGCGGGCCGGGCCAGACCGTCGCGGTCGCCAGCAACCTGTCGATCTTGCTGGCGGGCGACAACAACGACTTCTGCGGCACGCCCAACGTGGCCGGGCGGACCAACATTCCGGGTGCGGTCAACGCAGCCAACGTGGGTACTTCCGTCACGGCGGCCCAGTTGTACGCCAACATCATCGCCAATACACCGGGGGTGGCCGGCATCAACACGGCGGGCCGCACCTCGTGGGACACGTACACCACGCAGCAAAGCTGGACGGGGTCCGGCACCACCACCGGCACGACCGGGGGCTATCCGAATGCCATTGCCACGGCCGAGCCCCGCCCTTGGGGCATCGGCTCCTTCGTGGTCGGTTGCGGCAGCATGGCGACAGGCAATTTCAGCGCGGCGATCGGCATGTCCGCGACAGCGACGGCACCCACGGCCCAGGCCTTCGGCGTGGCGGCGCTGGCCTCGGGCAAGGCCGCGCTGGCCATTGGCGTCGGAACGGAATCGACGGCCGAGTCCGCGGTGGCGCTCGGGTCGCTGGCCAAGGCTGGCGGCATCTTCTCGCTTGCCCTGGGTGGCCAGTCCACGGTGGCGGCGGGTGCGGTGGCAGGCATTGCCATTGGCCGCAACTCGGTCACCAACGCCTCCGCCGGCATCGCGATCGGCGACGGCACCATCAGCGGCGCCACGGGGCAGAACGTGGCCATCGGCTCGGCGCTGACCACCGCGAATGGCACCACCGCCGCCGGCGGGTCGGTGGCGATCGGGCGTGCGGCCGCCACCACCGGCGACGGCGCTGTCGCCATCGGCTGGCTCAACACGGCACCGCAAGGCGCGGTCGCCGTCGGCAGCAACATCGCGATTTCGGAGTTCAACGCGGTCGGCGTCGGCAAGGACCTGACGCTCAGCGGCGCCAGCAGCGTGGGGCTCGGCGCCGGTGTCACGACGAGTGCGACCAATGCCGTGGCCATCGGTACGAACTCCAAGGCATCGCTGGCCAATTCCGTGGCGCTGGGCTCGGATTCCATCGCGTCCGCGGTGTCCCCGACCACCAACTGGACGACGCTGGGCGGCGTGACCAAGGGCAAGACCTTCACGGTGAACCAGGCGCCGACCAATGGCGTGGTGGCGGTCGGCTTGCGGCAGATCCAGGGCGTGGCGGACGGCGAGGTGTCGGCGACCTCGACCGACGTGGTGACGGGCAGCCAGCTTTTCGCGGTGGCGCAGGCCGCGGGCAGCGCCGCCTACCTGGCGGCCAACAGCAGCACCGGGCAGGCCACGGCCACCGGCACCGATGCGCTGGCGGTCGGGCAGGCCACGGCCAGCGGCAACACCAGCGTGGCGGTCGGTTCGGGCGCGCAGTCGCAGAGCGTGTCGTCGATCGCGATGGGCACGGGGGCCAGCGTGGCGGCGCTGTCGCCCAATTCGGTCGCGATCGGCAACGCGGCGTCGGCGACAGGCTCGGGCAGCATCGCGCTGGGCAATGGCACCGTCACCAGCTACAAGGGCGCGGTGGCGCTGGGCGAGGGCAGCAGCGCCACCACGGCGCCCACCGGCACCGGCTTCCTGACCGGTGCGGCGGCGCCGGCATCGGCGGTGTCGATCGGCGCGGCGGGGACGGAGCGGCGCATCCAGAACGTGTCGGACGGGTCGGCACCGACGGACGCGGTCAACGTCGTGCAACTGAGCACCGGACTGAGCACAGCATCGAGTGACCTGGTCAGCAACGTGAGTTCGCTGTCGACATCGACATCGGTCGGCTTCACCGGTGTCACGGACAGCGTCACGAGCTTGTCGACCAGTACCGGCACCTTGTCCACCGGCTTGTCGACTTTGAGGATGGAGACCGCCAGCGCGACCGAGGTCGACCGCGCCCGCCCCGATCCGGATCGCGCCGACGCGATCTCGGACACCGCCACGCAGGTGCCCGTCGCCTCATTGAAGAGGGTGCGGTAAGTCTTGTTCATCGAGCTTCCTCTTGCGCCGCGAAGAGCGCATGCGGACCGCTGCCAGCTACTTCCACTTCCACCCGATGCCCGCGTTCACGCCCCACTGGCTGCCGCTGGTCGAGACGCCGCCGCCCCAGGACATCTTTCCGTCGCTGGACAGGGCCTTGAAGACGAAGGCGATCGCCCCGTAACCCTGGTAGCCGCCGATGCCCACGCCGATCGTCTTTTCGCCCGGCTCCAGCGGCGGCAGGTAGGCACCCGACATGGCAAAGCCCATCGAAATGCCCGAGTACGCGATGCGCGCCACGTTTTGCACGTTCTGCTGGATCACGTTGTTCTGGAAGGCCAACTGGTTGACCTGGTTCGAGATGTTGCTGATCTGGTTGGTGACCGACGACACGTCGTTGTTGGTCACCTTGAGTTGCGCCACGTTGACCGCGTCGCTGTCCGCCGCGCCCGCCGCCACGCCGGTGATCTGCCGGTACTGGCCGTTCGCCGGATCGCCCACCGACACGGCCCCCTGGGTGCTGGTGGTGGCAGCGATGGCCGCCGCCTGCGCCGGCGTCGCACCCTTGCCGACGAAGCCCGGCACGCCTGCCCCGGTGCTCGCCACGGCACCCGAGCCGATGGCCACGCCGTTGCTGGTCTGCACCACCGCACCGAAGCCCACCGCCGTGCCCTGCACGATGGCCGGCGCCTTGCTCAGGGGCGTGCCGCCCGCATCGGCGTTGTCGCCGATGGCCGTGCCGCCGCCACCCGCGCGAGCGTCCGTGCCGATCGCCACGGACCCGGTTGCCAACGCGCCCTTGCCCACCGCGACCGCGTTGGTGCCGGTGGCCTGCGCGCCCAGGCCCAACGCCACCGCGCTGGCGCCGCTGGCCACCGCCTCCGGCCCGATCGCCACGGAATTGGCGCCGGTCGCCTGCGCGCCCGCCTGGGTCGAATTGACCTGCCCGTACTTGGTGCCCTGCTTGTTGATGCTGTCGACGGCCTCACCCACACTGCCCGCCGCGGTCGTGGAGCCATCGGTGTTGTAGACCGTGTACGACGGCGCGGTGATGTTGCCCGTGGCCACGTCGAAGGCCGCGCCCCCGCCCAGCGCCTCGGCCGTGCCAGTGCCGACCTTGGTCACCGTGGTCGAGAGCGCGCTGACACCGGTCGACAGCGCGCTGACGCCGGTGGACAGCGTGCTGACACCGGTCGACAGCGCACCGACGCCAGTTGACAGCACACTGGCGCCAGTGGACAGCGAACTGACGTCGGTGGACAGCGCACTGACGTTGGTCGACAGGCTGCCGAAGCCCACCGACAGGCTGCTGGTGCCGCTCGACAGGCTGCTGGTGAAGCTGGACAGCCCGCTCGACAGGCTGCTGAAGTTGGTCGACAGCGAACTCGCGCTTGTCGACAGGGAACTGGCGTTGGTCGACAGGCTGCTGAAGCTGGTCGACAGCGAACTCGCCGAGGTCGACAAGGAACTGGTGCTGCCGAGGATGGTGCTGAGGCCGGTCGAGATCGAACCGATCCCGATGGAGGTCGATGTCGAGAGGCTGCTGACACCCTCGGTCAGGCCGCTCACGCCCGTCGACAGGCTGCTCACGCTGTTGCCCAGGCCACTGAGTCCGGTGGACATCGAGCTGAAGCCCAGCGATGTCGAGGTGGACAGCGAATTCGTGCCGGCGGCCAGCGAGGTCAGCCCGGTGGAGGTCGAGGTGGAGAGCGCGCTCACCGTCGTCGACACCGAGCCGAAGCCGAGCGAGGTGGAGGTCGACAGGCTGCTGATGTTGGTCGCCGTGGAGGTCGACAGGCTGCTCACGCCCGTGGTCAGGTCGCTGACGCTGGTCGACAGCGAACTGATGTTCGTCGTGAAGCCGGACACTGAGGTCGACAGTGAACTGAACCCGGCCGATGTGGAGGTCGACAGCGTGCTGAGTCCGGTCGACAACGCACCCGTGCTCGTCGACAGGCTGGTGACGCCGCTGGTCAGTCCGCTGATGCCTGTGGAGGTCGATGTCGTCAGGGTCGACAAGCCGGTGGACAAGGTGCCGGTGCTGGTCGACAGGCTGGTCACGCTGGTGGTCAGGCCGCCGATGCCGACGGAGGTCGACGTCGACAATGAACTCACGCTGGTGGACAGGTCGCTCGAAGCCGTGCTCAAGCCGGTGCTCAGTTGCACGACGTTGATCGCGTCCGTCGGCGCGGAGCCATCGGACACGTTCTGGATGCGCCGCTCCGCCCCCGCCACGCCAATCGACACCGCCGATGCCGGCGCTGCCGCACCCGTCAGGAAGCCGGTGCCCGCGGGCGCGACCGTGGCCTTGCTGCCCTCGCCCAGCGCCACCGCGCCCTTGTAGCTGGTGACGGCGCCACTGCCCAGCGCGATGCTGCCCGCCCCCTGCGCCGACGCCGTCGTGCCGATGGCAATCGCGTTGTTCGAGGTCGCGGCCGCGATGGCCCCCGTGCCCATCGCGATCGAGGAGACGGAGTCGGCTTGCGCGCTCGCGCCCACCGCCACGCTGGTGTTGCCGTTTGCGGCGGCCTGTCCCATCGCGAGGGAGTCCACACCCGCGGCGACGGCCTGGCCGGTGGTGCTGCTGGCCGCAAAGTAGGTGCTGCTGCCGGCAGCCTGCGCCACCGCGAAGAGCTGGCTGCCCGATACCGCATCGGTCGAAGTCGCCGACACCTCGCCGTCCGCCACGCCCTGGATCTGCCGCAAGCCGACCGCCACCACGCCATTGGTCGGCGCCTGGTTGACCGTGAAGGTCTGGCCCTTGGTCACGCCACCCAGGGTCGTCCAGTTGGTGGTCGGCGTCACGGCGGAGGCGATCGAGCCACTGCCCAGCGCCACGGAACCCGCCAGCGATGCCTTGGAAGTCGCGCCGATGGCCACGCCCTGCGCGGCCGTCACGGACGACGAACTGCCCATGGCAATGCCGGTGGCGACGTTGGCGGACGCGGCGGTACCCAGTGCAATCGCGCCGCTGCCCGCCACGGCGGTCGATCCGATTGCCACGCCATTGCCGACGGTTGCCGTGCTGCCCGAACCAATGGCCACGCCCTGGTTGTTGGCCGTCGTGCCGCTCGCGCCGATGGCCACGTTGGCCCCCACAGGTCCGCTCTGGATGCCGTCGCCGATGGCGATGCCGTCGGTGGCACTGACCGTCGAGCCGGAGCCGATCGCGACGCCGGCCGAAGCCGTTGGCGCGACCGTCGCCTTGCTGCCCAGCGCCACGGAATTGCTGCCGTCGGCGGTGGCCAGCGAGCCGATCGCAATGGCCGACTCCGCCGTCGCGGCGCTGCCCACGCCGATGGCCATCGACGCCTTGCCCGAGGCCAGCGCCGCCACGCCGATCGCATTGGCCGCCGGTGCCAGCGCCGTTGCCGCGAGGCCGATGGCTTGCGAATAGTTGCCCGTTGCGGTGGTGCCGCAACCCACCGCGAAAGAGCCGATACCGAAGGCATGCGGCTGCGCATTGGTGAACGCGTTGGGATAACCCTGGCCGGCGCCGCTGGTGGTGCCGCTGCCGACACCCGTCTGTTGCGTTGTGTAGGTATCCCAGACCGTCCTGCCCGCCGTGTTGATGCCCGGCGCGCCCGGCGCATTCGACAGGATGTTGGCGTAGAGCAATGCAACGGTCGTGGGCGTCGGGCTTGCACCGAAGCCGCCAGCAGCATCGGTGCGGCCGGCCACCGACGGCGAGCCGCAACCATCGTCCTCGCCCGTCAGCGTGACCGACAGGTGGCTGGTGCCGGCCTGGGCATTGCCAAGGTTGTTGCCGATGTTGTTGCTGCCATTGAGGCCGGCATTCGCCCCCCATGCCGACTCCGCAACGGTGGCCCCGATCACGATCGCCGCCGCCATCGCGATCGCAGTGACCTGCACCCCCCCGGGCTTGCCCCGCGCCGAAGTGACTTCAGATACGGCAACCCACGCCCCTGTGCGCTGGTTGAATACGGTCCGATACACCTTATTCATCTCAGGCCTCCTGTGTGGCGCACGCAAAAAGGGTGCGGCCTTCTACTTAAGTTCCCTCGACTTCTTTCAGTTTACGTTTCGACAATATGTTTGCCACACTGTCGTGTCGCGTAACTTTGGTAATAGAAGGTGGGATGTTGGTACCGGCAGCAGCCCCCCGCAAAATGACCGCCTGCAGGTTCCCGATGGAGTCAGAGCACATGGATGAACACCCGAACCGGATTCGAAGCATCGCCATCGTGGGCGGCGGCACCGCCGGCTGGATGGCCGCCGTTGCGCTCGGCCATGCACATCGCCATGGACCCTGCACTGTGCGTGTGATCGAGTCCGACGACATCCCCACTGTGGGTGTCGGCGAGGCCACGCTGCCCATCCTGCGTCACTTCAACAGGATGTTCGGCATCGATGAAGACGAGTTCATGCGCGCCACCGGGGCCACCTTCAAGGCCGGCATCCAGTTCGTCGACTGGGCACGCATCGGCCACACTTTCTTCCACCCCTTCGGTGGCTACGGCGCGCCCATCGAGCGCCTGCGCTTCCATCACTACTGGCTCAAGCAGCGCCTGATGGGTGCGCCCTGGAGCCTCAATGCCTATGCGGAGAATTCGGTTGCGGCGGAGACCAACCGCTTCGCGAGGCCACGCTGGCCCACCGGCGAGATACCCGACAACCAGTACGCCTTCCACTTCGACGCCGCGCTCTATGCAGCCTACCTCCGGCAACGCGCAATGGCGATCGGCGTTGAGCGCATCGAGGGTCGCGTGGACAGCGTCAAGCTGCGCGAGACCGATGGCTTCATCGAGTCGGTCCGACTCGCCAGCGGCGAGGTGATCGCAGCCGATCTGTTCGTGGATTGCTCGGGCTTTCGCGGCCTGTTGATCGAGGGTGCGCTGCACACCGGCTACGAGGACTGGACCCACTGGCTGCCCTGCAACCGCGCGCAGGCCGTGCTGTGCGAGGGCGTGGACGCGCTCACGCCCTACACCCGCTCGACCGCGCGCAAGGCCGGGTGGCAATGGCGCATCCCCTTGCAGCACCGCATCGGCAATGGCTATGTCTATTGCAGCCAGCACATCAGCGATGACGAAGCCGCCGCCACGCTGCTCGCCAACCTCGACGGACGAGCGATCGACGCGCCGCGCCTGCTGCGCTTCACCACCGGCCGGCGCAAGCTCTACTGGAACAGGAACTGCGTGGCCATCGGCCTGGCATCGGGCTTCCTGGAGCCGTTGGAGTCATCGAGCATCGGCCTGATGCAGAACGCGATCTTCCGCATGCTCGAACTCATGCCGGACCGCGATTTCGATCAAGCCACACTCGATGAATACAACCGCCAGACCATCCACGAAACCGAGCGCACGCGCGATTTCATCGCGCTGCATTACCACGGTAGCGGGCGAGACGATGGCCCGTTGTGGGCGTATTGCCGCCATATGAAGCTGCCCGAAACCTTGCGGCATCGCATCGCCCTGTTCCGCGTGCGCGGCCACCTGCCCTCGCTGCTCGGCGAGCCGTACGGCGACACCAGCTGGCTCGTGATGCTGACCGAACTGGGCTTCATGCCACGGGACTACAACCCCTTGGTCGACGCCGTGCCCATGGACGTGGTGGAGCGGGCCATGGCCGACATCCGGAATCGCATCGCGGCCTATGTGCAGACGCTGCCGACGCACCGTGCCTACGTTGACGCCATCGCCCGGGCCGACACAGTGCGCGTCGAAGCTGGGCCTGCCGCGGTCCTTCAGGCATGAGTGCCGCCCGGCCGCCCGAAGGCGCTCGCACCGCAGCGCACAGCGCGGAGGTTTCCTGATGACTGCCGCTCGGCCGCCCGAAGCCGCTCGCACCCCTGGTGGGTGCAGCCAAGGCATGCAAACGCCGAGCGTGGAGGCCCTGTGAGCGCACGAGAAACAAGGCTGCGAATCGGCATCACCATCGGCCTGCACCACCCGGCCGAGACGCTGTGGAACAACGGCATCAAGCAGAACGCGGTGTACCTGGCCGAGGCCCTGAAGAACTGTCCCAACGTGCAGGGTGTGGTGCTGGTCAACACCACCGCCATCCCCATCACCAACGCCCTGCCCTGGGACCTCCAGCGCTGGCCCACCGTGAACTGGGACGGCGCCAAGGACTCGGTCGACGTGCTCATCGAACTGGGCGGGCAGATATCACCGGACCAGACCGAATACCTCAAGGAACGCAACGCACGGCTCGTTTCGTACTGCTGCGGCACCGAGTATGTGAGTTCGATGGAGGCGGTGCTGTTCGCACGGCCGCTGTGGGGCGCCAACCTCTTCGTCAACCAGCGCTATGACGACATCTGGATGGTGCCGCAGGTCGCCAACATCAGCCAGCCGTACTTCGAGGTGCTGCGTCGACTGCAGGCACGTGCGGTGCCCTTCATCTGGAGCCCCGTGTTCCTGGATCAACGCAGCGCGGCCCTGCCGAACAAGGGACTGCAAGTGCCGCGACAGGGCCCTCGCCGACTCACGGTAATGGAGCCGAACATCGACGTGGTCAAGTTCTGCCTCTACCCCATCTTCATCTGCGAACTCGCCTATCGCGCGCGGCCCGAGGCCATCGCGCTCATGCAGGTGACCAACGCCGAGCCCATCGCCAAGGAGCGGCTGGAGTTCATCACCCTGATGCACCAGCTCGACATCGTGCGCGAGCACAAGGCGGTGTTCCTCGGCCGCCACGACACGCCACAGTTCCTGGCCGAGAACACCGACATCGTGGTCTCGCACCAATGGGAGAACCCACTCAACTATTTCTATCTCGAGGTCTGCTGGCAGGGCTTTCCGCTGGTGCACAACGCCGCGCTGTGCCCGGACCTTGGCTACTACTACCCGGGCAACGATGTGAACGCGGGCGCGGCGCGCGTGCTCGAAGTCATCGATGGCCATGACGCGGACCACCAGGGCTTTCGCGAACGGCAGCGCGCGCTGATCTCGCGGTACCTGCCCGATGACGCCACGCTCGTCACTCGCTACGCCGCGCTGCTCGACGAACTCGTGGCCCGGCCTGCGCGCTGACAGACAGGCTGCGGGCGTTGGCGTTGGCGTTGGTGTTGGTGTTGGTGTTGGTGTTGGTGTTGGTGTTGGTGTTGGTGTCGGCCTCGGCGTAGGCGTCGGCGTTGGATGACATGCGCTTGCGAGTTTGCTCCGCGTATCCGTGTACCGGGCTCGCCTACGGTCGCCCGTTCCAGCCACACCTTCACGGAGATCCGCACATGACCCACACACCCGTCACCCATGACCTGAGCAAACTCTGGGACCTGATCAAGGGCACGCGCTTCGGCATGCTCACGCACCGCCACGAAGACGGCCTGCACAGCCACCCGCTGACCACGCAGAACAAGCACCTCGACGATGACGGCAGGCTCTACTTCTTCGTGCCGAAGAACGGCGAGATTGCGCGCCACCTCGTGCATGACGCCTCGGTCAACGTGGCCTATGCCAACACCGACGACGACAGCTACGTCTCGGTCACCGGCCACGCAAAGCTGATCGAGGACCAGGCGCTGAAGGAGTCGCTGTTCACGACCATGGCCAAGGCCTGGTTTCCGGAAGGCGCCAAGGACCCGAACCTCGGCCTGCTCGCGGTGGAGATCAGCAGCGCCGACTACTGGGACGTCGATGAGACCAAGGTCACGCAACTCTTCAAGATGGCCCGTGCCGCGGTCACTGGCAAGCCTCCGACGGACCTCGGCGAGCATGGTCGCGTGGTGATGAACTGACGAGACTGCCGCTCGCTGTTCGCCGCGCGATGAACGTCCATCGGAGCTGCCGAAGGATCGATGTCGGCGTAGGGTCGAAGCGGCGCCGCTTCAAGGCGCCACCTGCCTGCTGGGAAGCAACGCCGCCATGACGATGCTTGTCGTGCCACTGGCGCCTCGGTCACTGGTCGCGAGGCCGAGTTGCCGCCACAGCGCCGGGCTGAGCGGGCGGACGGCGATGCGAGGATCGCGCGCGGGGTCGTGCGACTCTCCCGGCAGCAACGCCGCACCGTAGCCCGCGGCGACCAGTGTCCTGATCGCGTCGTTGTAGTTGAGCTCGATGCGCGGCCGGCAATGGACGCCCGCCGCAGAAAACCATTCGGCAGTCAGCCGATAGAGACGCGTAGAGGCGTCATTCATGATCAGCGGTCGCTCGGCCAGCCACTGCGGAGTCAGCCGCCTGGGTGCTTTCCAGGCTGCCGGCAGAAATGCGACGACAGGCTCGCGTCGCAGCGGCGTGACGTGGACGCCGCGCACCGGCGCCTGCGGCAGCGCCACGACCGCCAGGTCCAGGCTGCCTGCGGCGAGCCGGGCCATGCTGTCGTTGGAGGTCAGCACCTGCACATTCACGTCGATGCCCGGATGGTCCCGCGCCAGTCGTTCGAGCGCGGGTGGCAGCAAGTGCGCAATGGCGCCCGTCGAGGCGCCAACCCGCACGCGGCCCGTCTGGCCTGCGAGCTGGCGTCGAACGTCTTCCACTGCGTCGTCGGCGTCCGCCAGCAGCCGGCGGGCACGCGCGATGAAGCGCTCGCCCAAGCCGGTCGCTTGCACGGGCCCTCCTCGCCCGCGAACGAGCAGTTGCCCACCCAGGCGCGACTCCAGGTCCGCGATCTGAACAGTGACCGTGGGAGCAGCCAGATGAAGCGCGCGCGCGGCATTGGCCAGGGAGCCGAGGTCGGCGATGGCGACGAGGGTACGCAGATGGTCGAGACTCAGTTCCCGCATCCCGCCAATTTACCTTTTCTTAATTCGGTGTTCCACATATTCAACTGGAGCCAAGGTCGCCCTGTCCCTACGATTGCGCACCATGGACCTCAGCATCTTCATCGACGGCGACCAGGGCACCACGGGCCTTGACTTGCAGAACCGACTCCGCGGCGGGGAATTTCGCGTTCGCACATTGCCTGCAAGCCTGCGCAAGGATGCGGCTGCCCGCCGGGCCGCGCTCAACGAGAGCGACATCGCCATCCTTTGCCTGCCCGATGCAGCGGCGCGAGATGCGGTGGCGATGATCGAGAACCCTTCGGTGCGCGTCATCGATGCCAGCTCGGCGCACCGCACCAGCCCGGGTTGGGTCTACGGCCTCCCGGAGCTCGATGCACAGCAAGGTGAACGAATCGCATCGGCACTGCGGGTCACCAACCCGGGCTGCTATCCCACGGCCGCGATCGCGCTGCTGCGGCCATTGACGGATGCGGGCCTGTTGCCCCGCGACTATCCGCTTGTCATCCACGCCGTCTCGGGCTATTCGGGCCAAGGCAGAGCGGGAGCGGAAGCGCACGAGGCCGGCGCGGGAGCGCATTCACTCAAGGTCTATGGCCTTGCACTCGAGCACAAGCACGTGCCGGAAATCGAGGCCTACGCGGGATTGACGGAACGCCCCATCTTCGTGCCGTCCTATGGGAGCTACCGGCAAGGCATCGTGCTCACCATCGGACTGCACGCTCGAATACTTCCTGCTGATGTGTCCGGTGCGCGCATCCACGAATGCCTCGGCGATCGGTACAGGGATGCGGAACATGTGCATGTCATGCCGATGTCTTCCGTCTCACCGATGACCGAGCGGGATCCGCAAGTCCACAACGGTTCCAACGACATGAGTCTGGCGGTGGCATGCAATGAACGCACGGGCCAGATCGTCTTGAGCGCGGTTCTCGACAATCTGGGCAAAGGTGCCGCAGGCGCGGCCGTGCAGAACCTGCGCCTTATGTCGAGGGCTTCACAGCCCGCCTCGTGAATCGATGTGGCTTTGCCATCTCGATTCAATCCCCCGCGGGGGGCGGGATGGGCCTGGCCCGACCTTGGGGGCTCTTGAGTCCGAAGCGTTTGGGACGCGACCGGACATTCAAGACCATCGCGCAAGGCAAAAAGAAAAGGCCCGCAGAGCGGGCCTTTCTTCAGGAGAGCCGGAAAGCAGATCAGGCGTGAACCGTCGCCGCCGCGTCCTTGAACTCCTCGATCTTGTCGAAGTTCAGGTACTGGTAGACCTGATCGCTTGCCGCCGTGAGCACGCCCATGCCGGCCATGTACTCTTCCTTCGTCGGGATGCGGCCCAGCGTGGACGCGATCGAAGCCAGTTCGGCGCTGCTGAGGTACACGTTGGAGTTCTTGCCCAGGCGGTTCGGGAAGTTGCGGGTGCTGGTCGACACGACCGTCGCGCCTTCACGCACCTGTGCCTGGTTGCCCATGCACAGCGAGCAGCCCGGCATTTCGGTGCGCGCACCGGCGTTGCCGAACACGCCGTAGTGGCCTTCTTCCGTCAACTGGTTTGCGTCCATCTTGGTCGGCGGTGCGATCCACAGCTTGACCGGGATGTCGCGCTTGCCTTCGAGCAACTTGGAGGCGGCACGGAAGTGACCGATGTTGGTCATGCAAGAACCGATGAACACTTCGTCGATCTTGACGCCGGCGACTTCCGACAGCGTCTTCACGTCGTCCGGGTCGTTCGGGCAAGCCAGGATCGGCTCGTGGATGTCGGCCAGGTCGATCTCGATGACGGCCGCGTATTCGGCGTCGGCATCGGGTTGCAACAGTTGCGGGTCCTTGAGCCAGGCTTCCTGAGCGGCGATGCGGCGACCCAACGTGCGAGCGTCGGCGTAGCCTTCCGAAATCATCCAGCGCATCAGCGTGATGTTGCTGTTGATGTATTCGATGATCGGGGCCTTGTCGAGGTGCACGGTGCAGCCGGCGGCCGAGCGTTCTGCCGAGGCATCGCTCAGTTCGAAGGCTTGTTCCACCTTCAAATCAGGCAGGCCTTCGATCTCGAGGATGCGGCCGGAGAAGATGTTCTTCTTGCCCTTCTTCTCGACCGTCAGCAGGCCCGCCTTGATGGCGTACAGCGGAATCGCGTTCACCAGGTCACGCAGCGTGACGCCCGGTTGCATCTTGCTGCCCTTGAAGCGCACCAGCACCGATTCCGGCATGTCCAGCGGCATCACACCGGTCGCAGCTGCGAAGGCCACCAGGCCCGAACCTGCCGGGAAGCTGATGCCGATCGGGAAGCGCGTGTGGCTGTCGCCACCCGTGCCCACGGTGTCGGGCGTCAGCAGGCGGTTGAGCCAGCTGTGGATCACGCCGTCGCCCGGACGCAGCGACACGCCGCCGCGGGTGCTGATGAAGTCGGGCAACTCGTGGTGCGTCTTCACGTCGACCTTCTTCGGATAGGCGGCCGTGTGGCAGAACGATTGCATGACCAGGTCGGCCGAGAAGCCCAGGCAAGCCAGGTCCTTCAGCTCGTCGCGGGTCATCGGGCCGGTGGTGTCTTGCGAACCGACCGAGGTCATCTTGGGTTCGCAGTACGTGCCGGGGCGGACGCCCTGGCCTTCCGGCAGGCCGCAGGCGCGACCGACCATCTTCTGTGCGAGCGAGAAGCCCTTCTTGGTATCGACCGGCGATTGCGGCAAGCGGAACAGCGTCGACGGCGGCAGGCCCAGCGCCTCACGCGCCTTGGTCGTGAGGCCACGGCCGATGATCAGCGGAATGCGGCCACCGGCGCGCACTTCGTCGAACAGCACGTCGCTCTTCACGGTGAACTCGGCGATGACCTGGCCGTCCTTGAGGGCCTTGCCTTCGTAGGGACGCAGTTCGATCACGTCGCCCATGTTCATCTGGTTCACGTCGAGTTCGATCGGCAGTGCGCCGGCGTCTTCCATCGTGTTGTAGAAGATCGGCGCGATCTTGTTGCCCAGGCACACGCCGCCGAAGCGCTTGTTCGGGATGAAGGGGATGTCTTTGCCAGTGAACCACAGCACGCTGTTGGTCGCCGACTTGCGCGAGGAACCCGTGCCGACCACGTCGCCGACGTAGGCGACGAGGTGGCCCTTTTCCTTCAGCGATTCAATGAACTTCACCGGACCGCGCTTGCCGTCTTCTTCCGGCGTGATGCCGGGGCGTGCGTTCTTCAGCATCGCCAGGGCGTGCATGGGGATGTCGGGACGGGTCGTCGCGTCGGGCGCGGGCGACAGGTCGTCGGTGTTGGTTTCGCCGGTCACCTTGAATACCGTCAGCGTCATGCTTTGCGGCACTTCGGGACGGCTGGTGAACCATTCGGCATCGGCCCAGCTTTGCAGCACGGCCTTGGCATTCGCGTTGCCGGCGTCGGCCTTTTCCTTGACGTCATGGAACTGGTCGAACATCAGCAGCGTCTTCTTCAGCGCGTCTGCGGCCACACCGCCGACTTCGGCGTCGTCGAGCAGGTCGATCAGCGGGCTGATGTTGTAGCCGCCCAGCATGGTGCCCAGCAGTTCGGTGGCGCGTGCGCGGGAGATCAGCAGGCTCTTCTCGCTGCCGTGTGCCACGGCGGCGAGGTAGCTGGCCTTGACCTTGGCCGCGTCGTCGACGCCCGCGGGCACGCGGTTCGTGATCAGGTTGAGCAGGAATTCGCCGTCGTTCTGGGTGGCGACCTTCAGCAGCTCGATCAGGTCGCCGGTCTGCTTGGCAGACAGCGGCAGCGGCGGGATGCCGAGCGCGGCGCGTTCGGCAACATGTTCAACATAGGCTTGCAACATTTTCTCTCTCCGTATGACGTGGGAACAGCAGGCGGCGCAAGCTTCAAGCAAGAGCCGCGCCGCGGGGACTTACTTTTTCGGTTCGTCGGCGCCTTCGAACAGGGCCTTCGGCGGGTTCTTCTTGATTTCTTCGGCAAGCTGCGCTTGCACTTCGGCCTGGCATTCATCGGCAAGGCGCAGGCCTTGCTTCTGGCTCATCAGCATCGACTTGTTGCCCAGTTGCAACCACATCGCCTGCTGGCGCGGGTCTTCCAGGCGAACCGCGCCGGTGCGGCTCTCCACCGGGTGCATGCGGTAGCGCACATTGCTGTGCATCAGGGTGAAATAGCCGGGCTTCTTCTCGTCGGCCGTGATGCTCACGCTGGCGCCGAGTTCGCACTTGATGGTGCCCGTGTGCACGCGCAGTGCGACAGCCTGGTCCTCGGGTGTCAGGACGACATCGACATCTTCGGCGATGGGCTGCCTTTCCTCGACCTTCTTGATGATCTTCTTGGGCACCACTTTCTGCGTGACGGCCTTCCCGGTGGACTGCGGCTTCGGCTTGGGCTTTGCAGGTTCCTGCGCTGAGGCAGCGAAGGGCAATGCCAAGGCCAGCGCCGCAATGAATGCAATTTTCTTCATGGTGGGATTCCTTGTTGGGAGTGTTTGGGAGCAGTCAAGAGGTGGCGGGGGCGGCAAACCATGCCTTGGCCTCGGGAGGCAGGGCACGGCCGGTGGCGTGCGCGCGTTCGAGCACCTGCCAATAGAGGCGGTAGCTTGCGCGGTCGTGCAGCACGCCTTCGAAACTCACGGGCGCCCAGTTGGCACGCTCGGCGGCCGCGACGATCTTCGCCGCGATCTCGATCTGCCTTTCCCCGGGCGCGAAGGCCTCGAGGATCGGGCGGATCTGGTTGGGGTGGATGCTCCACATGCGGGTGTAGCCGAATTCGTTGGCGGCGCGCCCGGCGGCGGCACGCATCGCGTCAATGTCGTTGAATTCGGTGACAACACAATGAGAGGGCACCTTGCCGTACGCATGCGCGGCAGAAGCAATGTCCAGCTTGGCCCGCACGACGAGCGGATGCGCGAACTGCCCCGCCGCTGCCATGCCCTCGGCCGGAATCGCACCGGCATGCGCGGACACGAAGTCCATCAGGCCGAAGCTGAGCGACTGCACCCGCGGATGCGAGGCGATGTCGAAGGCGTTGTGCACCGCCAGCGGCGATTCGATGAGCACCTGCAGCGGCAAGTCCTGCGCGCCGGCCGCATCGAGCGCGGCAGCGGCGCGCACCACGTCGGCCAGCGACTCGACCTTCGGCACCATGATGTGGCTGAGCTTGAGGCCGGCACGCCCGGCGATCGTGGCCACGTCGGCATCGAAGGCCGCATGGTCCACCGGATGCACGCGCACGCCGACACGCATGCCGGGCGCCGCAGCCAGCGCCAGTTCAGTGACCAGCGCCGCATGCTCGGACTCGCCGCCGACCGGCGCACCATCCTCGCAATCGAGGGTGACGTCGAACACGCAGGCGCCGAACTCCTGGGCCATCTCGGCCTGGAGCGCGAGGCTCTTCTTCATGCGCGCTTCGACGCCGCTGTAGTGGTCGCACACCGGCAGCACGACCGAGCCGGCCTGTGCGGCGCGCAACACGTCGCCGGGGCGAATATTCTGGGTCATAGGATCCCCCACGGTCGGCACTTCGTGTCCTCGCTGCCCCCCGAGGGGGTGCGACCTTGCTTGGGGCGGCCCTGCGCTGCGGTCATGGAGGTGGTCATCCTTTGCGCGCCACGATGAACATGCGCGGGAACGCCAGCAGGCGCTTCTCGTCGGCACGTTCGGGGTAGGCCTGGTCGATGCGCCGTTCGTAGGCGGCCAGGTAGCTTTCCTGCAGTTCCGGCGACAGGCGATCAACGAAGGGCTTCAGCCCGGTGCCGCGCACCCAGTCGACGATCGCCGCGGGCGATTCCATCGGGTGCTGGTACGCCGTGCGCCAGACGTCGAGGTTCGCCGCCAGCGGCGCCAGCAGGTCGTAGTAGCCGTCCAGCGACAGCAGTTCGGTCCGGAAGCGCGAGAAGTCGCCAATCGCCTTGGCCCACGGCGCCTTGGCCGCCAACTCGCGCATCAGCCGATGGGTTGGCTCGTCGCGGTTGTCCGGCATCTGGATCGCCAGCGTGCCGCCGGGCGCGAGCGCGTCCAACAGGCGCGGGAACAGGGTCTCGTGGCCCGGCACCCATTGCAGCGAGGCATTGGCGTAGATCAGGTCCGGCGGCACTTCAGGCTGCCACGATCCGATGTCGCTCAGGAGAAAGGTCGCCGATGGCAGGCGCTCGCGCGCCTTGACCAGCATCGATTCGGAGTTGTCCGTGCCGGTCACGAACGCCTGCGGGAAGCGTTCGACCAGCAGTTCGGTCGAGTTGCCCGGGCCGCAGCCCAGGTCGACCACGCTGGCCACGCCCGCCGGATCCATCGCCACGCGCGCGAGCAGGTCGCGTGCGGGGCGGGTGCGCTCATCCTCGAAGCGGGAATAGAGCGCGGGGTTCCAGTCGAGCATGGTCATTGGTGCGAAAGGCGGCCGCCGCCGGGCCGCCCCAAGGCGAGCCGCGCCTCCCCCTCGGGGGGTGGCGAAGCACACGCAGTGGCAAGCTGGCGGGCCGACATTTCAGAGCAGGTGGGCGACGCCGGCTTGCTCGCCCTGGAGTTCGTCCAGGGTCTTGTTGATGCGTTCCTGGCTGAAGGCGTCGATGTCCAAGCCTTCGACGACCTTGTACTCACCGCCTTCGCAGGTGACCGGGAAGCCGAACATCGTGTCCTTCGGAATGCCGTACTGGCCGTCCGACGGGATGCCCATCGTGACCCACTTGCCGTTGGTGCCCAGGGCCCAGTCGCGCATGTGGTCGATGGCGGCGTTGGCAGCCGAGGCAGCCGACGACAGGCCACGCGCTTCGATGATCGCGGCGCCGCGCTTGCCGACGGTCGGCAGGAAGGTGTTGGCGTTCCATTCCTGGTCGTTGATCATCTTGGCAACGCTTTCGCCGTTGATGGTGGCGAAGCGGTAGTCGGCGTACATCGTGGGCGAGTGGTTGCCCCAGACGGTCAGCTTCTCGATGTCGGCCACGGCCTTGCCGGTCTTGGCGGCGATCTGGCTGGCGGCGCGGTTGTGGTCCAGGCGCAGCATGGCGGTGAAGTTCTTGCGCGGCAGGCTGGGCGCGCTCTTCATGGCGATGTAGGCGTTCGTGTTGGCCGGGTTGCCGACCACCAGCACCTTGACATTGCGGCTGGCGACGGCGTCGAGCGCCTTGCCCTGGGCCGTGAAGATGGCGCCGTTGACGGCCAGCAGTTCGGCACGTTCCATGCCGGGGCCGCGCGGACGCGAACCGACCAGCAGCGCGTAGTCGGCGTCCTTGAACGCCGTCATCGGATCGCTGTGCGCTTCCATGCCGACCAGCAGCGGGAAGGCGCAGTCGTCGAGTTCCATCATCACGCCCTTGAGTGCCTTTTGCGGGCCTTCGACCGGCACTTCGAGCAGGTTCAGGATCACCGGCTGGTCCTTGCCCAGCATTTCGCCCGAGGCGATGCGGAACAGCAGGGCGTAGCCGATTTGGCCGGCGGCGCCAGTGACGGCAACGCGGACGGGTTTTTTGCTCATGGGAAGACTCCAGAAGGTGATGAAAAGGGAGGGATTCGCCCCGCGACTGCCTCTTGAACGCCGCGGGCATTGCCGGACCCAGGGTCCGCGCGCAAAACCGGCCGGCATTTTAGGCCCAAACCGCGTTTTCATGGCGCATGTCTTATGTCTTATATAAGATAGGGGCCATTCCGGCGCCATCGCCGCGCTTGCCCACGCCATGAACACGCCTCTTTCCGCCCTGCCAGACACGCCGACGCCGGCGTTCAGCCCGCTGTACCAGCAGATCAAGGCCCTGATCCTGCAAAACCTGAAGGCCGGCGAATGGAAGCCCGGCGAGCCCATTCCCAGCGAAATGGACCTCGCCGCGCGTTTTCGAGTGAGCCAGGGCACGGTGCGCAAGGCCATCGATGAGCTGGCCGCTGAAAACCTGCTGGTGCGCCGCCAGGGCAAGGGCACCTTCGTCGCCACGCACACCGAGCACCACGTCCAGTACCGCTTCCTGAAGCTGGTGCCCGACAGCGGCGACCTGAACTCCGAAGGCCCGGCCGAACGCACCATCGTGGACTGCAAGCGCCTGCGCGCCGCCGCCGACGTGGCGCGCGCCCTGTCCCTGCGCACCGGCGACGCCGTGCTGCAGGTGCGCCGCGTGCTGGCCTACGGCGGCGTTCCGACCATCCTGGAGGACCTGTGGCTGCCCGGTGTGCCCTTCAAGGGCCTGACCGCCGAGCGCCTCACGGCATGGCGCGGCCCCATGTATTCGCTGTTCGAAGCTGAATTCGGCGTGCACATGATCCGCGCGGAGGAGAGAATCCGCGCGGTGCTGCCTGACGACGCACAAGCTGCACTGCTCGCCGTCACCAGCGCTACCCCCCTCCTGAGCGTCGAGCGCGTGGCCTATACCTATCACGACACCCCCATGGAGCTTCGGCGCGGCCTCTACCGCACCGACACGCACCACTACCGGAACGAACTCGGATGATGGCGTCCGCGTCCTCGATCGCTGCGTCCGCCGCCGGGCCACTGGCGCGTACTTTTTGCGCGAACATGGCCGCAGGCGCTCGGCGCCATCCCGAATTCAAGTCCAAGTGCCCGAGCGATGCACTGTGTCGATGCACGACGCACCGATGCGTCATGGTGCATTGCAATACAATTTTTGGTTGTTTGCATTTGCCTACAGACTCAAGCCGTCCCCCACGAAAAGCAACGAAAGCCTCCCATGACTGAGCTTGCCTCCACGCCACGGCCACCGCGCCGCGAGTTCCGCAACATCAACGCGTTCACCGATCTGCGCACGTATCGCCTGCCTCCGGCCGGCATCGTGTCGATCCTGCACCGTATCAGCGGCTTCCTGATGTTCCTGCTGCTGCCGTTCATCATCTGGATGTTCGACACGTCGATCAGTTCCGAGATTTCCTTTGAAAAATTCAAGGCCGCCTTCAACAGCGGCCTTGGTTTCGTTCCGGGCGTGCTGATCAAGTTGGTGGCGCTGGCGCTGATCTGGGCCTACCTGCACCACTTCATCGCGGGCCTGCGCCACTTGTGGATGGACGTGAGCCATTCGGCGGTGACGAAGGAATTCGGCAAGACCTCGGCCATGGCCACGCTGTTCGTGAGCATCCTCCTCACCGTCGTGCTGGCCGCCAAGCTGTTCGGTTTGTACTGATCGGGAGCAATCAAAAATGGCAGTGAACTACGGCTCCAAGCGCATCGTCGTCGGCGCGCACTATGGACTTCGCGACTGGCTCAGCCAGCGCATCACGGGCGGCCTGATGGCCCTCTTCACCCTCATCCTGCTCTGCCAGGTGCTGTTCACCTCGGGCGAGATCGGCTACGACAAGTGGGCCGGCATCTTCTCGTCGCAGTGGATGAAGGTCCTGACCTTCGCGGTCATCGTCTCGCTGCTGTACCACGTGTGGGTCGGCATGCGCGACATCTGGATGGACTACGTCCAGCCGGTCAGCATCCGCCTCCTGCTCCAGATCTTCACGCTGGTCTGGCTTGTCGGTTGCGCGGGTTGGGCCATTCAAGTGCTCTGGCGGGTGTGATGCCCTCACCCTCCGAGTCCCATCCCATTGCCGCCCTGACCCCATGACCTACACCAAAGACCAAATCACCAAGCGCAAGTTCGACGTCGTCATCGTCGGCGCCGGCGGCTCCGGCATGCGCGCATCCTTGCAACTCGCACGCGCCGGCCTCAACGTGGCCGTGCTCTCGAAAGTGTTCCCGACCCGCTCGCACACCGTCGCTGCACAAGGCGGCGTGGGCGCATCGCTCGGCAACATGAGCGAGGACAACTGGCACTACCACTTCTACGACACCATCAAGGGTTCCGATTGGCTGGGCGACCAGGACGCGATCGAATTCATGTGCCGCGAAGCACCGAAGGTCGTGTACGAACTCGAACACTTCGGCATGCCTTTCGACCGCAACCCGGACGGCACCATCTACCAGCGCCCCTTCGGCGGCCACACCGCCAACTACGGCGAAAAGCCCGTGCAACGCGCCTGCGCCGCGGCCGACCGCACCGGCCACGCGATGCTGCACACGCTCTATCAGAAGAACGTGGAAGCGCGCACGCAGTTCTTCGTCGAATGGATGGCGCTCGACCTGATCCGTGACGAAGAAGGCGACGTCGTCGGCGTGACCGCGCTGGAAATGGAAACCGGTGACCTGCACATCCTGCAGGCCAAGACCGTGCTGCTGGCCACCGGCGGTGCCGGCCGCATCTTCGCCGCCTCGACCAACGCCTTCATCAACACCGGCGACGGCCTCGGCATGGCCGCGCGCTCGGGCATCCCGCTGCAGGACATGGAGTTCTGGCAGTTCCACCCGACCGGCGTGGCCGGCGCCGGCGTGCTGCTGACCGAAGGCTGCCGCGGCGAAGGCGCCATCCTGCTCAACAGCAACGGCGAACGCTTCATGGAGCGCTATGCGCCCACGCTGAAGGACCTGGCGCCGCGCGACTTCGTGTCGCGCTCGATGGACCAGGAAATCAAGGAAGGTCGCGGCTGCGGTCCTAACAAGGACTACGTGCTGCTCAAGCTCGATCACCTCGGTGCGGAAACCATCCACAAGCGCCTGCCTTCGGTGTACGAAATCGGCGTCAACTTCGCCAACGTCGACATCACCAAAGAACCGATTCCCGTGGTGCCGACCATCCACTACCAGATGGGCGGCATCCCGACCAACATCAACGGCCAGGTCGTCATCCAGCAGGGTGAAGAGAACAGCGCCGTGGTCAACGGCCTCTATGCCGTCGGCGAATGCTCCTGCGTGAGCGTGCACGGCGCGAACCGCCTGGGCACCAACTCGCTGCTCGACCTGCTGGTGTTCGGCCGCGCGGCCGGCAACCACATCGTGCAGTTCAACGAGAAGAACAAGGAACACAAGCCGCTGCCGGAAGACGCCGCCGACCGCACTTTGGCCCGGCTGAACGAACTCGAAGCCTCGACCGACGGACTCTACGCGCAAGACGTCGCCGGCGAGATCCGCGCCGTGATGCAGCAGCACGCCGCCGTGTTCCGCAAGCAGGCCTCGATGGACGAAGGCGTCGAGAAGATCGCCGCCGTGCGCGAACGCGTCCGTGCCGTCACGCTCAAGGACAAGTCCCGCGTGTTCAACACCGCCCGCATCGAGGCGCTGGAAGTCGACAACCTGATCGAAGTGGCGCAGGCCACGATGGTCTCGGCCGCCGCCCGCCGCGAATGCCGCGGCGCCCACACCGTGGAAGACTACGAGCGTCCCGCGGACGATCCGGTCGCACCGCTCGGCCGCGACGATGCCAACTGGATGAAGCACACGCTCTGGTACAGCGAAGGCAACCGCCTCTCGTACAAGCCGGTCAAGATGCAGCCGCTCACGGTCGACTCGGTGCCCCCGAAGGTCCGGACCTTCTGAAGATCAAAAACAGGAATCCACGATGAAGCGCACCTTCAAGATCTACCGCTACGACCCGGACCGGGACGCCAAGCCCTACATGCAGACCATCGAGATCGAACTCGACGGCCACGAACGCATGCTGCTCGACGCCTTGATGAAGCTCAAGGCGCAAGACCCCACGCTGTCCTTCCGCCGCTCCTGCCGCGAAGGCGTGTGCGGCTCGGACGCGATGAACATCAACGGCAAGAACGGCCTGGCCTGCCTGACCAACATGCTCACGCTCAAGGGCGAGATCGTGTTGAAGCCGCTGCCCGGCCTGCCAGTCATCCGCGACCTGATCGTCGACATGACGCAGTTCTTCAAGCAGTACAACTCGATCAAGCCGTACCTGCAGAACGACAACGTGCCGCCCGAGAAGGAACGCCTGCAGTCGCCGGAAGAGCGCGACGAACTGAACGGCCTTTACGAGTGCATCCTGTGCGCGAGTTGCTCGACGAGCTGCCCGAGCTTCTGGTGGAATCCCGACAAGTTCGTCGGCCCCGCAGGCCTGCTGCAAGCCTACCGCTTCATCGCCGACAGCCGCGACGAAGCCACTGGTGAGCGCCTAGACAACCTCGAGGACCCGTACCGCCTGTTCCGCTGCCACACCATCATGAACTGCGTCGACGTCTGCCCGAAGGGCCTGAACCCGACGAAGGCGATCGGCAAGATCAAGGAATTGATGGTCCGCCGCGCGATCTGAGCCTTGGAACAAGCCATGCAAGCCACCGACAACCTCGACCAGCCCCTTGGCGCCCCCGCGCTGAGCAAGCTGAAATGGCGTTGCCGGCGCGGCTTGCTGGAAAACGACTTGTTCATCGCCCGTTTCTTCGAGCGGCATGAATCTCGCTTGACCGTTGGACAGGCGCAGGCCATGGAAGCCCTGATGGACCTGTCGGACCACGATCTCCTCGACTTGTTGCTCAAGCGCAAGGAGCCCGAGCCTGCACTGGCCGAGCCGGGCGTGGTCGATTTGTTGCGTCTTCTGCGCGTCTGAACGCGCATCCACCGTGCAGTTTTTTTATTTGCAGAAAGAAAGCCTTCATGAAAGCCTCTGACAACAAGGCCACGCTGTCGTTCAGCAACGGCACCGACAACATCGAGCTGCCGATCTACAAGGGCTCGATTGGCCCGGATGTCATCGACATCCGCAAGCTCTATGCCCAGACCGGCATGTTCACCTATGACCCGGGCTTCATGTCGACCGCGTCGTGCCAGTCGGCCATCACCTACATCGATGGCGACAAGGGCGAACTGCTCTACCGCGGCTACCCCATCGAACAGCTCGCGACCAACTGCGACTTCATGGAAACCTGCCACCTGCTGCTGTACGGTGAGCTGCCCAATGAAGACCAGAAGAAGGGCTTCACCAAGCTCGTGACCAATCACACCATGGTCAACGAGCAGATGCAGTTCTTCCTGCGCGGCTTCCGCCGTGATGCCCACCCGATGGCCATCATGACTGGCCTGGTCGGCGCCCTGTCGGCCTTCTATCACGACAGCACGGACATCAACAATCCGAAGCACCGCGAGATCGCCGCGATCCGGCTGATCGCGAAGATGCCGACGCTGGTCGCCATGGCCTACAAGTACACGATCGGCCAGCCGTACATGTACCCGAAGAACGACCTGAGCTACGCCGGCAACTTCCTGCACATGATGTTCGCCACGCCGTGCGAGGAATACAAGGTGAGCCCGGTGCTCGAGCGCGCGCTCGACCGCATCTTCATCCTGCACGCCGACCACGAACAGAACGCATCTACCTCGACCGTGCGCCTGTGCGGCTCGTCGGGCACCAACCCCTTCGCGGCCATCGCAGCCGGCGTGGCCTGCCTCTGGGGCCCGGCCCACGGCGGGGCCAACGAAGCGGCGCTCAACATGCTCTACGACATCCAGAAGGCTGGCGGCGTCGAGAAGATCGGCGAGTTCATCAAGCAGGTCAAGGACAAGAACTCCAACGTCAAGCTGATGGGCTTCGGCCACCGCGTGTACAAGAACTACGACCCGCGCGCCAAGCTGATGCAGGAAACCTGCAAGGAAGTGCTGCATGAACTGGGCCTGGAAAACGACCCGCTCTTCAAGCTGGCCATGGCGCTCGAGAAGATCGCCCTGGAAGACGAGTACTTCGTGTCGCGCAAGCTCTACCCGAACGTCGACTTCTACTCGGGCATCGTGCAGCGCGCGATCGGCATCCCGGTGCCGCTGTTCACGGCCGTGTTCGCATTGGCCCGCACGGTCGGCTGGATTGCCCAGCTGAACGAGATGATCGGCGACCCGGAATACAAGATCGGCCGCCCGCGCCAGCTGTTCGAAGGCTCGGTCAAGCGCGACGTGCAACCCATCGCCACCCGCTGAAGACCCGGTAGAGGGCTCGCCCCTCACTCTCCAAAAGGCTGTCTCCGGGCAGCCTTTTTGCGTTTTGGCTGACAAGACGACGCCATGCGTTTTCATAACCTGCAGTTGCGGAGGGAACACCGCCTCGCATTCCGTTCAACCAACTGCTCCAAAGGAGTCATGCCATGAAGAAAATTGCTGCAATGATGGCCGTCGCATTCGCGTTTGCCATTCCGCTGGCCGGCTGCAACACGATGAAGGGCGCAGGCCAGGACGTGCAAAAGGCCGGCCAGAAGCTCGAAAACTCGGCCGATAAGAAACAGTGATCCTGGCGCTCAGACGCCAGCACCTGGAACGAGCGGGCCGAGCGCCCGCTTTTTTTCATCTTGAGGCAGCAAGAGTGTCATCGCGCTTCACGATGACGGAAGGGTCAATTCCCTAGCAAAATAGCGCTCCGCTTCATCGCCTGCCGCGATGACGGCAGCGCCCCATGAACCCTTCGGAACGCACCTCTGAACGCAGCTTCGCCCGCCGGATCGACCTGACCTCCCTGCAGCTCTTCGTGGCTGTGTGCGAGCTGGGCAGCATCGGGCGCGCCGCAGAGCGCGAATTCATCGCGGCTTCAGCGGTCAGCAAGCGGCTGTCGGACCTGGAAGCCACGCTCAATACTCCCCTGCTCTACCGCCACACGCGCGGCGTCGACCTGACGCCCGCCGGCGAAAGCCTGCTGCACCACGCACGCTCGGTGCTCTACAGCCTCGAGAAGATGCAGGGCGAACTCAGCGAATACGCCGACGGCGTGCGCGGCCACGTGCGGGTGCACGCGAACATCTCCGCCATCGTGCAGTTCCTGCCGGAAGACCTCGGCGCCTTCCGCCGTGACCACGAGGCCATCAAGATCGACCTGGAAGAACACCTCAGCAGCGAAGTCCTGCGCGCGGTGCAGGAAGGCGCGTCGGACCTCGGCATCTGCCACCTGGCCGACCACGACAGCGAATTGCAGAGCCTGCCCTACCGGCACGACCACCTGGTGCTGATCGTGCCCGCGGGCCATGCGCTCGCCGGCACGGGTCCGATCGAATTCGTCGACTCGCTGGAATACGACCACGTCGGCCTGCACACCAACAGCTCGATCTACGTCGCCACGCGCCAGGCCGCGCTCGACGCCGGCCGCACCATCAAGCTGCGCATCCACGTCACCGGCCTCGACGCCATGTGCCGCATGATCGAGAACGGCCTCGGCATCGGCGTGATGCCGGGCCAGGCCTTCGACCTGATGCGCGGCGGCGTCGGGCGGCGGCTCACCAGCGTGGCGCTCAAGGACGCGTGGTCGCAGCGCGAGATCCGCCTCGTCGCCCGGGATTTCTCCACGCTGCCGGTGGCGGCGCGCACGCTCGTGCAACACCTGCAAGCCTCGGGCGAAGCAGCCGCCCGCGAACCCGCCGAACTGACGGCCTGAAACACAACGATCACCCACGAAAGAAAGATATGACCCCCAAAGCTCACATCAGTTCGCTGCCCCCCGAGGGGGCGCATGCCACCTTTGAAGCGGTTCGGCAGGAGGCATGACCATGGCACGCACGCTCTACGACAAGATCTGGGACGAACACGTCGTCCACACCGAGGAAGACGGCACCGCAATCCTCTACATCGACCGCCACCTGGTGCACGAAGTGACCAGCCCGCAAGCCTTCGAAGGCCTGCGCGAAGCCGGCCGCAAGCTGTGGCGCATCAGCTCGGTCGTGGCCACCGCCGACCACAACACGCCGACCACCGGCTGGGAGCGCGGCTATGAAGGCATCGCTGACGCGACCAGCAAGGAACAGATCACCACGCTCGACCACAACATCGCCGAGTTCGGCGCGGCGGCGTTCTTCCCGTTCCTCAGCAAGCGCCAGGGCATCGTCCACGTGATCGGCCCCGAATCGGGCGCGACGCTGCCCGGCATGACGGTCGTCTGCGGCGACTCGCACACCTCGACGCACGGCGCCTTCGGCGCGCTCGCGCACGGCATCGGCACCAGCGAGGTCGAGCACGTGATGGCCACGCAGACGCTGCTCGGCAAGAAGGCGAAGAACATGCTCGTGAAGGTCGAAGGCAAGCTGCCGCTCGGCTGCACCGCCAAGGACATCGTGCTGGCGATCATCGGCAAGATCGGCACGGCGGGCGGCACCGGCTACACCATCGAGTTCGCCGGCTCCGCCATCCGCGACCTGAGCATGGAAGGCCGCATGACGGTCTGCAACATGGCGATCGAAGCCGGCGCGCGAGCGGGCCTGGTGGCGGTCGACGAGAAGACCATCAATTACGTGAAGGGTCGCCCGCTGGCACCCACCGGCGTGGAGTGGGAGCAGGCCGTCAACTACTGGAAGACGCTGCATACCGAGCCCGGCGCGCACTTCGACCTCGTCGTCGAACTGGACGCCACGAAGATCCCGCCGCAAGTCACCTGGGGCACCTCGCCCGAGATGGTCACCGAGATCAATGGCCGCGTGCCCGATCCCGACAAGGAAAAGGACGCCAACAAGCGCGGCGCGATCGAACGCGCCCTCACCTACATGGGCCTGGAGCCCAACAAGGCGATGAACGACATCTTCGTCGACAAGGTGTTCATCGGCTCCTGCACCAACAGCCGCATCGAGGACATGCGCGAAGCCGCCGCGATCGTGAAGAAGCTCGGGCAGAAGGTCGCGAAGAACGTGAAGCTTGCGATGGTCGTGCCCGGTTCAGGTCTCGTGAAAGAGCAAGCCGAACGCGAAGGCCTCGATCAGATCTTTAAGGCCGCAGGTTTCGAATGGCGCGAGCCCGGCTGCTCAATGTGCCTGGCCATGAACGCCGACCGCCTGGAACCCGGCGAGCGCTGCGCATCGACGAGCAACCGCAACTTCGAAGGCCGCCAGGGCGCCGGCGGTCGCACCCACCTCGTGAGCCCGGCCATGGCCGCGGCGGCGGCGGTGCATGGGCACTTCGTCGACGTGCGCACGTTCGCCTGAATACAAGAACAGCCGGACGCAGAGGACGCGAAGGTTGCGCGAAGGACGCGAAGGAAATTCAAGAAATGAAATTCTTTCTGGCTGTCCTTTTGCGTCCTTCGCGGAACCTTCGCGTCCTTCGCGGTCGGAAGTCCGCATATGGCATTTGACTGGAGCCTCTTCATGCAGAAATTCACCGTACACAAGGGCCTCGTCGCCCCGATGGATCGCGAGAACGTCGACACCGACGCGATCATTCCCAAGCAGTTCCTGAAGTCGATCCGCAAGACCGGCTTCGGCCCCAACCTGTTCGACGCCTGGCGCTATCTCGATACCGGCGAACCGGGACAAGACCCCGCGAGCCGCAAGCCGAACCCCGACTTCGTGCTGAACCAGCCGCGCTACGCCGGCGCATCGATCCTGATCGCCCGCCAGAACTTCGGCTGCGGCTCGTCACGCGAGCACGCACCGTGGGCACTGGACCAGTACGGCTTCCGCGCCATCATCGCGCCGAGCTACGCCGACATCTTCTTCAACAACAGCTTCAAGAGCGGCCTGCTGCCGATCGTGCTGCCGGAAGCGCAGGTCGCCAAGCTGTTCGACGAGGTCTTCGCCTTCCCCGGCTACCAGCTGACGATCGACCTGGAGCGTCAGGTGATCGTCAAGCCCGACGGCACCGAACTCGCCTTCGACGTGCAGGCCTTCCGCAAGTACTGCCTCATCAACGGCCTCGACGACATCGGCCTCACGCTGCGTCACAAGGACAAGATCCAGGCCTTCGAAAAGGAGCGCCTCGCCACCAAGCCCTGGCTCGCGCACACGATGGTGAGCTGACGCGGGTCCGCCATGCGCCGCCTGTTCCAGCGCTGGGTGCTGTCGCGGCTGTGGCTGACCTTCATCGTCCTGTGCCTGAGCTTCTTTGCCTTCGGCATCGGGACCTTGAACCTGATCTACCTGTTCCAGGCCAACGCGACCTTCCTGGCCGAACAGGGATGGCAGGCCGTCATGGACGGCGCGCTGGTCCAGCTCTTTCACCTGGTGCTGAACGGCACGCTGAGCATGGTGGCCTATGTCATCTTCAAGACCTGCGAGCATCGCCTGTCGCATTGGCTCGGCGACGAGCACTGAAACAACCAACCACAACCATCGACTCTCATGAAAATCGCAGTCCTCCCCGGTGATGGCATCGGCACCGAAATCGTCGCCGAAGCCGTCCGCGTCCTCGACGTCCTCGACCTGAAGTTCGAGATGGAAACGGCCCTCGTCGGCGGCGCCGCGTACGAGGCGCACGGCCATCCGCTGCCCGAGTCGACCCTCAAGCTCGCCAAGGAATCCGACGCCGTGCTGTTCGGCGCCGTCGGCGACTGGAAATACGACAAGCTCGACCGCCCGCTGCGCCCGGAGCAGGCCATCCTCGGCCTGCGCAAGAACCTCGGCCTCTTCGCCAACTTCCGCCCGGCCATCTGCTACGAGCAACTCGTCGGCGCGTCGAGCCTCAAGCCCGAACTGATCGCAGGCCTCGACATCCTCATCATTCGCGAACTCACCGGCGACATCTACTTCGGCCAGCCACGCGGCCGCCGCACGGCCGTCGATGGCCACTTCCCCGGCGCCGAGGAAGCCTTCGACACGATGCGCTACTCGCGCCCCGAGGTCGAACGCATCGCCCGCGTCGCCTTCGAAGCCGCCCGCAAGCGCAGCAAGCGCGTGACCAGCGTCGACAAGGCCAACGTGCTGGAGACCTTCCAGTTCTGGAAGGACATCGTCACCGAGGTCGGCAAGGAATATCCGGACGTCGAACTCGACCACATGTACGTGGACAACGCGGCCATGCAACTGGTCAAGGCGCCGAAGAAGTTCGACGTGGTCGTCACCGGCAACATGTTCGGCGACATCCTCTCGGACGAGGCCGCGATGCTCACCGGCTCCATCGGCATGCTGCCCTCGGCCTCGCTCAATTCGAGCAACCAGGGCCTCTATGAACCGAGCCACGGCAGCGCGCCGGACATCGCCGGCAAGGGCGTTGCCAATCCTTTGGCTACAATCCTCTCCGCTGCCATGATGCTCCGCTTCTCCCTCAACCAACCCGAAGCTGCCGCTCGTATCGAGTCGGCGGTTCAGCAGGTGCTGGCTTCCGGCCTTCGCACCGGCGACATCTGGTCGGAAGGCACGAAGCGCGTCGGCACCCGTGAAATGGGTGACGCGGTTGTTGCAGCAATCACCAAAAAGACGATTACCGGCTAACCGCAGCCCGCTTCGTCACGCCCCCCGGCTCGACGAGTCGGGCGCAAAGAGAAACCACTTTTCTTTTTTGACATAGGGCACTTTTCAAAATGGCGTACGCATCTCAACCCCTGGTCGGCCTCGTGGGCTGGCGCGGCATGGTCGGCTCGGTCCTGATGGACCGCATGCAGGCCGAAGGCGACTTCGGTCTCATCGAGCCGATGTTCTTCTCGACTTCCAACGCCGGCGGCAAGGCCCCGGCCATGGCCAAGAACGAGACCGCGCTGAAGGATGCGTACGACATCGAGTCGCTCAAGAAGTGCGACATCGTCATCACCGCCCAGGGCGGCGACTACACCACCGAAGTCTTCCCCACGCTTCGCGCCGCGGGCTGGAACGGCCACTGGATCGACGCCGCCTCGACGCTGCGCATGAAGGATGACGCGATCATCATCCTGGACCCGGTCAACCTGCCCGTGATCCAGAACGCGCTGTCCAAGGGCGGCAAGAACTGGATCGGCGGCAACTGCACCGTGAGCTGCATGCTCATGGGCGTGGGCGCGCTCTACAAGGCCGGCCTGGTCGAGTGGATGACCAGCATGACCTACCAGGCTGCCTCGGGCGGCGGTGCGCAGCACATGCGCGAGCTGCTCACGCAGTTCGGCACGATCAATGCCGAAGTGAAGTCGCTGCTGGACGACCCCAAGTCCGCCATCCTCGAGATCGACCGCAAGGTGCTGCACAAGCAGCAGAACCTGTCGGCGGCGGAGACGGCCAACTTCGGTGCACCGCTGGGCGGCTCGCTGATCCCCTGGATCGACAAGGACCTCGGCATCGGCAAGTCACAGGACGATGCCGACTGGGGCGTGTCCAAGGAAGAGTGGAAGGGCGGCGCCGAGACCAACAAGATCCTCGGCCAGGGCGCGGGCTTCGGCACCGCCGCCACGCCGGTCGACGGCTTCTGCGTGCGCGTCGGCGCGATGCGCTGCCACAGCCAGGCGCTCACCTTCAAGCTCAAGAAGGACGTACCCCTGGCCGACATCGAGGCGCTCATCGCCGCCGACAACGCCTGGGTCAAGGTCGTGCCCAACACGCGCGAAGCCACGGTCAAGGACCTCACGCCCGTCACGGTGACCGGCACCATGAATATCCCTGTCGGGCGCATCCGCAAGCTGGCGATGGGCCCCGAATACGTGGGAGCATTCACCATTGGCGACCAGTTGCTGTGGGGTGCGGCCGAACCATTGCGTCGTATGCTGCGAATCCTGCTCGATGCTTGAAGCAGAAGCGCGACGTTGCAGTACGGCAACGGAACTTTGGCAAGTGAAGTTGGCGCGCTCCGGTCTGGTCTAAGCTGCTGCCTTGTCACTGGGGGGTGATGGTGTTAACGTTATTTTACACTTTTGGGCCATCGTGCCCCCTATGAGCATGACAAGACCACCGCTGCACGTGAACCCGAATCTGGTCACCCGGCCCACCACGAGTTCGTCGGGCAGCGGTCAACTTTCCTTGATTGGCACCGCCGTCGCGCTTGCCATGGGCGTGGTGGTGAGCACGGATGCGAGCGCGCTGGCGCTGGGGCGGCTCAACGTGCAATCGGCTCTCGGCGAACCGCTGCGCGCCGAGATCGACGTCACCGAGATCAGCGCTGCCGAGGCCGACGGCATGCGGCTCAACGTCGCGTTGCCCGAGGCCTTCCAGGCGGTGGGCGTCAACTACAACGCTGCCCTGGCCGACGTGCGCATGACACTGCACCGCCGCGCCGACGGCCGCTACTTCGTCCGCCTGAACGGCAGCCGGTCGCTCAACGATCCGTTCCTCGACCTGCTGGTGGAAGCCACCTGGAGCGGCGGTCGTGTCGTGCGCGACTACACGGTGCTGCTGGATCCCCCGCGCAGCCGCCCGGCCGCTCTCCCGCCGGTCAACCCGCTCGGGCCGCAGATCCAGATCGGCAACGCACCCCCGACGCGGATGGCAGCGCCTCCGGTCGCGCCCCCGATGGCACAAGCGGCCACGCCGCGCGCACGTCCGGCGCCAGCACCGGCGCCCGAACGGGCGGTGCGCACAGGCACCGGCGATGGCCAGCGGGTTGCGGTGCGCCCAGGTGACACTGCCAGCAAGATCGCGGGCGCCTACAAGCCGGCCGATGTGTCGCTTGACCAGATGCTGGTGGCAATGTTGCGTACCAATCCGGATGCCTTCCTCGGCGGCAACGTCAACCGCATGAAAGCCGGCGCGGTCATCAATGTGCCGAGCGCCGCGCAGGCCACCGCGACACCGCCCGATGAAGCCCGTCGCACGATCACTGCCCAAAGCCGTGATTTCAACGACTATCGCCAGCGCCTGGCCGGCAATGCGCCGACGTCCAGGGTGGCCCGTGCAGGGCGCCAGGCGGGTGGCAAGGTGCAGACCAACGTCGAGGACCGCAATGCCGGCACAGCCTCCCCCGACAGGCTCACTGTCTCGCCCGGCGCGTCGACCCAGTCGGCCGACGAGAAGCTGGCGGCGGAACGCCAGGCCAAGGACACCAGCACCCGCGTTGCCGAACTGTCGAAGAACATTTCGGAATTGAACAAGCTGCAGAGCGTCACCGCGCCGAATGCCGGAGCACCTGCCGCTGCACCCGCGACGCCAGCTCCCGCACCTGCTGCAAACACGCCCGCCACCGCGCCAACGGCTCCGGCCGTCGCCGGACCCGCACCGTCAGCGCCCGGCGTGACGGTGCCCGTCGCCGCGTCGCCCGCAGTCCCGGCCACTGCTGCAACCACCCCGCCAACGCCTGCCGCAGCGGCCACGCCCGAACCTGGTGCCACCAAGCCTCCAGCTGCCACGCCAGTGAGAGCCCCGGCGCCATCCGAACGCGGTTTCTTCGCGGAACTGATGGACAACCCGATGATGCTCGGCGCCGCCGCGTTGATCGCCTTGCTCATCGGTTTCCTGCTTTACCGCGTGCTCGGCCGCAAGCGCCAGGATGCCGGCGACAGCGTGTTCCTGGAAAGCCGCATCCCCAAGGACTCTTTCTTCGGCGCCAGCGGCGGCGAATCGGTCGACACCAAGAACCGCGGCTCGATGGCGTCGTCGCTCTCCTACTCGCCGAGCCAACTCGACGTCGGCGACGTGGATCCGGTGGCCGAAGCCGACGTCTACCTGGCTTATGGCCGCGACCTCCAAGCCGAAGAAATCCTGCGCGAGGCGCTGCGCAGCACGCCAGAACGCACCGCCATCCACCTCAAGCTGCTCGAGATCCATGCCAAGCGCCGCGACCTGCGCGCCTACGAGGCCCTGGCCGCCGATGTACACAAACTGACCAGCGGCACCGGCACCGAATGGAACCGCGTGGTCGAGATGGGCCGTGAACTGGACCCGGGCAACCCGCTGTACCAGCCCGGCTCGCGTCCGCTGGCAGCGGCAAGCACAGGCGCCGACACGGCCCTCGCAGGCAGTGGCGACACCGCGGTCACCGTCCCGCTCAAGATGCAGGCCAAGCCGGTGGCGCGCGAGCCGGTTGCATCGCCGCCCGCCTTTGTGGCATCGGTCGCGCCGCTGGATTTCGATCTCGACCTGAGCAAGCCCCCGGTCGCCAAGACGCCTGTGCAATCCGTGGCGGTGCCGGTGCCGGTGCCAGCGTCAGTGCCGGTGCCAGCGTCAGTGCCCGTCTCCAAGCCAACGCCGCCGGACGCCGCCCTGCCCCCAGCACGCCCGCAGGTCACGGACATCGACGACAACGAGCGTACCTTGCGCCCCGCGTTTGACGATGGCCACGGCAACAACACGGATTTTTTCAACGATTTCGACACAGCGCCCGCCACGCTGGACCCGTTTCGCCGCGCCGCCTCGCAGCAGGATGAGCGCACCCAGCCGGCCACGCTGCGCGCAGGCCTGCCGGGCGATACCGGCTTCATCGAATTCGACATGAGCTCCATGACTGGCCGTGCACCGCTCGAGACCCGCCGCGGCAGCCTCGAAGGCCACGACGACCCGCATGAAAGCCCGCACGCGATCAAGCTGTCGCTGGCGCGCGAACTGCAAGCCATCGGCGATGCCGAAGGCGCCCGCTCGCTGGTCGAGGAAGTGGCGGCCGAAGCCACCGGCGACCTCAAGGCCGAAGCCAGGCAGTTGCTGACGCAGCTCGCCTGAACCCCGCCCCGCCCATGACCGTTGCGCTGTGAGGCTGGCCCTCGGCATTCGCTACAACGGTCAGGGCTACCAGGGCTGGCAGAGCCAGCTTTCCGGCCAGACGGTACAGGACAAGCTGGAGAAGGCCATCGCGGACTTCGCCCGGAAGCGCATCGGCACCCTCTGCGCGGGCCGCACCGATGCCGGCGTCCACGGCATCCTGCAGGTCATCCATTTCGACACCGACATCGAGCGCACGCCCAACTCGTGGGTGCGCGGCACGAATCGCTTCCTGCCCGACGACATCGCGGTGCAATGGGCGGTGCCGGTGCCCGACGAATTCCATTGCCGCGCCCAGGCGCTGGCGCGCCGCTACATCTACCTGCTCTCGCAATCGCCCGTGCGGCCGAGTCTGGAGGCGGGCAGGGTCGGCTGGTCGATGCGTGCGCTGGATGGCGACGCCATGCGCAGCGCCGCGGCGCTGCTGGTCGGCGAGCACGATTTCAGTTCCTTCCGCGCGTCGGCCTGCCAGGCGAAGTCGCCGGTGAAGAACCTCCGCCGCATCGAGATCACGCGCATCGGCGAGGGCGAGCGCTGCCGCTGGCAGTTCGAGTTCGAGGCCGACGCCTTCCTGCACCACATGATCCGCAACATCATGGGCTGCCTGGTGCGCATCGGCCATGGCGACGAGCGGCCCGAGTGGATCAGCGAGGTCTTGCAGGCGCGCAGCCGCGTGGTCGCCGCACCGACTTTCTCGCCGGACGGGCTCTACTTCCTCGGCCCGTTGTACGACGCCATGTGGGGCCTGCCGGCCGAGGCGACGATGCAGTCCGAGCGCCCTGCCTATGATGGCTGGGCTTGAGCGCCGAACCGGCTGCAACCGTCAGGCGGCGCTGCATGGCGCGAAAACTTGAAATGACCCCCACCACTCGAATCAAGATCTGCGGATTGACCCGCGAGCAGGACGTCGACGCCGCAGTGGAAGCCGGCGCGGACGCGATCGGCTTCGTCCTCTACCCCAAGAGCCCGCGGGCCGTGAGCGCCGAACGCGCGGCCGAACTGGCCTCTCGCCTGCCCCCCTTCGTCACGCCAGTCCTGCTGTTCGTCAATGAGGACGCCCCAACCACCATAGCCGCCCTGACCCAGGTGCCCGGCGCCATGGCCCAGTTCCATGGCGACGAGACGCCCGCGCAGTGTGACGCCGGCGCAGGCAACGGCCGTTTTCGTTACATGCGCGCCGCCCGCATTCCAATTGGCGCTGCCGGCGCGGCCTTCGACCTCGTAAAATACGCGGCTGATTTCTCCAACGCCCAGGCCATCCTGCTCGACGCTCATGTCGACGGATTCGGCGGAGGCGGCAAGGCATTCGATTGGTCACTCCTTCCACACGTCGCAAACGCTCACCTCGTCTTGTCTGGTGGGTTGTCGCCTGCCAACGTCGGCGATGGCATCCGTGCGTTGCGCCCGCGTTGCAAGACGCTGGCCGTTGACGTGAGTTCCGGCGTGGAAGCCTCCAAGGGCATCAAGGACGCCGCCAAGATCCGCGAATTCATTGCCGCCGTACGCGCGGCGGATTCGAACGCCACCTGACCGCCGCACCCCTTGTTCCTCCGGGCGTGGGCTGCGGCCACCGAACGAGAGAAACATGGACACCCCCACCTACCAGCAACCCGACGCCAGCGGCCATTTCGGCCCCTACGGCGGCACCTTCGCGAGCGAGACGCTCACCCACGCGATCAACGAACTGCGAGATGCCTATGCGCGCTTCAAGGACGATCCGGCCTTCCTCGCGGAATTCCACTACGAGCTGAAGCACTTCGTCGGCCGGCCCTCGCCGGTCTACCACGCGGCCCGCACCAGCCAGGAAATGGGCGGCGCGCAGATCTACCTGAAGCGCGAGGACCTCAACCACACCGGCGCCCACAAGATCAACAACGTGATCGGCCAGGCCATGCTCGCCAAGCGCATGGGCAAGCCGCGCGTGATCGCCGAGACCGGCGCCGGCCAACACGGCGTGGCCACGGCCACGATCTGCGCGCGCTACGGCCTCGAATGCGTGGTCTACATGGGCAGCCAGGACGTCAAGCGCCAGAGCCCGAACGTCTACCGCATGAACCTGCTGGGCGCCACCGTGGTACCGGTGGAATCGGGCAGCAAGACGCTGAAGGACGCGCTCAACGAAGCCATGCGCGACTGGGTCACCAACGTCGAGAACACCTTCTACATCATCGGCACCGTGGCCGGCCCGCACCCGTATCCGACGATGGTGCGGGACTTCCAGAGCGTGATCGGCATCGAGGCGATCGACCAGATGCCGGCGATGCTCGCGGCGCAGGGCATCACAGGGGAGGCCGAGGGCCGGCAGCCCGATGTAGTGGTCGCCTGCGTGGGTGGCGGCAGCAACGCGATGGGGATCTTCTACCCCTACATTCCGTTCAAGAACACGCGCCTGATCGGCGTGGAAGCGGCCGGGGAAGGGCTGGACAGCGGCAAGCATTCGGCCTCGATCCTGCGCGGCAGCTCAGGCGTGCTGCACGGCAACCGCACCTACCTGCTGCAGAACGAGGACGGGCAGATCACCGAGACGCACAGCATCAGCGCCGGCCTCGACTATCCCGGTGTCGGGCCAGAGCATGCGTACCTGGCCGACATCGGCCGCGCCGAATACGTCGGCATCACCGATGAGGAAGCGCTGCATGCCTTCCACTACTTGTGCCGCACCGAAGGCATCATCCCCGCCCTGGAGTCGAGCCACGCGATGGCCTATGCGATGAAGCTTGCGAAGACCATGCGACCGGATCAATCGATCCTGGTAAATCTCTCGGGACGCGGGGACAAGGACATCGGCACCGTGGCCGACTTGTCTGGCGTCGACTTCTATGACCGCCCTTCCATGCGCGGTCTGCAAGTGAAGGGAGGCAAGGCATGAGCCGCATTGCTGCAACCTTCGAGGCGCTGCAAGCCCAAGGCCGCCGCGCCCTGATTCCCTATGTGACGGCCGGCTTTCCGTTTGCGGACATCACGCCGGAACTGATGCACGGCATGGTCCAGGCCGGCGCCGACGTCGTCGAACTCGGCGTGCCCTTCTCCGACCCGATGGCCGATGGCCCGGTGATCCAGCAGGCCGGCGAGAAGGCGCTGGCGCTGGGGATCGGCATGAAGCAGGTGCTGGCGATGGTCGGCGAGTTCCGCAAGACGGACCCGAAGACGCCGGTCGTGCTGATGGGCTATGCCAACCCGGTCGAACGCTACGACGGCATCCACGGCAAGGGCGCCTTCGTGCGTGACGCGGCCGCGGCCGGTGTCGACGGCGTGCTGATCGTCGACTACCCGCCGGAGGAGTGCGAGGACTTCGCCGCCGAGCTGCGCGCGAAGAACATCGACCTGATCTTCCTGCTGGCCCCGACCAGCACCGACGAGCGCATGGCGCAGGTGGCGCGACTGGCCAGCGGCTATGTCTACTACGTGTCGCTCAAGGGCGTGACGGGCGCCGGGCACCTCGATACCGACGCGGTCGGGCAGATGCTGCCGCGCATCCGCACGCACGTGAGCATCCCGGTGGGCGTGGGCTTCGGCATCCGGGATGCGCGCACGGCGCAGGCGGTGGGGGCGGCAGCGGATGCTGTCGTGATCGGGACGAAGATCATCCAGTTGATCGAGGAACAGCCGCGGGACAAGGTGGTGCCGGTGGTGGGGGAATTCCTGGCAGGGATTCGCCAGGCTTTGGATTCGCTGCCGCCAGCTACCGCCAAGAGCGCAGCTGGTCGATAATTGGGCGTTTTGTGCTCTACCCTGGCCCTCATCCGCTTGTGGATCAGGAGTTGGCGGTGGCGCAACGATTTACCCTCACCTCAACCCTCTCTCGCTGGCGGGAGAGGGCGTGAACAGTCAAGAAGGTGCCCTTCTTGAGAACCCAGGATCCCCCCATGAGCTGGCTTGAAAAACTGCTTCCGTCCAAGATCGTCCAGACCGACCCGAGCGAGCGCCGGCAGGTGCCTGAAGGCCTGTGGATCAAATGCCCGAGCTGCGAGACGGTGCTCTACAAGACCGATCTCGAGCACAACCAGAACGTCTGCCCGAGCTGCAGCCATCACCATCGCATCGGCGCGCGCGCCCGGCTCAATGGCTTCCTCGACGCGGAAGGCCGCTACGAGATCGGCCAGGAGGTGTTGCCGGTCGACGCGCTCAAGTTCAAGGACAGCCGCAAGTACCCCGAGCGGCTCAAGGAAGCGCTGGAGAACACCGGCGAGACCGATGCACTGGTGGTCATGGGCGGCTCGGTGCATTCCATCAACGTGGTGGTCGCCTGCTTCGAATTCGAGTTCATGGGCGGCAGCATGGGCAGCGTGGTCGGCGAGCGCTTCGTGCGCGGCGTCGAGACCGCCATCGAGCAGAAGGTGCCCTTCATCTGCTTCACCGCCACCGGCGGTGCCCGCATGCAGGAAGGCTTGCTGTCGCTGATGCAGATGGCCAAGACCAATGCCGCGCTCACGCGCCTCGCGAAGAAGGGCATGCCCTACATCAGCGTGCTGACCGACCCGACCATGGGCGGCGTCTCGGCCGGCTTCGCCTTCGTGGGCGACGTGGTGATCGCGGAGCCCAAGGCGCTGATCGGCTTTGCCGGCCCGCGCGTCATCGAATCGACGGTGCGCGTGACCTTGCCGGAAGGCTTCCAGCGCGCCGAGTTCCTGCAGACCAAGGGTGCGATCGACTTCATCAGCGACCGCCGCGAATTGCGCAAGACGATCGCCAACACGCTGGCCATGCTGCTGCGCCAGCCCGCCGACGCCGTGAGCTGAAGCACTGACGCTCGCCCCCAGGATCCGCGCCACCGCGTAGCGCGGATCCAACCCCCTGCCGAGGGCAGCACCAGAGGCCCGGCAAAGGTTCCTCGGCGTTTCTGGAATAGAGGCGCCACAACTGGCGTGCCGGGCTATTTGTCGATCACCCGCCGCGCGAATTCTTCGAGATAGTCAAGCAACTGGTTGGCGCCAGCCGCGGCCGCGGCCTCGTCGCCGGTGGCGATGCCTTCGGCCAGCTTCATGTGCATGCGCGCAGCCTCGCCGATCTCGCCTTCGTGCTGGTAGGCGTACCAGAAGCGGCGGCATTGCACGACCAGCGGCACCACGCACTGCACGGCGGACTGGTTGTGGCTGGCCTGGTGATTGACCACGTCGAGTTCGTGGTCGGCCTGCATGTAGTCGTGCAGGTTGCCGCGCGACGCGGCCTTCATCATCTTCTCGGCGCGCACGACGATCGCCTTTCGCTGCTCGGCCGTGGCCCGTCGCGCTGAACAGCCGGCGATCAGGCACTCCAGAACGCGCCGCGTCTGGAGCACGTCGAGATGGTCGGCCAGGTCGATGGCCGACACCAGCAGGCCGCGACGGGGTTGCTGCACGATGAGCCCATTGGAGACCATGCGCAACAACGCCTCGCGCACCGGCGTGCGGCCCAGGCCTGTCATCTCCACCAGTTCGCCTTCGACCACGGGGCTGCCCGGCTGGAGTTGCAGCGTGGCGATCAGCGCCTCGATGGCGTCGTACGCCACGTCCGCGGCACGGCGCTTGGACGGGGCGGGGGAAGTGGTAGAGGTAGGCATGGCGACAGTGGTTGCGAGGCTCATTGTCCCTGCGCCATAGGCACGTCCGGAAGCTGTGGCGCGAAGCCGGCCAGCGTGGCGGCGCGCGCCGGCGTCAACGGCGGGCGCGGTGTCGCTGGGGACCAGCCGAGCAGGAACTGCGCCGCCGCCCCGCAGACCCGCCCCTGGCAGGCACCCATGCCGCAGCGGGTGTGCAGCTTGGCGTCGTTCCAGTCGGAGCGGCCGGCCAGTGCGCCGAAGGGCACGTCCTCGCAGCGGCAGAACACGGTGTCGGGCTGGGTGAGCGTCCGAATCTGCTCTCCTGGCGAGAAGCGGCGGTGCAGTTGAGCGGCGAAGGCGTCCCAGCGCGCGAGTTCTTCACGCTGGCCTTCCGCCGGAATCGCACGTCCCACCGCCGAATGCCCGGCGATCGCGCCCTGCAACAGCGCCCGCTCGCTGCCGCCAATGCCCGTGCATTCGCCGGCCGCGAAGATGTTCGGCACGCTGGTCGCCTGGTTGGCGTTCACGTTGAGCGCGAGTCCGCCCGGCTGCGCAGTGACGGCGCAACCGAGCATGCGGCCCAGTTCGGTGTTGGGCACCAGGCCGAAGCCGCAGGCCAGGCGATCGCAGGCGAATTCCTCCGTCCCGTCACGGCCGTGCCGCAGCGTCACGGATTCAAGGCGGCCCTGGCCCTGGGCCGACAGCACGTGTGTACCGCTGCGGTAGCCCGGATGCATCAACGTCAGCGCCTGGCGCGCCTTGCCCGGCCAGCGCGCCAGGTGCGCCGCAAAGCCGAGCACATCGTGCAGCGGGGCCTGCTCGGCCACGCGCAGCACCTTGGCGCCGGCCTGGGTGGCGGTGGCCGCCGCGGCGAGCAGCAAGGGCCCGGTACCGGCGACCACGATGCGTTCGCCCTTGACCGGCATGCCGCCCTTGATCAGTGCCTGCAGTGCGCCGGCGCCGGTCACCCCAGCAAGGGTCCAGCCCGGAAAGGGCAGCAGCAACTCGCGCGCGCCGGTGCAGAGGATCAACTTCTTCCACTGCAGCAGCCAGCCGCGTTCCCCGTCTTCCAGCAACAGTTGCCGGGCGCGAGGCGCCGCGACGACGCGGGTGCCGCAATGGACACGTATGTTGGCCCGCTGGGTCACGGCGTTGCGGGCTTCGCGGGCGGCCGTGGGCAATTCGACGCCGGGACCATCGCGCCAGATCTGGCCGCCCGGCGCCGGGTTGTCGTCGATCACGACCACCGAGCCGCCGCCGAAGGCTGCCGCCGCCGCTGCGGCCATGCCCGCCGGGCCGGCGCCGATGACGAGGACATCGCATTCATCGAGCGCGAGTCGGGTCATGTCCATGTCTCCACTTGCATGCCCGCGACGCAGACCGTCTGGCAGGCCAGTCGCCGCGCGCCGTCGATGGTCACGCGGCATTCCTGGCAGATGCCCATGCCGCAGAACGGCGCACGCAGCTCGCCGCCGATGGCGCGACGCGTGACACCGAGGCTGAAAGCGTCCGCGATGCGCAGCGCCGCAGCCACCGAGCTGCCGGCCACAACCTCGACCTGCTGGCCATTGACCTGCAATACGACGGATGGCACCGGCTTCATGTGGCGGTCGCCTGTGCAAAGCGTCCTGCCTCGTAAGGCACGGGATCGAACGCCGGAGCGCGGCCGGTCATCAGCGCGGCCAGCAAGGCGGCAGTGCCGGTGGCGGTGGTCACGCCCAGGCCCTCGTGCCCCACGGCCAACCAGAGGCCTTCGCGCGACGGATGCGGCCCGAGCAAGGGCAGGCTGTCGGGCGTGGCGGCGCGCAGGCCGGTCCAGGTGCGCAGGATGTTGAGGGCGGCCAGCCCGGGCACGTAGTCGATCGCGCGCCCCAGCATCCGGGCGAGCATGTCGGGCTCCACGAGCGGGTCGACCGTGTCGAACTGGCGCGACGAACCCAAGAGCAACTGGCCGGTGGGCCTCGGCTGCAGGTTGAAGGCGACGGAGGGCGTCTCGCTGTGGTGCGCGCTGGTGACGTAGCCCAGTTCGACCAGTTGATGGTGCACCGTGCCCGGGTAGCGGTCGGTGATCGCGAGGTGGCCCTTCTTGGGACGGATCGGGAGTTCGGGGCACAGCTGCGTGGCCTGGATGCCGTTGGCCAGCAGCACCTGCGGCGCCTCGCGCACGCTGCCACCGACCAGTCGCACGCCGCCGTCCTCGATGGCTTCGACCTGGGCATGCTCGATCTCGATGCGTTCGCCGCCCTGCGCCAGCAGCCAGCGCGCAGCATTCGGCGCGTAGACGATGCCGTCGCCCATGACTTCGAGCGCACCGGCCAGGCCCGCACGCAGCGCCGGCTCGGCGCGGGCCAGTGCGGCTGCATCTAGCAGGCGGCAGGCGACGCCATGCCCGGCGAGTCGATCCTGCTTCTCTTCGGCAGCGGCCATCTCGGCGGCGTCGGACGCGATCCAGAGCGTGCCGCACGGGCTCCAGGCGCAGTCGGCGGCCATGCGTGATGCGAGGCCGCGCCACAGTTCGAGCGACCGGCGGCTCAATTCCAGTTCCGCCGGGTTGTCGTCCATCACGACGAGATGCCCCATGCCGGCGCCGGTCGCACCACCCAAGCCCGCATCGAGCACGCGGACCTTGAGGCCGGCCTCCGCCAGCGCATGGGCGCAGGCAGCGCCGACGATGCCGGCCCCGATTACCAGGACGTCAGGTTGCATCGGTCGATCGGCGAGGCGTCGAAAGGTGTGAAGATTTCGTAGCGAGGGCGCCGAGGTCGGGTCGCGGAGCGGAGCCGTACTTCAGTACGGTGCCAACGCATTTGCGGCAGAGGCTAACAGTTGCGCGAAGCGCTTGTTGTGCCGGAGCCAACACCACAGGCCCGAGATCGGTGGCCGCAGTAGAAATGTTCACACCTTTTTCAGGGGCGGATGCCCCAGGCGAAGGGATCGTTGGCGTCGACCAGCAGCGTGGCCTCCGCACTGACGTGGGCACGACCGCGCAGGATGGGAATGACCTGGCCGTCGACCAACGCGTAGCTGGCCTCGAACACGCTGCCGATCACGCTGGCCTGGCGCCAAACCTCGCCGGGCGCCAGCTTGCCGTCGGCGGCGAGGCAGGCGATCTTGGCGCTGGTGCCGGTGCCGCAAGGAGAACGGTCATACGCTTCACCAGGGCACAGCACGAAGTTGCGGCTGTCCGCATCGTGCGTCGGGCCGGCGAAGAGTTCGATGTGGTCGATCTCGGCGCCCTCGGCCCCTGTGATGCCCTGCGCCGCCAGCGCCGCGCGCAAGGCGACGGTGTAGCGGGTGAGCGCGGCCAGGTTGTCGCTGGCCACGCGCTGCCCGTGCTCACGCTCACTCACCAGGAAGAACCAGTTGCCGCCCCATGCCACGTCACCATGCACGCGGCCATGGCCCGGCACGTCGACGGCAACCTGCGCGAGGTGCCGGTACGCGGGCACGTTGCGCACGCTCACCGAGCCGTCGTCGTGCAGCGTGGCATTGACCGTGCCGACTGGCGTCTCGATCCTGTGCTCGCCAACGCCGATGCGTCCCATGTGCGCCAGCGACACGACCAGCCCGATGGTGCCGTGGCCACACATACCGAGGTAGCCGGTGTTGTTGAAGAAGATCACGCCGGCCGCCGCGTCCGGCGAGACCGGCTCGCACAGCAAGGCACCGACGATCACATCGCTGCCGCGCGGCTCCAGTACGGTGGCCGCGCGCCACTTGTCATGGTCGCGCGCCAGCAGCGCCTTGCGCTCGGCCATGCTGCCGCCACCCAGGTCGGGGAATCCGCCGATGACGAGCCTCGTCGGTTCGCCGCCGGTGTGCGAGTCGATGACCTGGATGCGGTGCATGTCGGATGGCAGCAGCTGGATCAATAGCTCGCGAGTGGCGTCGGCGCGGCGTTCTTGAACGTCGACACCGTGATCGGCGCCTGCGTCATGTTGCCCTTATCGTCATAACTGTAGGTGCCGACGGCGCCCTTGTAGCTGTTCTTGTAGAGGTAGCCCGCGACCTTGTTCGGATCGACCGAGCCGGTCTTCTCGATGCCCTCGCCGATGAACATCAGCTGGTCGTAGAACGAGGCCGCGTAGGCGTCCGGGTCGAGGTTGAAGCGCTTCTTGAACTTGGCCTTGAAGGCCGCGCCGCCCGCGGCCTTGTCGAGCATGGTGCCGCCCTGCGCGCAGTACACGACGTCGTTCACCGCATCGCCGCCGATCTTCCCCATCTCGGGGCTGCAAAGCGTGTCACCGCCCAGCAGCTTGGCCGACATGCCCAGGCCCTTCATCTGCCGCACCATCGGCGCGGCCTGCGGCGCGTAGCCGCCGAAGAAGATCGCTTGCGGTTCCTGCGCCTTCAGGCGCGTGAGGATCGGCTGGAAGTCGACCGACTTGTCGGTGGTGAACTCCTGCCCCACCACCGTCAGGCCTTGCTTCTTCGCTTCCTTGACGAACTCCTCGGCCACGCCCTGGCCGAACGCCGTGCGGTCGTCGATCACGCCGACCTTGGTGGCCTTGAGCACCTTGGCCGCGTAGACCGCCATGGCCGAGCCGATCTGGTTGTCGCTGGCGATGATGCGGAACAAGTTCTTGTAGCCGCCCTGGGTGACCTTGGGATTGGTGCCCACCGTCGACACCAGCGTGTCACCCTGGCTGTAGACGCGCGACGCCGGAATGGCCACGCCCGAGCAATACGGGCCCATGACGAACTTGACGTTGTCATCCACCAGCTTCTGCGCGGCCGCGACGCCGGCCTTGGCATCGCACTGGTCGTCTTCGGAGACCTGCACGAACTTCAGCGTCTTGCCGCCGACCACGATCTTCTTCGCGTTGAGTTCCTCGATGGCCAGTCGCACGCCGTTCTCGTTGTCCTTGCCGGCGAAGGCGTTGGGGCCGGACAGCGGTCCGGTCTGCCCGATCTTGACGACCTGCTCCTGCGCCATCGCGTGCCCCGCGAATGCCATGGCCGCGAGTGCCACGCACGAAATGTTCCGGTAGTTCTTCATTCCCTTGTCTCCTTCAGTTTTGGAAAACACCAACGGCTGCCGTCAGGCCACCGATTGATACTGAACCGGCCGGGTCGCCAGCGCCTTCTGCACGATGGCTTCCACGGCCTTGCGCTCGTCGCCGATCAGCGGCAAGCGCGGACGACGCATGTGCTCGGTGCCGACACCGGCCAACACGTCGATCAACTTGAGGTTCTGCACCAGTTTCGTCGATACGTCCAGGTGCAGCATCGGTGTCATCCACTGGTACAGCTTGAGCGCCTCGGCGAACTGGCCGGCTTTCATGAGGTCGTAAAGCGCCACGGTCTCGCGCGGAAAGGCGCAGCCCACGCCGGCCAGCAAGCCATCGCAGCCCAGCGCCAAGCCTTCGTAAGCGAGGTCGTCGACGCCGAGGAACAACTGGTAGCGGTCTCCCAACGCATTGCGCAGGTCGGTGATGCGGCGGATGTTGTCCGTGCTCTCCTTGATGGCCGCGATCCATTGGCAATCTGCCAGTTCGACCATGTGCTCCGGCTTCAGGTCGACGCGGTAGGCGACCGGGTTGTTGTAGACCATGACCGGCTTCTGCGCGGCCTCGGCCATGGTGCGGACGTTCAGCATCGCCTCGCGCGCATCGGCCACGTAGATCACCGACGGCATCACCATGAAGCCAGCCACGCCAATCTTGTTGGCTCCGTCGATGTAGCGCAGTGCCTCGCGCGTGCTGGTCTCGGACACGTTGGCGAGCACCGGGATGCGACCGTTGGCGGCCTCCAACGCGATGCGCGCCACCTCGAGCTTTTCTTCCAGCATCAGCGTGCTGGCCTCGCCGAGCGAGCCGCAGGTCACCAGGCCGTGAATGCCGTTGCGGATCTGGAAGTCGATGTGCCGCGCGGTGCCTTCGGCATCGATGCTTTCATCGGCATGGAACTTGGTGGTGATGGCAGGGAAGATGCCTTGCCAGCGGGGGTTGCTCATGGGGGGACGCTCCTGGGTTCGAGGGCATCGCACTCCACGGCGAGGCCTGGCGCCAGTGTAAATATATTAGCAAGATATCTACAAGCCCCGTTTACCGGCTGTAGCAATCTCCCGGGCCGCGTCCCGCGAAGCGCGAACGCTCGGCTACCCCAGTTGCATGACCCATCCGCGCAGGTCGACCAGCACGAAAGCCACCACCTGCAGCAGCACGACCGCGATGAGCGGCGTCAGGTCCACGCCGCCGATCAAGGGAACATAGCGGCGCAGCGGCCGCACCAGCGGCTTCGACAACCGGGCGATCAGGTCCTGCAGCATCGAGGAAGCGCCAGGCACCCACGACAACACGGCGTACACGATCAGCAGCGCCATCAATCCCGAGACTGCCAGGCGCATCAGGTCGACCAGCGCCACCAGCGGCAAGGTCGACCAGCGCGTCGGCTCGCCCATGAACATTAGGAACAGGCACTTCACCAGCACCAGCAGCCAGGCCGCGAGCGCGCTGGAGAGATCCCAGCGCCGAAACGGCGGCACGACCCGGCGCAGCGGCACCACGATCCAGTCCGACACCGCGAACACGAAGCGTCCCAGCGGATTGCCGAAGGGCACGCGCTGGTACTGCATGTAGAGCCGCAACAGGCAGGCGCCGCCGAGCAGGCCGACGATCACTTCCAGGAGATACGAAAAAATCTGGGTCATTGGTGCTAACAGGAACGTGCCGTGATGATAGCCACGGCATGCGTGCGCGCCCGCCGGGCGCCGGCAGACTTTCTCCGTTCGCACCGGCCCATGCCCCATCGGCATGAGACCCGAAACGTCATCCAGTCGACAACAGGCAACAATGTCGAACACTTCCACGCGGAAGCAGAATTCTCGACTCCCAGCCCGCCACCTCCCGGGGAACTCGTCATGCCGCAGCCATCGCCTCCGACGACCACGCCGTTGCCGCTCTTCCCCTTGGGCACCGTGCTGTTCCCGGGCGGCTTCATGCCCTTGCGCATCTTCGAGGTGCGCTACCTCGACCTGATCAACAGGTGCTATCGCAGCGGCGAACCCTTCGGGGTGGTGAGCCTCACGCAAGGCACCGAGGTGTTGCGGGCCGGTGCACAAGCCGAGCGCTTCGCAGACGTCGGCACGCTGGCCACGATCCGCTCATTCGAATCGCCGCAGGCCGGCCTCCTGCAGATCGAATGCGTCGGCGGCCATCGCTTTCGCATCCACAGCAGCGCGCAGCAGCAATACGGCCTGTGGACGGCGCAGGTGGAGGCCATCGAGGACGACGTTGCGCTGGCCATTCCAGACGACCTGCGCCATGCCGCCGCAGCGCTGCAACGCCTGGTCGACACACTGGCGGAACGACGCAGCATGCAGGCCATGGACGGCATGCAACTGCCCATCTACAAGCCCTACCGCTTCGACGATTGCGGCTGGGTGGCCAATCGCTGGTGCGAGTTCCTGCCGATCCAGGCCCAGGCCAAGCAACGATTGCTGGAACTCGACAGCCCGCTGATGCGCCTCGAACTGGTCTCCGATCTGCTCGCACACACGGGCATTGCTGAATAGTTCGCTACGTTTTTTATAGCAACCGATGCAGGATTGACGGGCACTCCAGCCCCAATCCGGGCGAACCCTATGAGGCTAAAATGCCCGCCTTGCGCAACGCGACCCTCCGAATCGCCCGCCGCGCCCTCCCCCTCACCTGATTCGCAGCAGCACCCATGTCCGATCACCTGACGCCATCCGTTCCCACGCCCGCAACCGCCGCCGCCGCGCCCGCTGCCGACGACAACCAGCTCATGGCGGAGCGTCGCGAGAAACTCAAGGCGATGCGCACGGCGCAGGCCGAGGGCAAGGGCGTTGCCTTCCCCAACGACTTCAAGCCCGGCCACCGTGCCGCGTCGCTGATCGCCGCGCATGGCGAGACCGATGCCGAACCGCTCGAAGCACAAGCCATCACCGTCAGCGTCGCCGGCCGGATGATGCTCAAGCGCGTGATGGGCAAGGCCAGCTTTGCCACGCTGCAGGATTCGACCAGCCGCATCCAGCTCTACGTGACGCGCGACGCGATCGGCGAGGAAGCCTATGCCGATTTCAAGAAGATGGACCTCGGTGACATCCTCGGCGCCGAAGGCACGCTGATGAAGACCAAGACCGGCGAGCTGTCGGTCAAGGTCACGAAGCTGCGCCTCCTCACCAAGAGCCTGCGCCCGCTGCCCGACAAGTTCCACGGCATGGCCGACCAGGAACAGAAGTACCGCCAGCGCTATGTCGACCTGATCACCGACGAAGCCGCCCGCACGCGCTTCGCCGCCCGCAGCCGCGCCGTCAGCGCCCTGCGCGAGTTCATGGTCGCCAACGACTTCCTCGAAGTCGAGACGCCCATGCTGCACCCCATCCCCGGCGGCGCCAATGCCAAGCCCTTCAAGACGCACCACAACGCGCTCGACCAGGAGATGTTCCTGCGCATCGCGCCCGAGCTGTATTTGAAGCGCCTGATCGTCGGCGGCTTCGAGCGCGTGTTCGAGATCAACCGGAGCTACCGCAACGAAGGCATCTCGGTGCGGCACAACCCCGAGTTCACGATGATGGAGTTCTACGCGGCCTACTGGAACTACCAGGACCTGATGGACTTCACCGAGATGATCATCCGCACCATCGCGAAGAAGACCGTCGGAACGGAACAGCTCACCTACCAGGGCAAGGCCGTGGACCTGAGCCAACCCTTTGAACGCCTGACGATCCGCGAAGCGATCCTCAAGCACACGGACGCGGGATCGAACGTCGATGACACCGCCTGGCTCATCAACGCCCTGCGCAAGATCGGCCTGAACGAAGAGAAGGACAAGCTGTCGCAGCGCAGCCTGGCTTCCCTGCAGGTGATGTACTTCGAGGAGACCGTCGAAGAGAAGCTCTGGCAGCCGACCTTCATCATGGAACACCCGACCGAGATCTCGCCGCTGGCCCGCGCCAACGACGACCGCCCGGAAGTCACCGAACGCTTCGAGCTCTACATCACTGGCCGTGAATTCGGCAACGGCTTCAGCGAACTGAACGATGCCGAGGACCAGGCCGCGCGCTTCAACGCACAGGTCGCGGCCAAGGACTCGGGCGACGACGAAGCGATGTTCTACGACCACGACTTCGTGCGCGCCCTCGAATACGGCATGCCCCCGACCGGCGGCTGCGGCATCGGCATCGACCGCTTCATGATGCTGCTGACCGACTCGCCGAGCATCCGCGACGTGATCCTGTTCCCTGCATTGCGCAGAGAGGCGTGATGCGAGCCAAGGCCACATCGGCCGCGGCGATCGGGATCGACTTCGGCACTTCCAATTCGGCCATCGCCTCGGCGGTCGCCGACGGGCCGGCGCGCCTGCTGCCGCTGGAGGGCGACTACACGGCGATGCCGACCGCGCTCTTCTTCAATGCCGAGGATCGCAGCACGCACTTCGGGCGCGAAGCCGTTGCGCTCTACCTCGCCGGCACCGAAGGCCGGCTGATGCGCTCGCTCAAGAGCCTGCTCGGCAGCGCGCTGATGCAGGAGCAGACGGCCGTGTACGACGGCATGCTGAGCTACGAGGACATCATCGCGCGCTACCTGCATGAACTGGCCACGCGCGCCGAACGTGAACTGGGCCATCGGCCCGAGCGCGCGGTCATCGGCCGCCCGGTGCATTTCGTCGATGACGACAGCAAGCGCGACCAGCGGGCCGAAGACGGCTTGCGCGCAGCCGCACGTGTCGCGGGCTTCCGCGAGGTGAGCTTCCAACTGGAGCCCATCGCCGCGGCCTTCGACTACGAGCAGCGCGTGACAAAGGAGTCGCTGATCCTCATCGCCGACATCGGGGGCGGCACCTCCGACTTCACCGTGGTCCGTGTCGGCCCGGACCGCATCGCCCGCGACGACCGCAGCGACGATGTGCTCGCCACCACCGGCGTCCACATCGGCGGCACCGACTTCGACCAGCGCCTGAACCTCGAGCGCGTGATGCCGCACCTGGGCTTCCGCCACCTCGGCCCGCAAGGCCGCGAAGTGCCGAGCACGGTGTTCTTCGAACTCTCGACCTGGCACCTGATCCATTGGCAGCAGACGCCCAAGGCCATCCGCCAGACGCAGCTCCTGCGCACCAACTACAGCGACACGAAGCTGCACGACCGGCTCATGCGCGTGCTCAAGCAAGCCGACGGCCATCGGATCGCCAACGCGGTCGAACAGGCCAAGATCGAGGCCTCGATCTCCGATGCGGAAGTCAGCATCGAACTCGACAGCGCCGAGCCCGGACTGGAGACGACGCTGACGCCACAAGACATGGCGCAGCAGCTCGCCACGCAACTCGAATCCGTCGTCGCTTGCGCGCATGCCTGCGTGCACCGCGCCGGCCTGCGCAGCGGTGACCTCGACGCGATCTACCTGACCGGCGGCTCGTCCGCGCTGCGGCCGTTCCAGCAGGCCTTGCGCCATGGCTTCGTCGGCGTGCCGCTGGTCGAGGGCGACCTGTTCGGCGGCGTCGCGGCCGGACTCGCCTACGCCGCGCGCGGCAAGGCGTAGATGTGAAGTACCTGGCCGGCTATCCGCCCGCGCTGCTCGCGCAGGTCAAGCAGCAGATCGAGTCACCGACTGGCCTCGCCGGCCTGCTGCGCAAGCGCTACGCCGCCGCCCACGAAATCCGCACCGACCGCGCGCTGTACGACTACGTCAACGGCCTCAAGTCCGACTTCATGCGCAATGCGGAGCCGCTCTCCAAGGTGGCCTTCGACAGCAAGCTGCACGTGATCCGCAACGCGCTCGGCACGCACACCACGGTGCAGCGCGTGCAGGGCAGCAAGCTCAAGACCAAGCGCGAGATCCGCGTGGCCAGCCTGTTCAAGGAAGTGCCGGAAGAGTGGCTCCGCATGATCGTCGTGCACGAGCTTGCGCACATGAAGCAGCGGGACCACGACAAGGCCTTCTACGCGCTCTGCACGCACATGGAGCCGGCCTACCACCAGCTTGAATTCGATATGCGCCTCTACCTTACGCACCTGGACCAGGGTGGCGAGCGGCTGTGGTCCGCCGCCGAATTGCGACCGCAATAGCCGGCGGCTACAGTGTCCGCTCCACCCAGCACACCGGGGATGCGATGACACAGTTCCTCTGGCAGGACCGGGACCAGCGCGCGTACACCTACGTCTTCAACCCTCGCCCCGAATGCCTGGCCCTGATCCAGCGCGACCCGACGGTGGCGTTGGACATCGGCTGCGGCTCCGGCGCCGTTGGCCAGGCGTTGCGCCAGCGCTTCCCGCATTGCGCGCTGTGGGGCTGCGAGTTCGATCCCTCCGCCGCCCAACTGGCCCGCCAGCATTTCGACCATGTTGTCGAACAGGACGTGGAGACGGTCGACTTCAACGCCCTCGGCCTCGCCAAGCCCTTCGACCTGATCTGCCTCTTCGACGTGCTCGAACACCTGGTCAACCCCTGGCAACTGTTGCACGGTCTGCTGCGCATCGTCGCACCCGATGCCCACCTGCTCGTGAGCCTCCCGAACGCATCGAACCTGCCGATGCTCTACGACGCCCTGCGCGGCCACTGGCACTACCGTCGCTGGGGCCTGCTGGATTTCACCCACCTGCGCTTCTTCACCGACTTCGACGCGCGCAAGATGTTCTACCAGGCCGGCTACCGTGTGCTGGACCATCGCGTCACGTATCTCGGCGAAGGCGGCGCGATCTTCCAGCGGCATCGGGGCGAGTCCTTTCCGTTGAGCCTGAGCGTGGGCGAGCTCTCGATCAAGGTGCAGTCGGTCGATGACCTGTCACGCCTGTGCGCCGACCAGAACCTCTACCTGATCGCGCCGCACCACGGCCAACTGCACGACGACGCCGAGCGCACCATGGCTTCGGCAGCCTACCCGCACACCTTTGCGTTCGGCGGCGATTGATCCATCAAGCCTCGTCCAGATGCCCCTGCCAGATCGCGCAGCGCTGCGCCAGGTAGGCTTCGACGGCGGCGCGGTTCTCGCCTGACACACTGGGCCGCGGCGACCCCATCGCCTTGCGCAGCGCCACCACCCCGCGCGTGGCCGATTCCCGGTCGAGAAACACCACCGCGTTGCCCCGCAGCAGCGGCTCCATCGCCTGCACTTCGGCAAAGCTCAGGTCCGGAAACCAGGTCAGCAACAGCCGCGTCTTCGCGCTGATCACGCCCACCTGCAACGCAACCATGTCGACCGAGGCCTGGCCCGCGTGCGTGCGGTAGCGCGTCATCACGCCCGGCAGGTTGGCGAAGTGGCCGCCAGCCAGGGTGCAATCGACCCACATGCCGTAGTCGCAGCTCAGCGGAAAACGCGGGTCGTTGACGATGGAATGCTGGCGCAGGAAGTCCATGCGCACCGTGCTCGCCGGATTGCCGATGTTGTTCATGCCGGTCAGCAGGTTGGCCTTGATGGTGCCGTCGTCCGCGGGCAGGCTGACCAGTCCGTTCTGCAGGCCGAAGTACAACAAGGCGCCACCGCAGACATCCACTTCCGGATGCGACTCCATGAAGGCGACCTGCTCGGCCAGCCGCGTCGGCTCGGCCACATCGTCCTGGTCCAGCCGCGCCAGGTACTTGCCGCGCGCCAGCCGGATCGCCAGATTGGAGGCGTTCGCAACGTTGAGATTGGCCGGTTGCCGCACCACCCGGAAGCGCGCGTCGCGGCAGGCGTCCTGGAGGATGCCCGGCGAGCCGTCGGTCGAACAGTCGTCGATGAGCAGGCATTCCCAATCGTCGAAGGTCTGCGCCGAGATCGAGTCGAGCGCCTCGCGCAGGTACGCGGCGCCGTTGTAGACCGGCACATGGAAGCTCACCAGTGGCGTGCGCTGCGCATCAGCCACCGCGTCCGTCCTCAGGCGGCGAAGCGCGCAGACACCGTGCCGAGTACGCCGAAGTCGACCTGCACCACGTCGCCCGCGACGATCTCCAGCGGCACCAGACACGTGCCCGTGGTCACGAACTGCCCCGCGCGCAAGGTCATCCTCTGCTGCGACAACTCGTTGACCAGCCACGCGAGCGCGATGCGTGGATCGCCCAGCACGGCGGCGCCGATGCCGTCGCGCTCGTAGCTGCGTGCGGTGCCGGTCACCGTGGCATGCACGCGATGCGCCGCAAGGTCCAGATCGCGCCACGGCACCGACACCGTCGGGCCGAGCACGAACTCATGCGCGCAGGCGTTGTCCGCGAGGAGCTGCGCCTCGCCCGCCGTCACGAAGTCGGCAAAGCGCGAGTTGGGCACTTCAATGCCAAGGCAGAGGTCGCCGACCGCAGCCATCGTCTCCTCGATGCTCCACGCCTGCGCACGCGGCGGCATGTCGCGCGCCATGCGAAACACGAACTCGGCCTCGGCCACCGCCATGCGGTTGCCCTTCATCGAGAACGCGCTGCCATCCGGATGCACCCGCTCGGCCATGATGCGGCCGGCGAGCGGGCCGCTCACGTTGATGTGCTTCTGCCCGGCCGCGCTGGTCGCGGCGATCTTCCAGCCCGCGACGGGCTTGTCGCTGCGGGCTTCGAGCAAAGCCTGGATGGCATAGCCCTCGGCGCGGGTGGTCGGCCGATCCGCCGGCAACAGGTGGTCGATGGCGGCACCGAGTTGCCATGCGCTCCAGAACGCGTTGGCGGCTTCGCTCATTTGATTGGGCGTCATGGTTCTTGTCTCCGGGTCAGTCTTGCAGCAGCGCACGGGCGCGCCGGTAGTGTTCGGATGCGGTCAGCTCGGCCCACGCCAGCGCAGGCGTGCGGGGCAGCAGCGCGCGGCGGCGGCGTTCGCAGTCCGCGTTGGGCGCCCAGCGTCCGTCAGCGCGGGCCTTGTCCATGTCGGCCAGCAATTCATCGAGCGGCGCGCCCTCGCCCACGCTCTGGTTGCACAGCAGCGCCAGGTCGCAGCCCGCGCCGAGCGCGGCCAATGCCGCATCGCCATAGCTCAGCAGCGTGCCATCGATCCAGCGCGCGGCCTCCATGCTCAGGTCGTCGCTGAACACCGCACCATCGAAGGCGAGTCGCGTGCGCAGGATGTCGCCCAGCCATCTGGCGGAGAAGCCTGCCGGCCGCGCATCCACTTTGGGATAGACCACATGCGCCGGCATGACCGCGGTGAGCGTGTTGCTCAGCCAGTCGTAGGGCCGCGCGTCGTCCGAGAGGATGGCCTTGAGGCTGCGCCGGTCGACCGGCACGGCCACGTGCGAATCGGCCTTGACGAAGCCATGCCCGGGAAAGTGCTTGCCGCAGTTGGACATGCCCGCTTGCAGCAGGCCCTGCATCAGGCTCTTGGCCAGCAACGAAGCCACGCGCGGATCGCGGTGGAAGCTGCGGTCGCCGATGACGCTGCTGCCGCCGTAGTCGAGGTCGAGCACCGGTGCGAAGCTGAAGTCCACGCCGCAGGCGCGCAGTTCCGATGCGAGCACCAAGCCGCAGGCGGTGGCGGCGCGCGTGGCCTCCATCGGGTCCTGCATCCAGCGTTCGCCGAGCGAGCGCATCGACGGCAACCGCGTGAAGCCGTCGGTGCGAAAGCGCTGCACGCGGCCGCCTTCATGGTCGACGCAGATCAGCATATCGGGCCGGATCTTCTTGATCTCGGCGTTGAGCGCGGTCATTTGCGCGCGGTCGGCCCAGTTGCGCGCGAAATGAATGATGCCGCCGACCAGCGGATCGGCTAGGCGACGGCGGTCGGCGGCGGTCAGTTCGGTGCCCGCGACGTCGATGATCAGCGGGGCGTGTATCGCTTCGGTACTCATTGGATAACCTCCGCGCTACGCGCTGCGGTGCGAGCGCCTTCGGGCGGCCGGGCGGTGCTCATGCTCTTTCAACGACGACAAAGCTCGCCGCGTAGTCGGTTTCGTCGGTCACGGTAACGTGGGCGGTCAAGCCCTGCGCCTCGAACCATTCCTTCAATGCACCATGCAGCACGATCGTCGGCTTGCCGCTCGGCAGGTTCGTGATCTCGCAGGAGCGCCAGGTCATCGGCATGCGCATGCCCATGCCGATCGCCTTGCTGAAGGCCTCCTTGGCGGAAAAGCGCGTCGCCAGGTAGCTGATGCCGCGCTTCGGCCAGCGCGCACTGCGAGCCTGCCAGGTCACGAATTCGGCATCGCTCAGGACCTTGCGCGCAAAACGCTCGCCCTGTCGCTCGAAGGTGCGGGCGATGCGGCGCACATCGCAGATGTCGGTGCCGATGCCGTAGATCATGGTGCCCCCACGCTCGGCACTGGCGTGTCCTCGCTGCCCCCCGAGGGCGCGCTCGCACCTTGGGGCGGCCCGGCGGTGCTCGGGTATGCCCCCACGCTTGGCACTGGCGCGGCCTCACCGCCCATCGAGGGGGCGCTCGCACCTTGGGGCGGCCCGACGGTGCTCGGGTGCACCCCCACGCTCGGCACAGCGCTCATCCCGCCTCGGCAATGCATTGCAGATAGGATTTGGTCGTCGCCTCGTATCCCAGTTCCAACGCATCCGCCACGAAGGCGTGACCGATGGAGACTTCCAGGACGCCCGGCACAGCGCGCAGGAATTCGGTGAGGTTCTCGCGGCTCAGGTCATGACCGGCGTTGACTTCGAGCCCTGCCGCCCGGGCCGCACGCGCGGCCTCGGTATACAGCGCCAGCACGGCATCGGCACGCGAGGTGCCGCGCGAGGCGGCATAGCCTTCGGTGTAGAGCTCGACGCGGTCGGCGCCCACGGCCTTGGCCGCAGCCATCATCTCGGGCTCCGGGTCCATGAACAGGCTCACCCGCACGCCCAGCGCCTTCGCCTCGGCGATCAGCGGGCGCAGCCGAGCCGCGTCCTCGGGGAAGATCCAGCCGTGGTCACTGGTCGATTGCGTTTCGCTGTCCGGCACGAAGGTCGCCTGGTGCGGCCGCAGTTCGCGCACGAAGTCCATCAGGTTGTGGAACGGATTGCCTTCGACGTTGAACTCCACGCCGGGCCATTCCTTGGCGATCAGGGCCGACAGTTGATGCACATCCTCCGCGCGGATGTGGCGCGCATCGGGCCGCGGATGCACGGTGATGCCCTGCGCGCCGGCATCGAGGCAGGTGGCCGCAGCGAACAGCACGCTCGGGATGCCGAGTTCGCGCGTGTTGCGCACCAGCGCGACCTTGTTGAGGTTCACCGAGAGCGCCGTCCCGGTGTGCTTTTTGGAGGTGGTGTTCATAGGCCTTGCAGGTCCCGGATCATTTGGCGGGTGCGCAGTGTGGTGACGCCGCAATGGTAGTTGAGCAGCATGCGCAATTGGGTGCGCAGCGCTGCCCCCAGGCCCGCTTCCATGCCGGCCACGTGATGCACCGTGGCCGAGAACGGCGCGCGGTCATCGAGCGTCCGCTGCAGCGCCAGCCATTCCACGCCGCGCAGCGCAGCCAGTTCGCCAGCCTCGGCCTCGCGGAGGCCGGCTTCGGGCGCCAGGCTGTAGCGCGCGTCGGGGTCGAGCGGCGCCAGCGTCGAGGTCTGCACTTCCAGCGACGGCAGCAGCCCGATCTCGCGCAACAACAGCAACTCGAAGGCACGCAAGGCGGAAGATTGCGTGGCCGCCTGCGCATCGCCATGGTTCGTCGCCAGCACCTGCACAACCGCCGCATAGGCATCGAACAGCGCCTCGTGCGCATCGTCACGCGCCAGCAGCCGCATCATCAGTTCATTGACGTAGTAGCCCGACAACAGCGACTCGCCCGTCGGCATGACATGCCCGCCCATCCACTCCGCGCCCTTGAGCGTGCGGATCTCGGTGTCGCCGCTGAAATTGAGTTGCAGCGGCTGCAGCGGCAGCAGCACCGGCCGAAAGTTGGAACTCGGCCGCTTGGCCCCCTTCGCGACCAGCGCGATGCGCCCATGGTGCCGCGTGAAGACTTCCAGGATCAGGCTCGACTCGCTCCAGTCGTAGCGATGCAGCACATAGGCCGGCTCGTGGGCGACGCGATGCGTGGCCGCTTTCACGTCCTATTCGTACCCAAAGCTGCGAACCCGCGCCTCGTCATCGGCCCAGCCGGAGCGCACCTTGACCCACAGTTCCAGGAACACCTTCGCATCCGCCAGCTTCTCCAGCTCCACGCGGGTCTCCATGCCGATGCGCTTGATGCGCTCGCCCTTGTCGCCGATCACCATCGCCTTGTGGCCGTCGCGCTCCACCACGATGGTCGCGGCGATGCGCAGCAGGCGCTTCTGGCCCTTCTTCTGCGGCGCCTCTTCCTCGAACTTGTCGATGATGACGGTGGACGTATAGGGCAGCTCGTCGCCGGTCAGGCGGAACAGCTTCTCGCGCACCAGCTCGCTCGCGAGGAACTTCTCGCTGCGGTCGGTCAGCTCGTCTTCGCCGTAGAACCAGGGCTGCTCGGGCAGGTACTTCTCGCAGATGCCGAACAGGCGCTCGATGTCCTTCGAATTCTTGGCCGACATCGGCACGATCTCGGCGAAGTCGTGCTTGGCCTGCATCGTCTGCAGCCACGGCGCGATGTCGCCGCGGCGGTGCACGTTGTCCAGCTTGTTGGCCAGCAGCACCGTCGGTATGCCCTTGCCCAGCAGCTTGAGCACGCGCTCGTCGGCCGGCGTGAAGCTGCCGGCCTCGACCACGAACAGGATCAGGTCCACGTCACCGACCGCGCCCTGCACCGTCTTGTTGAGCGACTTGTTCAGCGCGTTCGCATGCAGCGTCTGGAAGCCCGGCGTGTCGACGAACACGAACTGCGTTGGCCCGATGGTGCGCATGCCGGTGATGCGGTGCCGCGTGGTCTGCGCCTTGCTCGAGGTGATGCTGATCTTCTGGCCGACCAGGGCGTTGAGCAGCGTCGACTTGCCGACGTTCGGCTTGCCGACGATGGCGATCAGGCCGCAGTGTTGCGGGCCGGCGTCGCCCGCGCCCTCGTCAGAAGGCGGGGGGGGAATGGGAAGATCCGAGGTCATGTTGGCATTGTCGTGGAACACCGCGAGCCAGCCTTGCCAGACCACGGGTGCGGCCCCCGATGGGGGCGAAAAGGGAGAGCGACACGCAGTGCCGCGGAGCCCGGAGGCGAGTGCTATTTCTTCGACTTGAGCCGGATCAACATCGCCGCCGCAGCCGCCTGCTCCCCGGCGCGGCGTGAACCGCCAATGCCGCGTTCACTCAGGGCCAGCTCAGGCACCTCGCAGACGACATCGAAAGTTTGCTTGTGCGCCGCCCCGAGCGTGTCGACCACGCGGTAGAGCGGCAACTTCATTTTGTGGCCCTGCAGCCATTCCTGCAATTCGGTCTTCGGATCCTTGGACGCGGCTTCCATGCGTGGATTGATCTCGACCGCTTCGTACAGTCGATGCACCAGCGCCTCCGCCGCCACATAGCCGGCATCGAGATACACCGCGCCGATCAATGCTTCCAGCGCGTCGGCCAGGATCGATGGGCGGTTCGGCCCGCCCGACTTGGCCTCGCCCTCGCCCAAGCGCAGCAAGGGTGACAACTGCAGCCGCAGCGCGATCTGGTGCAGCGTGTCCTGCTTGACCAGGTTGGCCCGCACGCGCGAGAGGTCGCCTTCGGGCAAGGCGGAGAGCCGGCGGTACAACAGGTGCGCCACCGCCAGGTTCAGCACCGAGTCGCCGAGGAACTCGAGCCGCTCATTGTGGTCGGCCGAAAAGCTGCGATGCGTCAGCGCGAGTTGGAGCAGCCGCCCATCCGCGAATCGATGCTGCAGGCGCGCCTGCAGCGCAGCATGGCCTCCCTCACTCACGACGAATTTCTCACGATGTTCAGCGCGACTGGCCCTTGTACTTCATCGTCAGGTACGCCGGTCCGAACAGATGGATCTCGCGCTCGTACGCATACGACACGACCACTTTCTCGCCAACCTTCTCCACGACGATGTCCTTGCCGGTCAGCTTGAAGTCATCGATGGCCTGGGCACGATCGAAGATGGCGCGTACTTCAGGGACGGTCACGCCCTCCTTGGCCTGGGTCGCTGCCTTCTGGATGGCCTGGTACTCGACCAGCGTCGGAATGACCTGCGCCACCACCACACCCACACAGGCCAGCACGATGGCCACGAACAGGAGTCCGATGAATGAAATACCGCGTTGCTTGCTTCTTGGAGTCGACCGATATGCCCTCATTGCCCTCTGTCCTTCGAATGGTGTTGCTTGCTCAGTGAATCGAACCGATGCGGCCGAAGTCATGGCGACGCCGTCATGGTTCAAAGGCCCGCCCGCGCCGCACTCGTGGCGCACGAACTCCAAGGATGCACACCGCGGATTGTCGCGCGCGCCTCCCCGGACCCCAGTTGCTGCGAGTACCTTGTGGATGAAACCGTCGACACTGTAACGACAAATGTGACGGGTCGGTAACGAGTTGATCCGCCGTTTGGCATCGTCCCGACGGCCTGCTCGGTACGAGACCATAGCCCGGGCCCCCATCCGCGGCAGTGGCGTTTACTCGAAACCGCCGATGCGCTTCCAGTTGCCGAAATTCATCCAGACGAAGAACGCGCGCCCGACGATGTTCTTGTCCGGTACGAAACCCCAGTAGCGCGAGTCCGCGGAATTGTCCCGGTTGTCGCCCATCATGAAATACATGCCCGGCGGCACCTTGCAGACCACGCCTTCGACGTTGTAGCGGCAGTTGCCCTGGTCTTCGAACGGAATCACCTCCGCCTCCGACAAGCCGGCACGGCGGCTGTCGGTGTTCAGGATCTTGTGCTTCTTGTCGCCGAGCACCTCCTCGAACTGGGGCGTCTCCCGCATGTAGGTGTCTTTGTCGTCGTTGCTGTCGCCGAAGTACGGCGCCAGTGGCGTCTTGCTGACCGGTTGCCCGTTGATCGTCAGCTTCTTGTTCAGGTAGGCCACTTCGTCGCCCGGTATGCCCACCACGCGCTTGATGTAGTCCATGCTCGGCTTGGGCGGATAACGGAACACCATCACGTCGCCGCGCGCCGGCGGTGTGCCTTCGGTGATCTTCGTGTTGATCACGGGCAGGCGCAGGCCGTAGGTGAACTTGTTGACCAGGATCAGGTCGCCGGTCAGCAGCGTCGGCATCATCGAGCCCGACGGAATCTTGAAGGGTTCGAACAGGAACGAGCGCAGCAGGAACACCGCCACGATCACCGGGAACAGCCCCGCCGTCCAATCCAGCCACCAGGGTTGCATCAGCAGGCGCTCGCGCGCCTTGTCATCCACCGTGTCGACCTTCGTGATGCCCTGCTGCGCCAGCCGCTGATTGCGCGCGCCCAAGGAGGCTTCATACGCGGCGGCCGCCTTCGCGCGCTTCGGCAGGAAGTAGAAGCGCTCGGCCAGCCAGTAGATGCCGGTGACCACGCTGGCCAGGAACAGCAACAGTGCGAAGTTGCCTTCGACCGCGCCGAAGTACCAGGCGCCGATGTAGCCGACGAACGCGGCGAGGATCAGGGAAGTGAGAAAGGCCATGGGGGAAAAATCAGTCCTCGACTTGCAGGATCGCGAGGAAGGCCTCTTGCGGGACTTCCACGGAGCCGATCTGCTTCATGCGCTTCTTGCCCGCCTTCTGCTTTTCGAGCAGCTTGCGTTTGCGGGACACGTCGCCGCCGTAGCACTTGGCGAGAACGTTCTTGCGAAGGGCCTTGATTGTCTCACGCGCAATGATGTTGACCCCGATCGCCGCCTGGATGGCCACGTCGTACATCTGCCTCGAAATGATCTCGCGCATCTTGCCCACCACCGCGCGGCCGCGGTACTGGCTCTGGCTGCGGTGCACGATGATCGACAGCGCATCGACCTTCTCGCCGTTGAGCAGGATGTCGACCTTGACCACGTCGGATGCCCGGTACTCCTTGAACTCGTAATCCATCGACGCATAGCCACGGCTCACCGACTTCAGCTTGTCGAAGAAGTCGAGCACGATCTCGCCGAGTGGCATCTCGTACGTGAGCATCACCTGGCGGCCGTGGTAGGCCATGTTCATCTGGATGCCGCGCTTCTGGTTGGCCAGCGTCATCACCACGCCCACGTATTCCTGCGGCATGTAGAGATGCACCGTGACGATCGGCTCACGGATCTCCATCATCTTGCCGACGTCCGGCATCTTCGACGGGTTCTCGACCATGATCACTTCGCCACCGGTCTTCACCACCTGGTAGACCACACTCGGCGCAGTCGTGATCAGGTCCTGGTCAAACTCGCGCTCGAGCCGCTCCTGCACGATCTCCATGTGCAGCAGGCCAAGGAAGCCGCAGCGGAAGCCGAAGCCCAGCGCCTGGCTCACCTCGGGCTCGTAGTGCAACGACGAGTCGTTGAGCTTGAGCTTCTCGAGCGCGTCGCGCAGCGATTCGTACTCGCTCGCCTCGGTCGGGTACAGGCCCGCAAAGACCTGCGGCTGGATTTCCTTGAAGCCCGGCAGCGGCTCGGTCGCCGTGAATGCCGCGCCACCCGTGCCGGCCTTGATCAACGTCACCGTGTCGCCGACCTTCGCGGCTTGCAGTTCCTTGATGCCCGCGATGATGTAGCCCACCTCGCCCGCTTCGAGCGATTGACGCGGCTCGTTGTTCGGCGTGAAGACGCCGAGGCTGTCGGCGTTGTACATCGCGCCCGAAGCCATCATCTTGATGCGATCGCCCTTGGCCAGGCGACCATCGACCACGCGCACCAGCATCACCACGCCGACGTACGCATCGAACCAGCTGTCGATGATCATCGCGCGCAGCGCCGCATCCGGATTGCCTTTCGGCGGCGGCACACGCGCGACCACTGCTTCAAGAATCTCCTCGATGCCCATGCCCGTCTTCGCGGAGCAAGGGATCGCATCGGTCGCATCGATGCCGATCACGTCTTCGATCTCGGTGCGTGCGTTGTCGGGGTCCGCGTTGGGCAGATCCATCTTGTTGAGCACCGGCACCACTTCAACATGCAGGTCGAGTGCGGTGTAGCAGTTGGCCACTGTCTGTGCCTCGACACCTTGCGATGCATCGACGACGAGCAATGCACCTTCGCATGCAGAGAGCGAGCGACTCACTTCATAAGAGAAGTCGACATGGCCCGGTGTGTCGATGAGATTGAGGTTGTAGACCTTGCCATCGCGTGCCTTGTAATGCAGCGCAGCAGTCTGTGCCTTGATGGTTATCCCACGCTCTTTCTCGATGTCCATCGAGTCAAGAACTTGCGCTTCCATCTCGCGGTCAGCGAGCCCGCCACAGCGTTGAATCAGGCGGTCCGCGAGCGTCGACTTGCCGTGGTCGATGTGCGCAATGATGGAGAAATTTCTGATGTGATTCATCAACGGGAACGCTTAAGTACTTGAATTGCCTTGCACGCAGAAGGGGTGGGGCAAGAAAAAAGGGCGCGTCTGCAAGAGACGCGCCCTGAACCAACAAGCAATGGCAACTGCAGTAGTTGGAACTTCATTGTAGGCAAAAAGGGGGTCGCGTACATGCGGGGACAGGCTCTCGACGGGTCGTTGCAGGTCAGCAACATCTAACTTGTAAACACGTTATCCACAGGCTGGGTGGATCACTCTCTTAACAACTTGTGGGTGATCTGTGGAGCACCGGTGGACGGATGGCTGGAATCTCGCATCGTGGAGACGACCTCCCACGCTTATGCGTGCAGTCGGTCCAAAGGCAGGTCTATTCTACCGAAAAACATCATTAGCTCATTCGGAAGTTTGTGAGTGCTAACTAAAGTTAGCGCATTTTCGAGGCCAAAAAAAATTTCAAAGTGGGTGTCGAGTAGGCCGAAAGATGCAAAAAAAGGCCCCAATCCCGACTAATGGTTGGGGCCACTTGACGCCTTCCAACGTTCAGCGCGTCGGTCGGATCAAGGCATATTGCGCCCACTCGCCGCGCCGGAACAGCACGCTCACGGCCTTGGACTTGTCGGCCTTGCCGATCGCGCTTTCGAACTCCTTCATGTTCGCGACCTCGGTATTCGAGACGGCAAGGATGACGTCGCCCTCTCGCAAACCGGCGCGTGCGGCGCCTTCGGTGGCGGCATCCACCTTGACGCCACCCTTGAGCTTGAGCTCCTTCTTCTGTGTATCGTTCAGATCGCTCACTGCAAGGCCGAGCGATTTCGCCGCGGCGGAGGCCGTCGACTTGGGCGCCGGCTCTTCACGCTCATTGGAGGCACGCTTGGCTGGCTTGTCGGGCTCGATCTCGGCAATGACGACCGTGATGTCGCGCGACTGGCCACGACGGAACACCGTGAGCGTGCTCTTCGTGCCCGGCTTGGTGTTGCCCACCAGTCGCGGCAGGTCGCTCGGCTTCTCGATCGACTTGCCGTCGAACTTGGTGATGATGTCGCCCGGCTCCACGCCGCCCTTCTCGCCCGGCGAGCCCGCTTCGACGCTGCGCACCAGCGCCCCTTGCGCCTTGCCGAGGCCGATGGACTCGGCCACGTCCTTCGTGACCTGGTCGATCTGCACGCCGATGCGTCCACGCGAGACGCGGCCATTGGTGCGCAGTTGCTCGCTCACGCGAATCGCCTCGTCGATCGGGATCGAGAACGAGATGCCCATGAAGCCGCCGGAGCGCGAGTAGATCTGGCTGTTGATGCCGACGACCTCGCCGCGCATGTTGATCAGCGGGCCGCCCGAGTTGCCTGGGTTGATGGCCACGTCGGTCTGGATGAAAGGCAGGTAGTCGCCGGTGTCGCGCTGCTTGGCGCTGACGATGCCGGCGGTCACGGTGTTCTCCAGGCCAAAGGGCGAGCCGATGGCCATCACCCATTCGCCCACGCGCAGCTTGCTGATGTCCCCGATCTTCACCGCGGGCAGGCCGGTGGCTTCGATCTTCACCACGGCGACGTCGGTGCGCTTGTCCGCCCCAATCAGCTTCGCCTTGAACTCGCGCTTGTCGGTCAGCGTCACCAGCACTTCGGAGGCGTCCTCGACGACGTGCGCATTGGTCATCACGTAGCCGTCGGGCGTGAGGATGAAGCCCGAGCCCACGCCGCGCGGACGTTCTTCTTCCTGGGGCTGCTGAGGCCGGTTCGGGCGCGGACCCTGGCGCGGCGTGCCGGGCATCGGCTGCCCGAAGAAGCGTCGGAAGAACTCCTGCATCTCCTCGTCCATCTCCGGGCTGCTGCCACGCTGGGCGACCTTTTCGACGGTGCGGATGTTGACCACGGATGGCCCGACCTGGTCGACCAGATCGGTGAAGTCCGGCAGCGTGCGGGTCTGCGCGTGCGCGGCGGTCGCTGGCAGGAAGGTGGCACTGGCGGTGCCCACCAGTGCGAATGCCAGCAGCGCGGCGCGGATGCGACTTCCCTCAACCTTGAAAATCATCATGTTTTCTTTCAACTGAACAACGAGCAACAACAAACAACGAGACGCTCTTGTGAATATGGGGCGCCCCAAAGGTTCAGCAAGCCGCGCATTCAACGCGTTCGCGCCAATCCCTGTGCAAAGGCTTCCAGTGTCTGCGGCGGCACTTCACCGACCGCCGTCAGCCACCAGTCGCCATCCTTGTCGGCGAGCCGGCGCGTCAGCGTGTAGGTGGCACCGAGCGTCAACACGACCTCCTGCGATCGTCGCTGTGCATCGTAAGGCTCGAGGAACAGCGACACCGACGCAAGCCCATCCGAAAAAGTCCATTGCAATGTGTTTTCACGGTTCGCGCTGCCACCCATCGCGCGCCGATAGCAACTGATCGGCTTGAATCCCGCCACCGGCGTCTTCAAGGCCCATCCTTCGGACTGGGCCGTGGTGCGCTGCAACTGGGATTTCTCGACCTTGTAGCCGGCCGTGCTGGCCATCATCTGTGACAGCGCGTGCATCTTGATCGGCGCGTCGAGCTGAAGCTCCGAGAACGCCGATTGCTCGACCACATTGCCTTCGCCGTCCAGCGTCTGCAACTTCACGACCAGGCCCGAGCGACGCTCGCTCCATACGCGATAGCCGAAGCGCAACGTGTCACGCGGCACCAGTTGCACGACATCGGCATCGAAGCCTGCCACGCGGTCGCGGCCAGTGACACGGGCGCTGTACAGGTCGCCGAGGGAGGAATCCGGTGCGCCCAGCAGGTTCGGGAACAGTTCGAGGTTTTCACGGCGCTCGCTCCGGGCTACCCGGCTCTCGGGCAGGAAGGTCATCACCTGGTCGTTGCGCCGGAAGGTCGTTCGCGGCGGGCCGGACAGCGCCTCGATGCGCTCCATCTGCTGGTCGCCCTCGCAGACATGCCAGATGCGCGCGCTCGACAGGTTGCCCACGGCCGCCGACACCACGAAGGTCCCGATGTAGCTGCGTTGGCGCGAAGCCGAACGCATGCGCTGCAGCCATTCGACCACGCCCATCGACGGCGGCGTGTCCGCCGCGAGGCTCGGCGGTGCTCCCTTGTCAGTCGGCAGGGCCGCGGGCCGCGCAACATGCGTCTGCGCAGCCGCCAATTGCCACAGGCACAGCACGGCGAGCGCCATCACGGCCCGGCGCACAGCCCCCGGCGACGAGGCTGTCATTGCGGCTAGACGGGGCAGCACGATCAGCGCGACGGTCCTTCGAAGGTGGCGTTGCGCAGGAACGTCGACGGCATCTGCGACCCGCCACCCGCCTGCTGATGCGCGGCGAGCAGTTCGTCGAGGCGAGCGTCCCGCAACATCACTTGCGGCGCACCGCTGCCGACCTGCACGCGGGTCGGCACGGCGACGGCGCTGGTCGCGTGCGGATCGGCCGCCGCCAGCACAGAGCCCGCAGGCGCCTGTGGGGACACCAAAGCTTGTGGTTGCTGCGTCTGCGGCTGGGTCTGCGCCAGCTGCGCGCCCGCCGGCGCCCCACCCAGCGAGCCGGACAAACTCCAGCCCAGCGCAGCCACCGCCACCAGCGACGCGGCACCCGCCACCAGCTTCCAGCGCAACACTGGCTCATTGGCCGGCTCGGCACGCCGCTGGAGCGCCACCACCGCCGGCGCCACAGGCACGGAAACCCGCACCGGCGACTCGTGCGCCAGGCGCTGCTGCAGCTTGGCCAGGAAGGCATTGCTGTCGCTGCACGGCGCATGCGCGCCCGAGCGCAGCACGTCGCCCACCAGGTGATACGTACGCCAGGTGGCCTGCAATTCCTCATGCGCGCCGATGTCGCCCACGGCCTCGGCGAAGGCCTGGCCCTTCAACTGGCCGTCCGCCAGGGCGGAGACCTGCTCGCGAATACTGTCTGATGGATGGTTCATCTCTTTCACCCTGCTTACCAACGTTTGCCGGACTGGTTGTCGAGCAGCGGTTTGACCCGCGCCGATATCGCCTCGCGCGCACGGAAGATCCGCGAGCGCACAGTGCCGATCGGACAATTCATGACCTCGGCAATCTCTTCGTAACTCATGCCCTCGATCTCGCGCAGCGTGACTGCCTGGCGCAATTCGGCCGGCAGCGCATCCATGGCGGCCTCGACCGCACTTGCGATCTCCTGGGCTGCCAGCACTGTTTCAGGGGTTTCGTCGGTGGTTGGTTCGTTTGTCGGCCGGTAAGTTTCATCTTCGTCTTCGGAAGATGTGCGCAATGCGGCTTCGGACACCGTCGGATCGCGCTTCATGTCGACCAGCGCCTTCTTGGCAGTGTTGACGGCGATGCGGTAGAGCCAGGTGTAGAACTGCGCCTCGCCGCGGAACTGGTGCAGCGCGCGATAGGCCCGGATGAAGGTCTCCTGAGCGATGTCCTCGACCAGGTCGACATCGCGCACCATGCGGCCGATGAGCCGTTCGATCCGGCGTTGGTACTTGATCACCAGCAGCTCGAAGGCCTTCTGATCGCCTGCGACGGTGCGCTGGACCAGCTGGAAGTCGACCTCCCCCGGACGTGGACCCGCGGCAGGATCGGCGATCGAACCCGTCTCGGGTGGCACGGGTGGGGGCGCGGAGGCGGTCATGGAGAGTCGTGCGAGGCGCCCTGGAGCGCCGATGGCTGCGGCGCAGCGGCTGGCCCGTCGGGTTCAACCGGCGAGGCGCGCGAATATACCGCACGGCGCAGTTCCAGCCAGCGCTCGGGGGCACTGCGCCGCTCCAGCCACAGCCAGCGATGGCGGCGCTTCGGCGCCCACAGGCGCACAAGCATCAGGGATTGGAAATCAAGCGCCGGCGTCAAGCGCGCCGCACGAAAGTTCACCGCGCCGGTCATTCGCCAATCCCGCCCGTCGAAGCGCAACTCGCCCGGCCGCTGGCGCCCCAACAGCGCCCCGGCGGCCAGCGCCGCCAGCAAAACGCTGCAAGCGAGCATCGTCGCGCGCCAACCCCCTGCGCCGATCTGCCAGCACACCCAAGCCGCGCAGCCAGCGCCAGCCGCCCAGATCGCGACCAGGAGGCGCGCCGCAACGCGCGAACGCCCCATCGGATAGCTCACCGATGGGGCGTTGTGCATGGGATATCCGGAAGACTCAAGCCCGCTTGAACACCAGCGTGCCGTTGGTGCCGCCGAAGCCGAAGTTGTTCTTCACCGCGACGTCGATCTTCATGTCCCGCGCCTCGTTGGCGCAGTAGTCCAGGTCGCACTCCGGATCCTGGTTGAAGATGTTGATCGTCGGCGGGCTCTTCTGGTGATGCAGCGCGAGCACCGTGAACACCGACTCGATGCCGCCCGCGCCGCCCAGCAAGTGGCCGGTCATCGACTTGGTCGAGTTCACCACCAGCTTCTTCGCGTGATCGCCGAAGCAGTTCTTGATCGCGTTGGTTTCGTTCAGATCGCCGAGCGGTGTCGAAGTGCCATGGGCATTGAGGTAGTGCACCTCGTCCCTGTTCACGCCGGCGTTGGCCAGGGCCATGTCCATCGAGCGCTTGGGGCCGTCGACGTTGGGCGCGGTCATGTGGTACGCGTCCGCGCTCATGCCGAAGCCGATCACCTCGGCATAGATCTTGGCGCCGCGTGCCTTGGCGCGCTCGTATTCCTCGAGTACCAGCACGCCGCCGCCCTCGCCCAGCACGAAGCCGTCGCGGTCCTTGTCCCAGGGGCGGGAGGCGGTCTTGGGATCGTCGTTGCGCGTGCTGAGCGCACGCGCAGCCGCAAAGCCGCCGATGCCCAGCGGGGAAACCGTGGACTCCGCGCCGCCGGCGATCATGACGTCGGCGTCGCCGTACTCGATCATGCGGGCGGACAGGCCGATGGCATGCAGGCCGGTGGTGCACGCCGTGACCACGGCGATGTTCGGCCCCTTGAAGCCGTACTTGATCGACACGTGACCGGAAATCATGTTGATGATCGAGGCCGGCACGAAGAACGGCGACACGCGGCGCGGGCCGCGGTTCACGAGTTCCGCATGCGTCTCCTCGATCAGCGGAAGTCCGCCGATGCCCGAACCGATGTTGCAGCCGATGCGAACGGCCTCTTCATGCGACAAGGCCTCACCCGTGGGCAGGCCGCTGTCAACCACCGCCTGCATGGCGGCGGCCAGGCCGAGATGGATGAAGCGGTCCATGTGACGCGCTTCCTTCTCGGGAATGTATTGGGTGATGTCGAAACCCTTGACCTCGCCCGCAAACTTGCAGGCGAAGGGGCTCGCATCGAAACTGGCGATCGTGTCGATGCCCGTCTTGCCGGCCAACAAGTTGGTCCAGCAATCGACAGCAGAGTTTCCGACAGGAGCGATGCAACCGAGTCCGGTCACGACGACGCGGCGTTTGGTCATGCCGGCAAACCTTTCTGGAAGCGTTGGAACCGTGTCCGGGGCGCGCAGGGTGCGAAGGAGTGCCGAGGGCCCGGACGGTTATCAGCGAGGCCTGTCAGGCCTTTTGGTTCTTGGAGGCGTAGTCGACGGCGTTCTGCACCGTCGTGATCTTCTCGGCGTCCTCATCGGGGATCTCGATGCCGAATTCGTCTTCGAGGGCCATCACGAGTTCAACCGTGTCGAGCGAATCGGCGCCGAGGTCGGCCACGAAAGCCTTCTCGTTGGTCACTTGGGACTCTTCGACTCCGAGTTGCTCGGCAATGATTTTCTTGACTCGTGCTTCGATATCGCTCATTTGGTTCCCTCTGAGGGTTGTAAAGAATCGTTGGATTTTAGCCGGCCGAATTGTGGCATTTGCCACACCGGCCGTCCGGTGAAAAATGGGCCCTTGCCCTTGCTTACATATGCATGCCGCCGTTGACGTGCAATTCCTGCCCCGTCACGTAGCCGGCTTGCGGTGACGCGAGGAAGGCCACCGCATTCGCGATGTCGGCCGGCTTGCCCAGGTGGCCCAGCGGAATCTGGGTGAGCAGCGCTTGCTGTGCTGCCTCGGGAAGCTTGGCGGTCATGTCAGTTTCGATGAAGCCCGGCGCCACGCAATTCACGGTGATGGCTCGACTACCCAACTCGCGGGCGAGCGCCCGGGTCATGCCTGCCACGCCGGCCTTGGCGGCCGCGTAGTTGGCCTGCCCGGCATTGCCCGATGCACCCACCACGCTGGTGATGCTGATGATGCGGCCATAGCGCTGCTTCATCATGGGCTTGATCACGGCGCGCGACATGCGGAACACGGCGCGGAGGTTGGTGTTCAACACGGCGTCCCAGTCATCGTCCTTGAGGCGGGCCGCGAGCATGTCGCGGGTGATGCCGGCGTTGTTGACCAGGACGTGCAGCCCGCCATAGGCCTTGACGATCTCGTCGACCAGCGCATCGACGGCCGGGCCGTCGTTGACGTCCAGTGCGCGGCCTCGGCCGCCGTATGCACTGAGCGCCGTGGTGATCTTCTGGGCGCCTTCTTCCGTGGTGCCGGTGCCAATGACCTTGAGGCCGCGCTGCGCCAGCTCCAATGCAATCGCGGCGCCGATGCCGCGCGACGCGCCCGTCACCAGGGCGATCTGGCCTTCGAACTGGATATTGCTCATGCTGTGGTGCTCAACAGGTTTTGGGTTTCGGCAAGCGTTGCTGGATCGTAGACCGAGGCGGCGGCCAGGTCGGGCGCTATTCGCTTGGCCATCCCGGCCAGCACACGGCCGGGGCCACATTCGATGAGGGCCGTGACGCCACGCGCCTTCAGCGCCTGGACGCTCTCGACCCAACGCACCGGGCCGGCCGCTTGGCGCACCAGCGCTTCGCGGATCCGCGATGGCTCGGTCTCGACGGACACATCAATGTTGTTGAGAACGGGAATTTGAGGGGCGGCCAGTTCCATCGTGGCGAGCTTCCCGCGCAGTGCCTCGGCAGCGGGTTTCATGAGGCTCGAATGGAAGGGGGCCGACACCGGCAGCGGCAACGCACGCTTGGCGCCGTTGGCCTTGAGCACCTCGCACGCCTTTTCGACCGCGGCCTTGCTGCCGGCGATCACGGTCTGCATCGGATCATTGAAGTTGACCGCTTCGACGACCTCGGCACCGCCCGCGCCGAAGCCTGCCGTCACCTCGGCGCAACCCGCGATGACCTTGGCCGAATCCATGCCGAGGATGGCGGCCATCGCGCCAGTCCCGACCGGCACCGCCTTCTGCATCGCGTCGGCCCGGAATCGCACCAGCGGCGCGGCCTGCGCCAAGGTCAGGACGCCGGCGGCCACCAGCGCCGAATACTCGCCCAGCGAATGGCCGGCGACGATGGATGGCTGCGCGCCGCCCTCGGCGAGCCATGCGCGCCAAGCGGCCACGCCGGCCACCAGCATCACCGGCTGGGTGTTCGTGGTCAGGCCGAGCGCTTCCTTCGGGCCCTCATGGATCAGCTTGGCAACATCTTCACCCAAGGCGTCGGAAGCCTCCTCGAGCGTCTGACGGACGGCCGGATGATCGCCCCATGCGTCGAGCATGCCGACGGCCTGCGAACCCTGACCCGGGAATACAAATGCGAAGGAAGTCATCGTTGTCATGTCTCCAGTCACGCGGCCACACCTTGTTGCGGGCGCCTTGCGCTCAAAAATTCAAAAGCACCGAACCCCAGGTGAAGCCCCCGCCCACGCCTTCGAGCATGCAGGTGTCACCCTTCTTCACCTTGCCGCTTCGCACGGCATCGTCCAGCGCGAGCGGGATCGACGCGGCTGAGGTGTTGCCATGTTCATGCACCGTCACGATCAGTTTGTCGCGCGAAAGCTTCAGCTTCTTCGCGGTGCCATCCATGATGCGGATGTTGGCCTGGTGCGGAATGAGCCAGTCGATATCGGCTTCGGTCTTGCCGGCCTTGGCCAGCGTGGTCCGCGCCGACTCCTCCAGCACGCGCACCGCCAGCTTGAAAACGGCCTGGCCGTCCATATGCAGCAGCGGCTTGCCCAGCACCTCGCCGCCCGACACATGGCCCGGCACGCAAAGGATGCCGACATGCTTGCCATCGGCATGCAGGTCGCTGGCCAGGATGCCAGGCTCCTCGCTGGCCTCGAGCACCACGGCGCCCGCGCCGTCGCCGAACAGCACGCAGGTGGTGCGATCGTTGAAGTCCAGGATCCGGGAGAAAACTTCCGCGCCGACCACCAATGCACACTTGGCGGTGCCGGTGCGAATCAAGGCATCCGCCACGGTCAGCGCATACACAAAGCCGCTGCAAACGGCCTGCACGTCGAAGGCAGCGCACCCGGCGATGCCGAGCTTGTTCTGCAGGATGGCCGCCGACGAGGGGAACACCATGTCCGGCGTGGAAGTCGCGACGATGATGAGATCGAGGTCAGCGGCCGTGCGGCCTGCTGCTTCCAGCGCCTTGTGGGCTGCCTGCAAGCCAAGGTCACTGGAGTTGACACCGGGATCAGCGAAGTGGCGCGCTCGAATCCCGGTGCGCTCGATGATCCACTGATCAGAGGTTTCGATGCCGTGCGAAGCGAGTTGCTTTGCAAGGTCATCGTTGGTCACTCGTCGGGGCGGTAGATAGCTGCCGGTGCCGGTGATTCGCGAATAGGAGGTCATCAAGCGTGGATTGCCGCCGCGTCGGCCGGCGCCGCCTGCTCCTGCCGCGCTAGAAGTGGCGCGGCGTGTGCGATGCGGGCCCGCACGCGTTCGAGCAGGTTGTTGCGAGCGGCATCATAAGCGCGATCCAGCGCGTGCCCGAACGCGACCTCATCGGCGGAGCCGTGACTCTTGAACACCAACCCGCGCAATCCAAGCAGCGCCGCGCCGTTGTAGCGACGATGATCAAGTCGTTTTTTAAGCGACTTTAGGACCGGATAAGAGATGACAGCGGCGACTTTGCTGAATATGCCGCGCGAATACTCTTGCCTTAAAAAGTCAACGATCATCGCGGCAACGCCTTCCGTGGCCTTCAGCGCGACGTTTCCGACGAAGCCGTCGCAGACGACGATGTCGGTGGTGCCCTTGAAAATGTCGTTGCCCTCGACATTTCCGAAGAAATTGAGATCACCCGAGTCGCCAGCCATTTTCAGCAGCTGACCCGCTTTCTTGATGACTTCGCTGCCCTTGATGGCTTCCTCGCCGATGTTCAGCAAGCCCACGGTAGGCGAATCGTTGCCCGTGAGCGCAGAAACCAGTGCCGAACCCAGAACCGCGAACTGGAGCAAATCTTCGGCGTCGCAATCCACATTGGCGCCCAGATCGAGCACCGTCGTCGCCCCGCCCTTGCTGTTGGGCATTTGTGGCGCGATGGCAGGACGATCGATTCCTTCCAGCGTCTTGAGCAGATAGCGTGCAATCGCCATCAATGCCCCCGTGTTGCCAGCCGATATTGCAGCCTGCGCCGCGCCATCCTTGACCTGCTGGATGGCGACGCGCATCGAGGAATCCTTCTTCCTGCGAAGTGCGATTTCGATCGGATCGTCCATGCCGACCACTTCGCTGGCCGCAACGACGCGGGCACGCGGGTGGGTCAAGCCGGCCAGCGCATCGGGCACCCCGACGAGCAGCAGCGATGCGTCCGAATGACGCTCAAGGAATGCACGGCAGGCGGCAAGTGTGACGCGCGGGCCGTGGTCGCCGCCCATGCAATCGACGGCGAGCGTGATTGCGGCGGGCGCCGGAGTGGGAGCAGCGGACGTAAGCATCAAGACAAAGGCCCGACGCTACAAGGAAAGTAGCTTCGGGCCTTGGCGTCGAAACGGAAGGTCAGGCTTCGGACTTGGTCTTCAACACCTTGCGGCCACGATAGAAGCCGTTGGGGCTGATGTGGTGACGCAGGTGAGTTTCGCCGGTGGTCGGCTCGACAGCGATGCCGGGCACGTCCAATGCATTGTGTGAACGGTGCATGCCGCGCTTCGAAGGCGACTTCTTGTTTTGCTGGACTGCCATGGTGGCTCCTGGACTGGTAAATGGTTAGTGGAGGTGCGGGCGGTGTACCGTCGACCCATGCTTGGCGCAGCCGGACCTGCTGCAATCGGCATGAGGCCACTGAAGCCTGTGAATCAATGGCGGCGCGCGCGAAGCCCACGATTATAGCCCAAGCTCGAAGTTGGAGCCAAGCTGCCCGCGCATCGAGCTACTCCGGCTTGCCGCCGCGCAGTTTGCCAAGCACCGCGAAGGGATTGGGCCTGGAACCTTCGGCAAGGTCGAAATCGGCGTCTGTCGCAGACAACGGAGGTGCATCCGGACAGGTGTCATGCCGAGGCGTGACGGGGATTTCCATCAGCATTTCATCCTCGATCAGGGCGTGCAGATCGAAATCGCGGCTCGCCACCAGGATGTCTTCCTCAGACTCCTCGTCCTCGATCACTGCCGTTTCCTCGTCCGCGACGAAACGAAACCAGCGATCCACGGTCAACGCGATGTCCACGGGCGCGAGGCACCGCTGGCAAGCGAGAGGCACTACCACGTCGGCTTCCAGATGCAGCCACGGCACCGGGGCGCCCGTCACGCCGGCACGCTGCTGGCCTTCGGCCGTCCATGTCACCTCTGCCCCAGGCGACATGCCGGTGGTTTCAGCCACCAGGCGGGTGAAGTCAGGCAAGGGCGTACGGCCCGACAGGGTGGCGCCGTCTTCTGCAAAGGCGACCACATCGAGGCGTTGGGGAGCGAATTCTCTGGTCATCGCGGCCAGTCTAAGCCAATGCAGGACGAATCCGCGGGACGGCGTGCCCCCAGCAGGAGGACAGATTGCCCGGCCCGTCCCCCACAATCAGGGGCTATGCAACGCACCGTGATCCTTGCCTCCACGTCGCGCTACCGGCGTGAACTGATGAATCGCCTGCGCCTGCCCTTTGAAGTGCACGCGCCCGAAGTCGACGAAACACCGTTTCCCGGTGAAAGCCCCGGCGCCCTTGCCAGTCGATTGGCGCTGGAGAAGGCGCGAGCCGTCGCCCGGCACTTTCCGGAGGCCGTGGTCATCGGTTCCGATCAAGTGGCCGACCTGGCTGGCGAATCACTCGGCAAACCTGGCGATCACCAACGCGCAACCGCGCAACTGCAGCGCATGCGTGGTCAGACGCTCATCTTCCAGACGGCAGTGGCGGTGGTGTGCGAGGCCGCAGGTTTCGCGCAGCAAGACATCGCCGCGGTTCGCGTGGTGTTCCGCAACCTCGATGACGCTGCGATCGAACGCTATTTGCGACTGGAACAACCCTACGACTGCGCAGGCAGCGCAAAAAGTGAGGGGCTGGGCATTGCCCTGCTCGAAGCGATCGACAGCGACGACCCCAGTGCACTGGTCGGCCTGCCGCTGATCCGCACCTGCCGAATGTTGCGCGCCGCGGGCGTGGACCTGCTATGAAGCAGGGCACGCTCTATCTGGTGCCGGCGCCCCTGGATTTCGGTTGCGACGTCCAGGCACCGCTGCAGGACGCCCTTCCCTTGGGAACCTTGCAGAAAGCGGCGGCAATCACCCATTGGATCTGCGAGAACGCCAAGTCCGCGCGCGCCTATCTCAAGCGCATCGACGCCGTCACGCCGCTCGCGGCCTCCTTGCAGGCGCAAGAGATCACCGAACTGCCGCGCGATGTGCACAAGAAGGGGGACCACGCCGGACAGTTCGACGCCCGTCCGCTGTTGACGGCCGCCTTGAACGGCCATGACATCGGTCTCCTGAGCGAAGCGGGGATGCCGGCCGTGGCCGATCCGGGTTCGTCGGTTGCCCGTGCGGCGCACGATCTTCGCATCGCGGTGGTGCCGCTGACCGGGCCGGTGTCACTCTTGCTGGCGCTCGCGGCGAGTGGCCTCAACGGCCAGAACTTCGCGTTCGTGGGCTACCTGCCGCAAGAGCCTGCAGCGCGCAGCCAGCGCATTCGCGAACTGGAGACGCTGGCGCTGCGCACCGGCCAGACCCAGCTCTTCATCGAAACGCCCTATCGCAATGCTGCCCTGCAGCAAGCACTCCTCCAGACCTTGCAGCACAACACGCGACTGGCCGTTTCACGCGGCCTGACGCTGGCAAACGCAACGGTGCGCAGCGACACCATCAAGGGCTGGCGCGCGGCTCCGGGGCAGTCCGAAGACCGCCTGCCGGCAGTTTTCGCGATCGGGCGCTGACCCGTGGGCAACAGGATCGGCATTGGCACGCGCTGGGCTTCGCGCACGCAATTCTTCGCCTCGGGCTTCATCTTTGCGACCTGGGGCGTTCATATTCCAACGGTCAAGGCGCACTATGCCGTCGACGAGGCGCAACTGGGATTCGCCCTGCTGGCGGCGGGATTCGGCGCCCTGGCCGGCCTGTCGCGCGCCGGCCACTGGATCGGCCGCTACGGCGCACGTGATACGGCGCGAATCTGCGGAACGGTCTACGCCCTGCTGATCGCCGCATTGATCGCCATGCCGGGCTACGGGGCGCTGCTCGCGTTGCTGGCCGTGTTCGGCATTGCCACCAGTGTGTTCGACGTGGCCATCAACACCGAGGCGGCGAAGCTCGAGTTGCTGGATGGCGGCACGCTGATGAGCGGCATGCATGGCATGTTCAGCCTGGGCGGCATGGCTGGCGCCATGACCGGCGCTGCCGCGCTCGCGGCCGGCATGGCGCCGCAAGCGCATTTGATCTGGGTGGCAGGAGCGACTGCGCTCGCGGTCTTGCTGGCGTCGCAATACATGCTGCCGCGTGCGGCAACCTCCTCTGCGGCACCGGCGGCCGATGGCTTCAACTTGCCACGCGGTGCGTTGGTGATCCTCGGCATCCTGGCGGCGCTGGGCCTGATCGCTGAAGGCGCGATCTACGACTGGAGCGTGCTGTACCTGCAACAGGAACTCGGCAGTCCGCAGGGCCAGGCCGCCCTCGCCTACGCGAGTTTTTCCGCCGCCATGGCCGCGGCCCGCTTCGGCGGCGATGCCATGCGGGCACGCTTTGCGCCGGCCGTGCTGCTGCGCGGCAGTGCGGTGCTGGCGGCTGTGGCCATGGCACTCGTGCTCGTCGCTCGCCAGCCCTGGCTTGCGCTCGTCGGATTTGCCGGCGTGGGCGTCGGCTTTGCCAACGTGGTGCCGATCCTTTTCTCGGCTGCGGCACGGGTGCCTGGGGTGGATCCGGCGCGCGGCATCGCGGCCGTCTCGGCCGCCGCCTACCTGGGGTTCATGGCCGGGCCACCGGTGATCGGCTTCGTGGCGCGTGTCAGTTCGCTGGGTTGGGCGCTGTGGCTGGTGGTCGGCTTTGCGGTCGCGCTCGCGGTATCGGCGAGGCGGGTCGAGGCGCCGCGCGGCTGACGACGCTGAACCAGTCTCGCGAGGGGGCGCCCCGCGAAGGATTTGCTCCGAGCCCCTTGCTCAGCGCACGCCAGGTGACAGGCGCAGGGCGCGAACCGTGGCATCCCCCATGGCGGCGCCGAACTTCTTGGCCAGCTTTTCCGCGACGTTGTCGCGCCGCGTGTAGTCGATCACCTCTTCGGCCTTGACCACCTCGCGCGCCACGAAATCGACGTTGCCAAGCTGGTCGGCCAGGCCGAGTTCGACAGCCTGCTGTCCGCTCCAGAACAGCCCGCTGAACAAGCCCGGCGTCTGCAGCTTGAGCCGATCGCCGCGCCCCGTCTTGACGACGTTGATGAATTGGTCGTGGATCTGGTCGATCATCTGTTGCGCATGGGCGCGCTGGGCGTCGTTCATCGGGCTGAACGGATCGAGAAAGCCCTTGTTCTCGCCCGAAATGATCAGGCGGCGCTCGACGCCGAGCTTTTCCATCGTACCGGTGAATCCGAACCCGTCCATCAGCACGCCGATGCTGCCGACGATGCTGGCCTTGTCCACGAAGATCTTGTCCGTGGCCGCGGCAATGTAATAGGCGGCGGATGCGCAAGTCTCCTCGACCACTGCATACACCGGCTTGTTGTACTTGGCCCGCATGCGCTTGATTTCGTCGTTGATGATGCCAGCCTGCACCGGGCTGCCGCCGGGCGAATTGATCAGCAACACCACGGCCTTGGCGCCCTCGTCCTCGAACGCCGTCTTCATGGAGGCGATGACGGATTCGGCATTGGCATCGGAACCGTTGGCGATTTCTCCCTTGATCTCGACGACTGCGGTGTGGGCCGTCGACTTGGCGGTGGTCGGTGTCCCGCGGGACATCCCGAACCAGAGCACGATGGCCAGGAACGCCAGCCAACTGAGCCGCACGAAGGTCCGCCACCGGCGTGCCGTCTTCTGCTCATTGAGCGCGGCAAACGCCAGCTTCTCGAGGGTGGCACGCTCCCACCCGGTGGACAGCGTCGGATCGGCCTGGCCCGCCTTCCTTGCAGCGGCCTGCGACGCCGTGAGGGGTGCCGTGGATTCAAAGGGCTCGAATCCTTCGGGCTCCTTGCGGGTGGGGTCAGTCATGTGCAAAGGCCGCTCAGAAGGCCAGGGGTTGAAGGTTCCAGTCAGTATGCCAGTGCACCACGCCGTCACGTTCGCTGAGGGCAATCTTCACCAGGCCGCCGCGGCAGGGGCCGCCGGCGCACTCTCCCGTGTCGGGCTTGTAGACGGCGCCGTGCGTGGCACAGAGCAGCCACTGGCCGGTGTCGTCGAAGAAGCGATCCGGCTGGAAGTCGAGTTCCATTGCCACGTGGCTGCAGCGGTTGAGAAAGGCATGCGGCCGCCTTTCGAAGCGGATGGCGAAGGCGCGGCAGGTTTCACCACGGAAGACCACGTCGAAGGGCACGGCACGCCCGCCCTCGACCAGGTCGGAAGCGTTGCACAGGGGAATGGCTTGCTCGGTCATGGGGCAGTCTTCCCGATGTCCTATCCGTTGGTCAGCAACCAGTGTTGCAGAGAGTCCACCGAGTGGGCAATGAACAGCGGGTTGAGCGCGTCGAAGGCGTCGGGCTCATGCGCGCCGTAACTCACGCCGACGCTGGAACAGCCGGCATTCAACGCCAGTTGAAGGTCGTGCGTGGTGTCGCCGATCATCAGCGTGCGTTCGGGCGGGACTGCCAGCTCCTCCATCAATTCGAGGAGCATGCGCGGATGCGGCTTGCCGGCCGTCTCATCGGCAGTCCTGGAACTGTCGAAGCGATCGTGCAAGGTTGCCGTGGCGAGCGCCGCGTCCAGGCCGCTCCGCGATTTGCCGGTGGCCACTGCGAGCTTGTGGCCGCGCGCACGAAGCGCATCGAGCATCGGCAGCACGCCGTCGAAGAGCACCAAGTCGTCGTGATGACCGATGTAATGGTGACGGTAGCGCGCCCCCAGCTGGGCGTACTTCTCACGCGGCACGTCAGGCGCCGCCTTCGCCAGGGCTTCGGCCAGGCCGAGACCGATGACCCAGGCCGCGTCCTTGTCGGACGGCCGGGCACCACCCACGTCCACCACGGCCGCCTGGATGCATCGCACGATCAGTTGCGTGGAGTCGTACAGCGTGCCGTCCCAGTCGAAGGCGATCAAGTCGAAGCGGCGGTCGCGGTAATCAGTCATTGCTGGACAGTTCTAGAACGGTGGCCGGAGGCAGCAAGCGTGCCAGCTCCGGCGGGAGCATCGCCTGCACTGCGATTCGTTCGCCGGAGGTTGGGTGGTTGAATTGCAGGCGCCAGGCATGCAGGAACATTCGCTTCAGCCCGGCCTTCTGCAGCGCGCGATTGCGCTCGAAGTTGCCGTACTTGTCGTCGCCCCCGATGGCGTGGCCTTCCGACGCAAGGTGCACCCTGATCTGGTGCGTGCGGCCGGTCTTGATGGTCACGGCCAGCAGGGACATCGGGTGGGTCTCGCCCGGCAGCGTGATGCGTGCCTTGACACGGACCAGCGTCACGGCGCGCATCGCATCCGCATGCTCCTTGGCGACCACGCGCACGCGGCGCTCGCCGTCGGGCAGCAGGTATTTGGCGAGGGAAGCGTCGAGCACCTTCCGTGAAGCGGGCCATTCGCCGTCCACCAGCGCCAAGTAGGTCTTGCCGGTCTCCCGTTCTCGAAACTGGTCCTGCAGCGCGACCAGGGCACTGCGCTTCTTGGCCACCAGCAATACGCCGGAGGTTTCCCGGTCCAGCCGGTGAACGAGTTCGAGGAATTTCGCGCCGGGTCGCGCGGTCCGCAATTGCTCGATGACCCCGAAGCTTACGCCACTGCCGCCGTGAACCGCGACGCCGGCCGGCTTGTCAATGGCCAGCATCGCGTCGTCTTCATACAGCAGGGGAAATTCGCGCGCCGGCGCGGGCGGCGTGGCGCCTTCCTCGGACCGGGCCGAAACACGCACCGGCGGCAGCCGCAGCACGTCGCCCGCCTCGATGCGCGTCTCAGCCTGCACACGCCCCTTGTTGATGCGCACCTCCCCCGACCGGATGATCCGGTAGACATGGGTCTTGGGAACGCCCTTCAGATGGCGGAACAAAAAATTGTCGAGTCGCTGACCGGCAGATTCGTCATCAACCGTCAAAAACCTGACTTCTGCCGCTTCGGGGTCGGGCTTCGCACCTATAATGTTTTTCACCAGCGCGGTCGTGTAAGTGCTTGATAAAACAGAAGTTTAGAGCACTCATGTTTGCGCTGTGAGGTCGATGCCGCTTTGGCGCGTCGCCTGCAGGCCCAACGCAAGAGCGTACGGCGGCAAGCGCAGCGTCCAAGTCAAGCCGACGCCCAACGAAACACCGATACGGAATACCAGCAGACAGGCCCACAGGCTGTCTGCGGATCAAAGCGAGTCCCCCAGTGTTGATGCTGCTGATTCAAATGTGCTTGCGCTGGCTGATGCCCGCGCCCGCAAACATTGAGTCGCCCGCAGAGCGCGACATCATTGCGCACCCAGCTATCAAAAAGATAGCGCCTCAACACCGCATCTGGCTCGCGCCCATCCACGCGCCCCCACCCCCACTGTCCTTGTTGAGCTGACGCTCATATGTAGGCCGCCCGCGCTTGCGCGCGAACGGCCAGGACCAGCGGGATCAAGCGGCAATTCCCCTCGTTTCGCAAGCGTCGTCCGTGCATCGTGCGCCCGTCATGGGCCGGTAAAACGATAGAAACAAGGACAACGCATCATGAAGCGGATGCTGATAAATGCCACGCAGGCCGAAGAACGCCGCCTGGCCATCGTCGACGGACAGAAGCTCCTCGACTACGAAATCGAAATCGAAGGGCGCGAGCAGCGCAAGGGCAACATCTACAAGGCCGTCGTCACGCGCGTCGAGCCCTCGCTGGAAGCCTGCTTCGTCGACTACGGCGAAGACCGCCACGGCTTCCTGCCGTTCAAGGAAATCTCCAAGCAGTACTTCGCAGAGGGCGTGTCGGCCAGTTCGGCACGCATCAACGAAGCGATCCGCGAAGGCCAGGAACTGGTCGTGCAGGTCGAGAAGGAAGAACGCGGCAACAAGGGCGCGGCGCTGACCACCTTCATTTCGCTGGCCGGCCGCTACGTCGTGCTGATGCCGAACAACCCGCGCGGTGGTGGCGTCTCGCGCCGCATCGAGGGCGAAGACCGGGCCGAGCTGAAGGAGGCAATGGACCAGTTGGAGTACCCGAAGGGCGCCAGCATCATCGCTCGTACGGCCGGCATAGGCCGTTCGGCACCCGAGCTGCAATGGGACCTGAACTACCTGCTCAAGCTCTGGAGCGCCATCGACGGCGCGGCCAAGGGCGGCAAGGGCGCCTTCCTGATCTACCAGGAGTCCTCGCTGGTGATTCGCGCGATCCGTGACTACTTCAATCACGACATCGGCGACATCCTGATCGACACGGACGACATCTACGACCAGGCGCAGCAGTTCATGGCGCACGTCATGCCCGAGCATGCCGCCCGCGTGAAGCGCTACCGCGACGACGCTGCCCTGTTCAGCCGCTTCCAGATCGAGCACCAGATCGAATCGGCCTATGCCCGCACGGTGCAACTGCCCAGCGGCGGCGCGATCGTGATCGACCACACCGAAGCGTTGGTTTCGGTCGACGTGAACTCGGCCCGCGCCATCAAGGGCGGCGACATCGAAGAAACCGCCACCCGCACCAACCTCGAAGCCGCCGACGAAGTGGCCCGTCAGATGCGCCTGCGCGACCTGGGCGGCCTGATCGTCATCGACTTCATCGACATGGACGAGTCCAAGAACCGCCGCGAAGTCGAGAGCCGCCTGCGCGACGCGCTGCGCCAGGACCGCGCCCGCGTACAGTTCGGCTCGATCAGCAAGTTCGGCCTCATGGAAATGAGCCGCCAGCGCCTGAAGCCGGCGCTGAGCGAAGGCTCGTCGATCCCCTGCCCGCGTTGCGGCGGCTCCGGCCACATCCGCGACACGGAATCAAGCGCGCTGCAGATTCTGCGCATCATCCAGGAGGAGTGCCTGAAGGACAACACGGCCGCAGTGCACGTGCAGGTGCCAGTAGAAGTTGCCTCCTTCCTGCTCAACGAAAAGCGCCCGGAAATCGCCAAGATCGAGCTGAAGCAACGTGTCACCGTGCTGATGGTGCCCAACAAGACGCTCGAGACGCCCAACTACAAGCTCGAACGCCTGAAGCACGACGATCCGCGTCTCGACCACATCGACGCCAGCTACAAGATGGCGGACGAGTTCGAAGACCCGACTTCGGTGACGCGCCGGTCGCAAGAGCCAACCAACAAGCAAACGCCGGTGATCAAGGGCGTGCTGCCCGATGCACCCGCGCCCGTCGCTGTGCCAAAGCCGGAACCTGTGCGTGCCCCCGCACCCGTCGCCGCCGCGCCAGCGGTCGTGCCTGCCGCACTGCCGGCTCCTGCCGAAACCGGGTTCTTCGCCAAGCTCAAGAGTTTCTTTGGCGGGTCACCAGCCCCGGCGCCGATACCCGCGCCAGCGCCCACCCCGGCTGTCGCGGCGGAAGAAGCGCCTCGGCAACCACGCCGGGAAGGCCGCGATGGCCGTCAAGGCAGTGAAGGTCGTGGCGGACGTGACGGCGAACAGCGTCGCGGCGGTCGCGGCGGTCGTGACGGTGACCGTCGCAACGGGCGTCCCGGAGAGCGCCGTGAAGGGCGCCCTGAAGGCGCACGCGCAGAAGCGCCGGTGCGCGAGGCGCGCGAGCCACGCGAAACGCAACAGCAGCGTGAACCGCGTCCGCCACGTGAGGGCGGCGAACGCCGGGGAGGCCGTGGCGAACGGCGCGAAACCGACTCGCGTGCGCTGCCCGTTGCAACGGCAGTCGAGGGCGGCCAAGTCGCAATGGGGCAGGTTGGCGGCGAGGAGAATTCGGCTGCGGTCGAGCGACAGCCTCGAGCACGCAGTGAACGCGGCGAACGCCGTGAGCGCGGTGACGGTCGTGAGCGCAGCGAAGATCGCGACCGCGGTGAAGGCCGCCGTGATCGTCGACCAGACGGGGTGGCCACGAATGACACGCCTCAAGGGGATGGTTCGCAGCCGCCCATGCGCACAGGCACGACGATCGAGGAACCCTTCGTTGTACAAGCGCCTGAAGGCGAGGAGCGCCGTCCGCGTTCACGCGACCGTTACGGCCGCGATCGCCGAGACCGGGCCCCACGCGAAAGCGTCGATGGCATCGTCGAAGCGCCCACCACCGATGTGCCTGCGCCTGCGTCTGCCGCTGCAGTGCCAGTTGCCAACCGCGAGGAAAAACCGGTTGGCTCCATCGAAGCCGTCGTCCCCCCCGTGCGGCACGAGGCCTCCCTGCCAGAAGCAACGCCCGTCGAGCCCCGCGTGAAGCCTGGGCCTGCAACGACTCCCAGCGCCGGTCTGCCCAAGGTTACGCCCTTCGAGCTGCCGATCTCACAGCTGGCCCAGATCGCCGAAGAATCCGGCCTGCAGTGGGTCAACTCCGACGCGCAGCGGATTGCACAGGCCCAAGCCGCAATGGCCGCCGAGCCAAAGCAGATTCACGTTCCGCGGGAACGCCGGCCAGCAGTCGTCCTCGACGAAGGTCCGCTGGTGCTGGTCGAAACGCGCAAGGATCTCTCCCAGGTCATCCTGCCCTTCGAAGAGCCAACGACGCGAGGCAACGCCTTGGCGTGATGCGGGCCTGTTGTTCTGGCTCACAAGCCCCTTGGCGGCCTATTGCTGGCGCCAAGGGGCTTTTTTCTGATTCCCGGCGAACTGGCGAGTACCAAGCGCATCCAGGCTGATCGGAAAATTTCACCCGGCAAGGCTTCTTGTGAGATTTCGTGAAATTCGGCGTGTAAAGACAACATATGCGGCGAGCCATGTTACGGATGTGTCAGGCCAAAGGCTTACAGTTCATCAGCTGTTTTTGCAGCGCATGTGCAGGTGTTGAACCACCGTTTGAGAGCGGGTAAGCAACTTCCTTCATCGGATGGCTTACGACTTTTGCCGACAAGACGGCATAGCTCAAATGTGTTCAAATTCTTGCCAATAGTAGTAAAGCGTTACACTGTTGCCTTCGGTGAAGCAGTGCCGTTCCAGGGGATTTTTTGATGTTTCGTTCCGATTCCGCCGCCCATGGCCCCGTAGCCCCTCGCCTCCTGCCAGGTGGGAGCGGCTCGCCGCCACAAACGCCGCTACCCCTGCCGCGGCGCCTCAGCACGCTCGAACGCGCGGCAAAGCGTACGCTCGACATCGCGGGGGCATTGGTTTTCTTCGCGTTGTTCGGACCCATCTACCTCGTCGTCGCGGTGGCTGTGCTGATCAGCATGGGCCGGCCCATCCACTTCTGGCAAAACCGGCTCGGCGCAGGTGGGACACGTTTTCGCTTTTACAAATTTCGGTCCATGTTGCGCAACTCCGAGCAGGTCCTCGAAGAGTATCTGAGTCGCAACGAAGTGGCACGAATCGAATGGGACACCTTCCAGAAGCTCGAGAAGGACCCCAGGATTACGCCGATCGGCCAATTCATCCGCAAACTCAGCCTGGACGAATTGCCTCAGTTCTGGAATGTCCTGAAGGGAGATATGAGCCTTGTCGGCCCGCGCCCCTGCATGGAACGCCAACGCAGCCTGTACGGCAAGAACTGGCCGCACTACTGCCAGATGCGCCCCGGGATCACGGGCCTTTGGCAAGTCAGCGGCCGCAACAGGTTGCCTTACGCCAAGCGCGTGGAACTCGACGCCGAATATGTAGACAACTGGTCCCTCTGGCTCGACATCAGGATCCTGCTGAAGACGGTGAGTGCAGTTGTCACAGGGGATGGCTCGCGTTGAATGACTGACGATCGAGCTGGTCGTCGGAAGTTCAAGGGGTCTTTCTCATTCGATTCGCGATCACCCCATCGGCGCGCAAACCGAAACATTCGTGCCGAAAGTCATTGAACACGCCTCCGAATGCCTTCTTCACAGCAAAGACGTAGTTGGCTCAACCCCGGAACCTGCCAAGATCTCCCGGCTTCGTCAACGGCCGCTGACATTGACTCCTATTTGCGGCACGTGCCGCTCGACACACCATGAACGAATCTCAAGAACGCATCTATGTCGCCGGCCATCGCGGAATGGTCGGAAGCGCGATCGTGCGAAACCTCCAACGCAGGGGCTTCAAAACCATCATCACCCGCACACATGACGAACTCGACCTGACCGATCAGTCGGCCGTTCGCCGCTTTTTCGCCGAGGAAAGACCTGATCAAGTCTATTTGGCGGCCGCCCGCGTCGGCGGCATTCATGCAAACAACACCTATCCCGCCGAGTTCATTTACTCCAATTTGATGGTGCAAACCAATGTCGTGCATGAAGCATGGCGCGCGGGTGTGCGAAAATTGATGTTTCTTGGTTCGAGTTGCATATATCCCAAATTGGCTGAGCAGCCGATGACCGAAGCGGTCCTGCTAACCGGAAAGTTGGAACCCACCAACGAGCCATATGCGATTGCAAAGATCGCCGGCATCAAGCTTTGCGAGAGCTACAACCGCCAGTACGGCACTGATTACCGCAGCGTCATGCCAACGAACCTCTACGGCCCAGGCGACAACTACCACCCCCAGAACAGCCACGTCCTGCCGGCAATGCTTCGCCGGTTCCACGAGGCCAAGCTGGCCGATGCACCCGCTGTAGTTATCTGGGGAACGGGATCCGCCCGGCGCGAGTTCCTGTACGTGGACGACATGGCCAGTGCGTCAATCCATGTGATGCGCCTGCCGGCCGAGGAATATCGTCGCCACACTCATGTCATGGAAAGTCACGTCAACGTCGGAACAGGCGAAGACTTGACGATTGCAGAACTCGCAGCGCTGGTCAGTGATGTCGTCGGCTACAAAGGCCGCATCCAGACCGACCCCAGCAAACCAGATGGTGCACCTCGCAAGCTTCTTGACGTATCGAAGATCCGGCAGCTTGGCTGGCAAGCCACGACATCCTTGCGCACCGGCATCGAACTCGCGTACCTGGACTTCGAGCGCTCGCTGCAAGGCGAGGAAGCCATCGCCTGAGGCGTGACGTCGCGACGCATGCACCATTCGCCCCACCAGCAAGCCAGCAGACAAGCGAGTCAATGATGAGCACGAGCGCCGTTCGCGGCGAGCAGCGATACGCCTTGCCCGACGAGTTCGGCACGGCCGATGCCCCGCGCAAAGAACCGCAGTTGATTGAATCACGCTCAAACACGGCGATGACACGATCTGTTCTCGTCACGCATCCAGGCCTCCAACACTCGCACCAGCTCGCACTGGCTTTGCACGAGAGGAACCTGCTTCAGGCCTTCTGGTCCGGTGTCCCTGTAGCGGAAGATGCGGAGGCGCTCGCGTGGTGGCTTCCGGAGCACTTCCGCAAGCGGGTACGCCGCGTTGGCATTCCCGCCGCGCTTCGTGTCCACCCGATTCGATTTCAGGTGTTGCAGCAGGCATCGATGCGCGTGAAAAGCGGCCACCCGGGTGACCGGCTTCATCGACTCTTTCACGGCTTTGACGCTTGGGCGGCAAAGCGCATCGTGGCGTTGCGCCCGAAGGTCGTCGTCGCTTACGAGAACGCGGCGTACCACACGTTTGCCGCGGCAAAGTCGGTCGGTGCGCGATGCATTCTGGATGCTGCTGCGTTCCACCACAAGACGCGTGCTGAGCAACTGGCGCCACCGTACACGCCGTACACTGCGGAAGTGAACCGACGCAAGGATGTCGAGATCGCGATGGCCGACTTGATCCTGACCTGCTCGCCCCTTGCCGCGGACAGCTACGCGGCCAACGGCGTCGAACGCAGCCGGCTCAAGCCATTGTTGCTAGGTGCAGATCCCAAGCTGGTGACGCCGATCACCTCCATGCGCAAGGACGGGCCCGCGCGATTCATATTCGCCGGGCAGCTGACGCTTGGGAAGTCAATCGACCTTATCCTCTCCGCATTCACTCGCCTGCATGCGGAGGGATTCAAGTACGAATTGAATTTCGTGGGCGGCGTGGGCGACCATGAACTTCTGGCGGCAGTTCAGAACACGCCGGGCGCGCACTACCATCCGAGCGTTCCGCAGAGCCAGCTTTTCGAGTTCATGGCCGGCGCTGATTGCCTGCTGTTGCCCTCGCGATCGGACTCGTTCGGAATGGTTGTCGCAGAAGCGATGTCCTGCGGAACGCCGGCGCTGGTGTCGACCCAGACGGGAGCGAAGGCCGTTGTGGAAGCCTTTCCCGAGAGCGGATGGGTGGTCGAGCCCAACGGCGACGCATTGCATGACATGCTCCGCGAACTGGTCAGCGATCCGGCGCGTTTGCAGCGCGCCCGCGCGCCGGCGCTGGTCGCATCGAAAGAATTCACATGGGAGCGATATCGCGCGCGAGCCGGTAGTGTGTTGCAGGAGTACTTGCAATGAACGCTCTCGCGGCGCGAATGCCGCTTTCGATGGCGCGGCCCGCGCTCAGTCGCACAGGCCGCCTGTTCATCGGCGTGCTTCTCATCGTGGTGTTCGAAGGTGCCGTGCGCAAATGGGGCACGTCAGCAGCCACGCTGCCGATGATCCTGTTGCGCGATGCGATGGCCCTCTACCTGATCTTTCATGCCTGGAAGAGCGGGCATCTTCGGACCTACAAGAATCAGACAGCCGTGCTTGTGGCATGGACCTGCTGCGTCATTGCGTGGGGCTTGCTGCAGGTCATCCTGAATGACAGCAATCCGGTGGTGTTCCTGATCGGGCTGCGCTTCTGGTTGCTGTACGTCTGGTTCGGCTTTGCGGCCGCTGCGTCCATGACTGAGACTGACTTCCGTGCGGCAATGCTGACATCGACGGTCTTGCTGATATTGCTTGCCCCGTTGGTCGTCCTGCAGTATGCGTCGCCCCCTGGCGCACGCATCAACACCGAAGTTGACAGCGTCGATGACGAAGTATTCATCGTGATCGCGGGCGTCGTGCGAACCACTGCAACGTTCAGTTTCACGGCGGGCTTTTCGACCTTTCTCAGCTTGGTTATCCCCGTAGCGCTTGCCGTTGTTGCAGCTCGCAAGAGACGCTTGTCGCACGTGTTTCTTGCCGTGGCCGCATTTACCGCATTGGTCACCGAGTCCATCGTGAGTGGCGCGCGCAGCGCCGTGATCTTCTCGGGCGCCATGGTTGCGATCTATCTGCTGGGGCGCCTCGTTTTCTCCAAAGCCGCGGACAAGGCCCGGGCCTTGCTCACACTGCTGCTGGTGCTTGGGGCAATTGCAATTCTTGCGATCATTTTCCAGACAGCAATTGAAAACACGCAACAACGATTCGGTGAGGCCGCCGAAACAGAGAACTTCTGGGCGCGACTCCTTGTCGTCTTTGCGGGTGAACCTGTTGTCTATGACCAGCTGTCCTTTCTAGGCGTGGGATTTGGCCAATTGTCGAATCTTGCGGGATACGTCCGTAGCGGGGTTGCTGGCTTTACCTTGGCCGAGGCGGAAGCGGGTCGCGTATTGCTGGAGGGCGGCGCGGTTGGCGGTCTCTACACCGCCATGAAGTTGATCGTGATGGGCCTGGGCTTGTACAGAAGCCTGGTTATTGCGATACGCCGTGCCATCATCTATCCGCTCCTGCTCTGGGTCTCGCTGGCAATTGCGTTGTTGACGTGGTCCGCCATCGGACAACTCTCGGCCAATGCCCTGCTCGGCTTCGCATTGGCATTTGCGCTCGCCGCATTGCGTTATCCGACGCTTGAAATATTTCCATCTCGTGCAGCTTCGAGCCGGAGGATCCGTTGAAATTTCTTCACATCATTGCATCGATCGACCCCCGTGGTGGCGGACCGATCGAAGGACTGCTGCGCATCCATGGTGCGTTGCAAGCCTTGGGGCACCAGGGCGATATCTTGTGCCTCGATGCGCCCGACTTCGAGCCGGTGCTGAACTACCCTGGCCGCATCCACGCTCTCGGACCCGTCCGGGGAACGTATGGCTACTGCGAAGCGCTCGCTCCGTGGCTGAGACAGCATGCCGGCAACTACGACGCCGTGATCATCAACGGATTGTGGCAATACATCGGGTTGGCAGCCTGGCGCGCATTGCGCGACACCGCCCCCGGCTACTACGTTTTCACACACGGCATGCTGGACCCCTGGTTCAAGCGGCGCTACCCGCTCAAGCACTTGAAGAAATGGCTTTACTGGCCCTGGGGCGAGTACCGCGTGTTGCGCGATGCCAAGGCCGTTCTGTTCACCTGCGACGACGAGCGCCTGCTCGCACGCGAGTCGTTCTGGCTCTACAAGTGCAACGAGGCCATCAGTTCATTCGGCACTTCGGAACCGCCGGCCAATGACCAGTCCCGGTTGTCCGAGGCCTTTCTGACGGCGTACCCGGCGTTGCGCGGGAAGCGTCTCGCCTTGTTTCTCGGTCGCATCCACGAAAAAAAGGGCTGCGACTTGTTGATCGAGGCATTTGCCAAGTCCTGCGCCGGATCGCCTGACGCACATCTCGTGATGGCCGGGCCTGACCAGGGCGGTTGGGCTGAGCAACTGGGCCGGCGGGTTGCCGAGTTGGGTATCTCCGATCGGGTGACTTGGACGGGCATGCTGTCGGGCGACCTCAAATGGGGCGCCTTCTACGCCAGCGAAATGTTCTGCCTGCCGTCGCATCAAGAGAACTTTGGTGTCGCCGTGGCGGAGGCGTTGGCCTGCGGACGGCCGGCATTCATCTCGGACAAGGTCAATATCTGGCGCGAGATCGTTGCCGATGGCGCTGGCATGGTCGAGTCCGATACGCCAGAGGGGACCGAGCGTCTGCTGGCGCGATGGCTCGCGGCGTCGCCTACCGAAATCCAGCAGATGCGCGTACATGCGCGTCGTTGCTTCGAGCAACGTTTTCGCATCGAAACCGTGGCTGCCAATCTCGTGCGCATCGTCAGTTCCGGCGAAATTTCGTCGACGACGGAGAGCGGCGTCACTCAGACCCGACACGCTTGAAAATTCTTCTTTACGGCATCAATTTCGCACCTGAGCTGACGGGCATCGGCAAGTACACCGGCGAGATGGCAGCCTGGCTTGCCGCAGCCGGTCACGATGTGCGCGTCGTCACTGCACCGCCCTACTATCCCGACTGGGCCGTCTGGCAGGGCTACAGCGCGATGCGCTTTCAACGCGAGACCTGGCGCGGCGTGACAGTGTTCCGCACGCCGGTCTGGGTTCCCCGAAAGGTATCGGGCGTGACGCGGCTACTGCATCTGGGCAGCTTTGCATTAGCCAGCCTTCCCAGCCTTTTCGCACAATGGCGCTGGCGTCCCGATGTTGTATGGATGACCGAGCCGCCGCTGGTTTGCGCACCTGCCGCATTGCTGTTCGCTCGCCTGCGCGGCGCACGTGCGTGGCTTCACATCCAGGATTTTGAAATCGATGCTGCGTTTGACCTCGGCCTCTTGCGCGGCGACCGCCTGCGAGATTGGGTAACAGGCGTCGAGCGCTGGCTGCTGCGTCGATTTGACCGAATATCCACCATTTCGCAGCGCATGCTGCAACGTGCGGCAAGCAAAGGTGTGGATCCCGAACGACTGGTGTCGTTGCCCAATTGGGCTGACGTTTCGTCGATCCGACCGCTCGCGTCAGCCAGCCCGTATCGCAGTGAGCTTGGCATTCCGGCCGATGCCGTGGTGGCGCTCTATTCAGGAAACATGGGCGGCAAGCAAGGTCTCGAAATCCTCGCGGACGTGGCGCTGATGCTAAAGAGCAACACGGCAATCCAGTTCGTGTTCTGCGGTTTCGGCCCAGGCCGGGCTGTGCTCGAAGAGCGTTGCAAGGACTTGCCCAATGTGCGTTTTCTGGACTTGCAACCGGTGGAGCGCTTGGGCGACCTGCTTGGCCTTGCCGACATTCACCTGTTGCCACAACGCGCGGATGCGGCCGATCTGGTCATGCCATCCAAGTTGACGGGCATGCTCAGCAGCGGTCGCCCTGTGGTAGCGACTGCGCACAAGGACACCGAACTCGGTCGAGTAGTGCTCAACTGCGGGCTGGTGGTTGAGCCCGAGAAGCCGGAACCATTGGCCGCAGCCATCGAATCGCTTGCCAGCAATCCACGCTTGCGCTTTGAATTCGGCGCCAACGCCCGCGCTTTCGCTGAGCGTCACATCGCGCAAGATGCCGTACTCAAGCAGTTCGAACGTGACGTTGTGGGCTGCCTCCGGCCGTCCTGAGCCCCGATGGCCACCCCAAACGGCTCCACTTATGGCCAGTCAATCGGCTCCAGGCAAGACGGGTCGAATGATGACGATTCGGGCGTGATGACGATGCGCGCTGCACCCGCCTTGAGCAGGTAGCTCTTGCCCACGACCTCCAGCATCGCGCAGCGATGCTGGAGCCGATCCAGGATGGTGGTGGCCATGGCGGCGTCTGCCAGGTATTTGCCCCAGTCCTGCAGCATCCGAGGCGATGAAAGTAAAGCCGCTAAGCTTTTAGCGCTGGTGCACGATGGCCCGATGGTCTGCAGCAACGCGGCACTGACATCGCCAATCTACCAATCTTCTGGGGGCCAAGTAGAGGTCATCGAGGACCAACAGATCCGACTCTGATCAGAGGCCAAGAGGTTGTCGCTTGCCGGCAAGAGTGTCTTTGCGGCTGATGGGTGGACCTTCGTATGCCCGGCTTCGGCCTTCGAGTTCACGCGCTCGCGTCCCAACGGCTACGTGCAGGCGACGGCCAGCGCGATGGCGCTCCGGGAGATGGGCTTGCTGCTGGCTTCCAGGCCCTGTGTCGAGCGCGACCGGGTGCTGGCGATGATCGCCCGCGCGCATCGTCGAGCCGCATGCCATTGGCGACGTCGCGCTGGTGGCACTTGACCAGATTGCCGAGGACTTCGGCGTCCCTTATGCCACCGAGGATGGCCTGTACGCCGCGATGGCCTGGCTGCCCGTGCGCCGGGACGCGGTGCAGAAGAAGCTTCCTTCGCGCCCTCTGCCAAGGGCGGCCTGGGCTTGCAACACCCGTCCTCCCAGCTACTTCGCGGCAGCTCCAGTCCGCTGGCCCGGCGCGGCTACAACCGCGATGGCAAGAGCAGCAAGCTGCAAGTGAGCTACGGGCTGTTCACCAATCCACGGGGCGCCGTGGCGACAAAAAAGAAAAGGGTTGGCACGCGTTAACGTGCCAACCCTTACAAGAGTGGTGCGGCTGGCAGGAATTGAACCCACGACCCCTTGGTTCGTAGCCAAGTACTCTATCCAACTGAGCTACAGCCGCACAGCTTGCGATTATAGCATGTACTTTTCATGACGCTCCCGAGAGGGTGAAATGATTTCGTAAATGCCATCCTGCGCAGCCCCCGCAAGGTAGGACTGGTAGGCCGTGTTGGACTTGAACCAACGACCAAAGGATTATGAGTCCTCTGCTCTAACCAACTGAGCTAACGGCCCGCGCGGCCGGATTCTAGTCGGCGCCCTCATGCACCCTTGTTTAGCGCATCTCTTACTTGCGCCCACTCAGCGCATTGCTCACCAACCGCGAGGTGATGTCGACAATCTGGATCATGCGTTCATAGGGCATGCGCGTCGGCCCGATCACGCCGAGCGTGCCGACCACTTGCCCATCGACTTCATAGTTGGCACTGACCACGGAAAGCTCTTCGACAGGCACGAGCTGGCTCTCGCCGCCAATGAAGATGCGCACCCCTTCGGCCTTGCTCGACACATCCAGCAGTCGCATCAGTTGCGCCTTCTGCTCGAACATGTCGAACGCGCGGCGCAACTGCCCCATGTCGCTGGAGAAGTCACTGACCGACAGCAGGTTGCGCTCGCCCGCCACCACGACCTCATCTTGCGCCTCGGTCAGCACCTCGCTGCTCACGACCACGGCCGCCTGCATCAGCGCTGCGATCTCGCCGCGAAGCTTTTCCATCTCAGATTGAAGGCGGTCGCGCACCTGCTCGATCGACAAGCCGGCGAAGTGGGTGTTGATGTAGTTGGACGCCTCGACCAGTTGCGATGGCGTGTAGTCGGTCTCCGGAAAGATCACTCGGTTCTGCACGTCACCATCGGGCGACACGATGATCACCAGCAGGCGCCGGTCCGAAAGTCGCATGAATTCAAGATGCCTGAACACCGATGGCCGCCGTGGGGCCATCACAACGCCCACGAAATGCGAGAGGTTCGACAGCATGTGCGCCGCGTTTGCAATCACCTTCTGCGGCTGGTCCGGCGACAGCGGGGGTGTCGTGAAAGGTTCACGCCGGCTGGTCAACATGGTGTCGACGAAGAGGCGATAGCCGCGCGCCGTCGGGATGCGTCCTGCCGAGGTGTGCGGGCTGGCGATAAGGCCCAGTTCCTCGAGGTCGGACATCACGTTGCGGATGGTCGCCGGCGAGAGTTCCAGGCCCGCCGTTCGCGACAACGTGCGCGAGCCCACGGGTTGACCGTCCGCGATATAGCGTTCAACCAGAGTCTTCAGCAGTAGCCTGGCGCGGTCATCCAACATCTGGCAATTTTAATGTTGTAATTTGGACATGACCCCTCGCTTCCGGCACGTCGCCCTCATTGGCAAATACCAGGCGTCCGGCGCACGCGCGCAGGCCGATGCGGCCGACAGCGTAACGTGCGAGATCGCCACCTTCCTTGAGAGCCAAGGCTGCGAAGTGATCGTCGAGCAGTCGGCCGACGCAGTACCCGGCTCGGGGCGCTACCGTGCCCTCACGCTGGACCAGATCGGCGAGCAATGCGACCTGGGCCTCGTGGTGGGTGGAGACGGCACGATGCTGGGCGTCGGGCGCCAACTGGCCCGCCACGGCCTGCCGCTGATCGGCATCAACCGCGGCCGGCTCGGCTTCATCACCGACATCCCGTTTGACAGCTACCAGGCCACGCTCATCCCGATGCTTGCGGGCGAATTCGAGGAAGACCATCGCAGCCTGATGCATGCCCAGGTGATCCGCAACGAGAAAGTCGTCTTCACCGCGTACGCGATGAACGACGTGGTGCTGAATCGCGGTGCCACCTCTGGCATGGTGGAGTTGAGCGTGTCGGTGGGCCGGCACTTCGTGGCCAACCAGCGCGCGGACGGCTTGATCATCGCGACAGCCACCGGCTCGACCGCCTATGCGCTCTCGGCCGGCGGGCCTCTGCTTCATCCGGCGATCCAGGGTTGGGTGCTGGTACCGATCGCGCCGCACACCTTGTCGAATCGGCCCATCCTGTTGCCCGACGCAGAAGAGGTGACCATCGAACTCGTGGCCGGCCGCGATGCGAGCGCCAATTTCGACATGCAGTCGCTGGCCTCGCTACAGCACGGCGACCGCATCGTGGTGCGCCGCTCCGACTACCGCGTGCGCTTCCTCCATCCCAGGGGCTGGAGCTATTTCGACACGCTGCGCAAGAAACTGCATTGGAACGAAGGTGGATCATGAGCCCCCTCGCATTCCGGGAGACCTGACTTGGCTTTGAGACGCATCGCCCTGCGCGATTTCGTGATCGTGCGTGAACTCGAACTCGACCTGTCGAGCGGGTTCACGGTATTGACCGGTGAAACCGGCGCAGGCAAATCCATCCTCATCGACGCCTTGCAACTGGCGCTGGGCAACCGGGCCGATGCCGGGTCGGTGCGCGAGGGGGCCGAGCGGCTCGATGTGTCTGCGGAATTCGATGCCGACGCGGCGTTGGACGGCTGGCTTGACGAAGGCGGCTTCGAGGCCAGCGATTCGCTGTTGCTTCGTCGCACCGTGGACCTGCAAGGGCGCAGCCGCGGCTGGATCAACGGCAGTCCTGCCACGGCGACGCAACTGCGCGAACTCGGCGACCACCTGCTCGATATTCACGGCCAGCATGCTTGGCAGAGCCTGACGCGGCCTGAGGCGGTGCGCGGCCTGCTCGATGCCTACGCCGGCGTGCGCACGGAGGCGCTGGATGCGAGCTGGCACGCGTGGCGGCAATCGCTGTCGGCACTCGAGACGGCGCGCTCCGCGCAGGATTCGCTGCAGCGCGACCGTGAGCGCCTGCAGTGGCAGGTCGGTGAAGTCATGAAGCTCGCGCCCGGCGCGGACGAGTGGGAACAGTTGTCGGCCAACCATGCGCGTGCATCGAACGCGCAGACGCTGATCGAAGCGGCCGAAGGCGCACGCGAGGCCCTGGACGGCGACGATGGCGGTGCACTGAGCACCCTCACCCGCGCCGCGACCCTGCTGCAAGGCTGCGAACACATCGAGCCCGAATTCAAGGCGATCGGTGAAGTGCTCGCATCGACCGTCGCGCAGGCTTCTGATGCGGTGCATACGCTGCATGGCTACCTGCGCCACGCGGACACCGATCCGCAGACCCTGGCCGAACTCGACGAACGCATGGGCCTCTGGATGTCGCTTGCCAGGCGCTACAAGCGCGGCCCGGCCGACCTGCCCGGCCTGCTCGCGGGCTGGCAGGATGAACTCAAGGCCCTCGACGCGGCCAGCGACCTCGAAGCACTGGAGCGCGTCGAACAGGCCGCGCAACAAGCCTTCATGAAGGAAGCCGGCGCCGTTGGCAAGGTTCGCAAGCAGGCGGCGCCGAAGCTCGCGAAGGCGGTCACGCTCGCCATGCAGGGCCTCGGCATGCAGGGCGGCAGCTTCGAGGTGAAGGTGCAGGCGCTCGCGCAACCCGGCCGCGCGGGACTGGAGGACATCAGCTTCCTCGTCAGCGGCCATCCCGGCAGCACGCCGCGCCCGATTGGCAAGGTGGCGTCAGGCGGCGAGTTGTCCCGCATCGCGCTTGCCATTGCCGTCACGACCAGCGAACTCGGTGCCGCGCAGACCCTGATCTTCGACGAGGTGGACGCGGGTGTCGGCGGTGCGGTCGCCGAAACCGTCGGCCGCCTGATGAACCAGTTGGGCCGCGACCGCCAAGTGCTCGCCGTGACCCACCTGCCGCAGGTTGCCGCGTGTGCCGACCATCACCTGGTCGTCGCCAAGCGCCAGGTCGCCGGCCGCACCGAAAGCGGCGTCACGCCACTCGAGGGACCGGCGCGCGAGAAGGAAGTGGCGCGCATGCTGGGCGGCGAAAAGGTATCTCAGACCTCGCTGGCACATGCGCGCGAGATGCTTGGCAAGACTTCAACGGAAGCACGAGCATGAGCGTCACCCGGCCGCCCAAAGACGCTCGTACCGTAGCGCGCAGCGCGGAGGTTTCCCAAATCCCAGCGCCGAACCGCCCTAAGCAAGCTTGCGCCCCCTCGGTGGGCAGCGAGGACGCGAAGTGCCGAGCGTGGGGGCTGCCATGAGCCTTGATCTGGTACTCATCACCGGCATGTCGGGCTCCGGCAAATCGGTCGCGCTGCATGCGCTGGAAGACGCGGGCTACTACTGCGTCGACAACCTGCCGCCCGAACTCCTGATGCCCTTCATCGCGCTGCAGCACGAGCAGCAGGCCGAGCGCGTGGCGATTGCGATGGATGTGCGAAGCGGCGTGTCCCTGCCGCTGGTGCCGCTGCAGCTTGAAACGCTGCGCCGCGATGGCGTTTCGCTGCGCTCACTCTTCCTCGACTCCACCACCGACGCACTGGTACGCCGCTATTCGGAGACACGGCGACGCCATCCGCTCTCGCGCCAGGAGAGCCGCAATGACGTGCCGGAGACCCAGCGTGTACTGATTCAAGCGATCGAACTCGAACGCGAACTGCTGGCCGAGTTGCGCGACGGCGCCGACGTGATCGACACCAGCATCATCCGCCCGGCGCAACTGCAGAGCTATGTGAAGCTGCTGATCTCGGCGCCCCAAAGCGCGTTGACGCTGGTGTTCGAATCCTTTGCCTTCAAGCGCGGTGTCCCGCTCGACGCGGACTATGTGTTCGACGTGCGCATGCTGCCGAATCCGCACTACGTCCCCGCGCTACGTCCGTTGACCGGCCGCGATGAGCCGGTCATCGACTGGCTGCGCCGGCACGACGACGTGGCGCGCATGTATGGCGACATCGAACAGTTCCTCACCCGCTGGCTCGACGCACTCGCGCGCGACCATCGCAGCTATGTGACGGTGGCCATCGGCTGCACTGGCGGCCAACATCGCTCGGTGTTCCTGGTGGAGCAATTGGCCCGTGGCTTCGGCGCGCGCTGGGCCGCGCTCAAGCGGCATCGGGAGTTGGATGGGATCTAGCCTCCAGCAGCTTGCGCACTGGCGCAGGCAGGCCCAGGCCTTCCCACTCATGCAGCGCAAGCCATTGGCCCTCGCCCGGCATCGCAGCCGTTGAGTCACTTTCCACCTGCACAGGATGCAGATGCAAGTCCTTGTGGGTCAGCACGTGCAGGAAGGGCGCGCCGTCACGCGCAATGGCGCGCAGTGACGGGGACAATGCCTCCAGCAAAGCCGCATGGCTGTCGAAGACCGGCAGGCAGTACAGACCCGCCCATACCCCTCGCGCTGGGCGCTTCTCGAGCCAGCTTCGGCCTGCTTCGTCGTTCGCCTGCAGCAGCCAGAGCGACTGCGAACTGCGCTTGAGCTTGCGCGTCTTGACCGGATAGGCCTCGGGCGCGCCTTCTCGCCTGGCCACGCAGATGTCATTCACCGGGCACAGGAGGCAGTTCGGCTTGCGCGGCGTGCAGACGGTGGCGCCCAGATCCATCAATCCTTGCGTGTAGCTTTCGATCGCGCCGCGCTCCGAGGCGGCTGGCAGCAGTTCCGTCGCCATGCCCCAGAGCGCCCGCTCGCTGGCGCTGGAAGAAAGATCCGCGCCAAAACCCAACACCCGCGTCAGCACGCGCTTCACGTTCCCATCCAGGATTGCGACGCGCTCGCCAAAGCAGAACGCCGCAATGGCCGCCGCCGTCGAGCGACCGATGCCGGGCAGCGACTCCAGGTCTTCCGATCGCCGCGGAAACGCGCCGCCAAAGCGCACCATGACTTCCTGCGCGCAACGATGCATGTTGCGCGCACGGCTGTAGTACCCCAGGCCGCTCCACAACCCGAAGACCTCGTCCTCTCCCGCCGCGGCCAGTTCGGCAACAGTTGGAAAGCGCAAAAGGAACCGGTCGAAGTAGCCAAGCACCGTCGACACCTGCGTCTGCTGCAACATCACTTCCGACAGCCACACGCGGTACGGGTCGCGCGTGTTCTGCCAAGGCAGTTCGCTGCGCCCATGAGTACGTTGCCAGCGAACCACGCTGGCGGCAAACACGGGTGCGATCAGCGTGGATGGCGCCGCGGCCACTGGCGCCGCCACGGGCTCACGCAGCACGAAGCTCGTTGTTCTGCGCGGCAGATGTGCTGGGCGGCTCGTTGCTGGTCAGAAGGGATGTCAACTCACGCAGACGACGCTGCAACTCGACAAGACCGGCTTCCTGCGCGCTCAGTTCGACCAGACGCTCGTCGAGGTTCCCGGCCGCTTGCTGGATCCGGTCGACGGCTTCGATGCGCTTGCCGAAATTGCGGCGGCGTTCCTTCAGCTGCGCATCGAGCTGGGCGCCGGCACCCTTGCTCCAGCGCTCGACTTCGCTCATGGCCGCTTCGTTCACCACGCGCAGTCGACTGGACAGCGCGCGCACCAGCTTGTCGCAGAACTCGGGTTGCGCCAGCTTGAGGATGTTGCCGACGCCGAGATACTGCGTGTGGCTTTGCTCGATCTGGCTCATCTGCTCCTGGAACTCTTTCAGGTTTGGCTCGGCAGGCGCGAGCAGCGTGAAGCCGTGCTCCGCGTTGAGCTGGCGGAAAGTGGCATGCAGCATCTGCTGGATCTCGGCGCTGGTGGCCTGCACTTCCCGCAAGTTGTTGCGCAGCGCGTCGAAGGTTTCTGCGTAAGTCTTGCGAACATTGAACTTGATCCCGGGCTTCTTGAGCGCGGCGGCCAGCTTGCCCATGTCGGACTTGAGCGCCGTGCTGCCCAGCACCGCATACACCTCGCGCAGCAGCTTGCCCTGCACCGAACGCAGCGCCAGGATGCGCGCGTTGCTGCCTTCGAATTCGCTTTGTTCCTGCTCGATGCGCGTGCGCATGTGCCGGATGACGGACACGTTCTTGCCGCGCAAGCCCTGCAGTTCCAGCGCCTGTTCGGACAGGTCGCGCTGTCGCACGTTGAGGATACGGGCGGCTTCGGTACGCAGTGCCGCAATGCCGTTGTCCACGGCGCCACGCAGCATCATTTCGCGCTTGCCCAGCAGTCCCTCGCCCAGCACCGACTCGAGCGCCGGCAGGCGGCTGGCCTGCAGCAGCGGGCCATCGCGGCGAATCTTGGCTTGCAGGCCCTTCTGCGCGGACACCGGCAGCACCTGACGCAGCGGCACGCCGAGCAACTCGGCCGCGCCCTTGCGCTGCCGATCGATCTGGGCATCGATCTGGGCTGGCGTGCTCAGGATGTCCCACATGGTGTCGATCTTGTTGAGCACCACGATGCGCGCCTCGCCGGGATCGCCTTCGGTGATCAGGTGCTCGCGCCAGATCGAGAGGTCGGATCGCGTCACGCCGGTATCGGCGCCCAGGATGAAGACCACGGCGTGCGCCTGCGGGATCAGGCTCACCGTCAGTTCGGGTTCCGCGCCGATGGCGTTCAGACCGGGCGTGTCGAGGATGACCAGGCCCTGCTCCAGCAGCGGATGCGGCATGTTCAGCACCGCATGCCGCCAGCGCGGGATTTCGACGCGGCCATCGGCGTCGGGCACCGGGTTGTCTTCGGGATTCTCGTCGCTCCAGAAGCCCAGGGCGCGCGCTTCGTCCAGCGAGACCCAGTTGACCTCGGCCACCTTGTGCATGGTTTCCGCGAGCTGATCTGCATCGTTCACGTCGATGGGCAATTCAGTCCAGCGCGCGGCTTCGTCGCGCCAATGCGTCAGCGAATGCGGTTCGAGCCGGGTCTCGATGGGCAGCAGGCGCAGGCTCGGCGGCACGCCCGCGTCATAGCCCAGTTCGGTGGGACACATCGTCGTGCGGCCGGCGCTCGCCGGCATGATGCGCCGGCCGTAGCCAGCGAAGAAGATCGCGTTGATCAACTCCGACTTGCCACGCGAGAACTCGGCCACGAACGCCACCATCACCTTGCTGGTGCGCATCTGGGACTCCAGGTCACGCAGGCGCTCAGCCACGGATTGGTCAAGCAGCTCGTTCTCATCGAGCCAGCCGGACAGCCACTTGAGCCGGTGCGCGAAGTTGCGTCGCCAGGTACCGTGCTGGTCGAATTGCTGATTGAAGGAGCGGCTCAAAATAAAATGTAAGATTCAGTTTACAAAATAGTACCACTGGCGGCCTGTCAGATCACTTCGCATTGCGCGCGCCAAATGGGAATTTGCTCTCACTTTTGACATGTGGGACAAAAAAACGTCGAACGTTGGCCCTGTCTGATTTGCCGAATCGTCGCCGAACAGACCCTGCACGGCTCGCCGGCCCGCCCATAGACCGTCGCCTCGAGCTGGAAATAGCCGCTTTGCCCGTCCGTGTTGGTGAAGTCACGAAGCGTACTGCCTCCGCGTGCCACCGCGCGGGCCAAGACGTCCCGCACGGCCGCATGCAGGCACAAGGCGCGCGGCCGGCTGATGCGCAACGCCGGCAGCGTCGGCCGGATGCCTGCCAGGAACAATGCCTCGGACGCATAGATGTTGCCGACGCCCACCACGAGCTCGCCTGCCAGCAGCACCTGCTTGATTGGCGCCTTGTGCTTCTTCAGGCCTGCAAGGAATGCGTCGAAACCAAAGCCGTCACCCAGCGGTTCCACGCCCAGCTTGCCGAGCAGCTTGACGGCCAACGGCGCGTCCTCGCTCTGCGCGTAGACCACCGCACCGAAGCGGCGCGGGTCGTTGAGGCGCAGCGAACCCTGGTGGGTGACCATGTCGAAATGGTCGTGCGGGCCAGGCGGCGGCAGCGCCGTACGGCTGAATCGGAGGCTTCCCGACATCCCCAGGTGGAGCAACAACATCCCCTCGTCCAGGTCGACCAGAAGGTATTTGCCGCGCCGACGCACCGCCTGCACCGTGCGGCCCACCAGCGCCGACGGCTCGACGGCCAGCGCCCAGCGCAGCGGCTTGCCCATGCGCACAGCTTCGATCCGGGCGCCCGCGATGCGCTCGGCAAAGCCCAGACGTGTGACTTCTACTTCAGGGAGCTCGGGCATGGTTGACAATTCACGTCAGATTCCGCTGGAACCTCAAGTCCCTTGCGGCGGTCACACAAAAGCCTTGGATTATCATGGTTGCAATGACCCCTCCGCCCCGCCGACTCCGCCTTGCGGCGGCCGCTTGCCTTGTCTTGCTCGCCCTCGCAGCGCACGCACAGCAGACCGATCCACCTCCCGATTCGCCCAGGAATCCCGCTGCGCCGATGAGCCCGGCGCCCATCGTCGAACCACCCAGTGCGCCTGTTGCGGCCAACCCGCCGAAGGACGAGGGCGCGCCGGACGCAAGGCCTTCCGCACTCACCGGCGAATTGTTCTTCGACGTGCTCGTCGGCGAGATGAGCGCCCGCTCGGGTTCGCCCGCAGAAGGAGCGGCGCTCATGCTCGAAGCCGCGCGCCGCACGCGCGATCCGAAGCTTTACCAACGGGCCGTGGAATTCGCATGGCAAACACGCTCCGGCGATGCCACGCTGGCCGCTGTGCGTGCCTGGAAGCAGGCCTACCCCGATTCGCGTGAGGCGCGTCTGCTCGAGTTGCGGATCCTGATCGAGATGAACCGGCTGTCTGCCACCGTCGAACCGCTGCGCGCCGAACTCGCAGCCGCCCCGGTCGTCGAGCATCCCTTCCTGCTGACGCTGATAGCGCGGACCTTCGCCCGCGCTGCCGACAAGAAGGTCGCAGCGCAGGTGGTGGAAAGCGCGCTGGTCGACGAAATCAAGAAGCCGTCAACAGCCGGCTTGGCATGGGCCACGATCGGCCGCATGCGCCTGCTGGCCGGGGACGCCTCCGGCGCGATGGACGCCGCGCTCAAAGGCCAGGCCGCTGATCCCAAATCCGACGGCCCCGCCATGCTGGCGCTTGACCTCATCGAGCCAGGCCAGCCCCTGGCCGAGCCGATCGTCACGCGCTACCTTGCGACGCCGAATGCACAGCCCGAGATCCGCATGGCCTACGCGCGCGTGCTGGTCGAAGGCCGCCGCTTCGAGGAGGCCGCCGCCCAACTCACCAAGCTGACAACCGAGCGACCCGATCTGCCCGAACCCTGGGTGCTGCTCGGCTCGCTGCAAGCCCAAGCCCGGCAGGACACCGCCGCGGAAGCCTCGCTCAAGCGCTATGTCGACCTCGCGAATGGCCAGGCCGATGCCGACGACCGCAAGCGCGGCCTGACCCAGGCCTACCTGCTGCTGGCCCAGTTGTCCGAGCGGCGCAAGAACTACGCCGCCGCCGAGGACTGGCTCGCCAAGATCGACAGCAGCGAAGACCTGGTCGGGGCGCAGGCACGCCGGGCGTCCTTGCTGGCCCGCCAGGGCAAGCTGCAACAGGCGCGCGAACTGGTGCGCTCGCTGCCCGAGACCTCCCCCGACGACAAGAAGCAGAAGTTCCTGGCCGAGGTGCAACTGTTGCGCGACGCCAAGCAATACCAGCAGGCCTACGACATGCTCGCCAAGGCCAGCGCGGCGGCGCCGGACGACGGCGACCTGCTCTATGACCAGGCCATGCTGGCTGAAAAGCTCAACCGCATGGACGACATGGAGCGCCTTCTGCGCCGCCTCATCGAACTCAAGCCGGACAACCAGAATGCCTACAACGCACTCGGCTACTCCTTCGCCGATCGCAAGGTCCGACTGCACGAGGCCCGCGAACTGATCAGGAAGGCCGTCCAGTTGGCGCCGGACGATCCGTTTATCGCCGACAGCCTCGGTTGGGTGGAATACCGGCTGGGCAACATGGATGAGGCCTCGCGCATCCTGGAAGCCGCGTACAAGAAGCGCCCGGATGCCGAAATCGGCGCCCACCTGGGTGAAGTGCTGTGGGCCATCGGCAATCGCGATCGCGCTGTGGCGATCTGGAAGGAAGCCTCGCTGGCAGATGCCGACAACGAGACCTTGCAGGAAACGCTCAAGCGCCTGCGCGTCAAGTTGTGAGGCGTCGGGCGGCATTGCTGGCAGGCGCGGCTGCTGCTGCGCTTTTCATGGCGGGGTGCACCACGCCGCAGGGCACGGGAGGCCGGAATAGGCAGGCCAATGACGCGTGGAACGGCCGGCTGGCGCTTCGCGTCGAAGGGGATGAGAAGCAAAGTTTCTCGGCCCTGTTCGACCTGCGTGGCTCGCCAAGCGCCGGCGAACTCGCGCTGACGACACCCATCGGCAACACCTTGGCCGTGTTGCAGTGGTCGCCCGGCGAAGCACTGCTGAAGAACGGTAACCAGACGCGGCGCTATGACTCCGTCGATGCCTTGATCGAAGCCGCCACGGGCTCGGCGATCCCGGTCAATGCGCTGTTCGGCTGGCTGGCGGGCCGCGATGAACCGGTGCCGGGATGGAAGGCCGACCTGTCTCAATATGGCAACGGCCGTCTGCAGGCATTGCGCTATTCGCCACAACCCGCCGCCGATCTGCGCATCGTTTTCGAGCGCCAATGAAGGCCCTGTACGACCTGCCGGCGCCGGCCAAGCTCAATCTTTTCCTGCACATCACCGGGCGCCGTGACGACGGCTATCACCTGCTGCAGTCGGTCTTCATGCTGATCGACTGGTGCGACACGCTGCACATCGAGCGGCGCAACGACGGCCAGTTGTCGCGCGAAGACCTCACGACGCCGCTGCCGGCGGATGACCTGGTTCTGCGCGCGGCCCGCGCCCTGCAGGCGTTTGCGAGGCCTGGCCAGGGCGCGCACATCGGCGTCGCCAAGCGGGTACCGGCCCAGGCGGGCATGGGCGGCGGCTCGTCGGATGCGGCCACCTGCCTGCTGGCGCTGAATCGCCTTTGGGGGCTTGATTTGCCGCTCGGCAAGCTTGAACAGATCGGGTTGGCGCTCGGCGCAGACGTGCCCTTCTTTTTGCGCGGACGCAACGCCTGGGTCGAAGGCATCGGCGAGAAAATCACCCCGATCGACCTGGCGCCGGGGCGCTTCTGCGTGGTCAAGCCACCCGAAGGAATCGATACGCGCGGAATTTTTGCTGCACCAGACCTTGAGCGGGAAACTCCTAGTGCTATAATCGCAGGCTTCGCTGCAAAGCATGGGGCAAACGAGAACGACAAGTTCGAATTTGGCCACAACGACTTGCAGCCGGTTGCCCAAAGGCTTTGCCCCGCGGTCACCCAGGCCATCGAATGGCTCGGGTCGCAGGGTTTGAAAGGCAGGATGACCGGCTCAGGGAGTGCCGTGTTCGCAGCGATGCCGCAGGAAACGCATCTGGCAGTAGCCCCCGAGGGCTGGTCGGTACGACAATGCGGCAACATGGCTGTTCATCCCCTGGCCGGGTGGGCATCCAGCGACATTTCATAGGTAGGCGGCCTGTCTCCAAAAGAGACGAGCCTTCGACCCGTGTAGGGGAGTCGCCAAGCTGGTTAAGGCACTGGATTTTGATTCCAGCATGCGAAGGTTCGAATCCTTCTTCCCCTGCCAAACACAACTCCCTGCAGCCGGCGGGCTGCGGGGACTTCAAGTCTCCACGTAGCCCTCTTCGGAGGGCTTTTTCGAATTGCCGGAACGTTCTCATGCAGGCTCACCATCCTGACTTCATGGTTTTCACCGGCAACGCCAATCCGGGCCTTGCAGCAGAAATCGCTCACCACCTCGGTACCACCGTCGGCGCCGCCCGCGTGGGGCGCTTCTCCGACGGCGAAGTCACGGTAGAAATCAACCAGAACGTCCGGGCGCGCGATGTCTTCGTGGTGCAGTCGACCTGCGCGCCGACCAACGAGAGCCTGATGGAATTGCTGATCATGGTCGACGCGCTCAAGCGCGCCTCGGCCGAGCGGATCAGCGCCGTCATCCCGTACTTCGGCTATGCCCGCCAGGATCGCCGCCCGCGTTCGAGCCGGGTGCCGATCTCGGCCAAGGTGGTGGCCAACCTGCTGGAAACCGTGGGCGTGGCCCGCGTGCTGACCATGGACCTGCACGCCGACCAGATCCAGGGCTTCTTCGACATCCCGGTCGACAACATCTATGCGTCGCCAGTGCTGCTGGGCGACCTGCGGCTGAAGAATTACGAAGACCTGATCGTGGTGTCGCCGGACGTCGGCGGCGTGGTTCGTGCCCGTGCGCTGGCAAAGCAATTGAACTGCGACCTGGCCATCATCGACAAGCGCCGTCCGCGCGCCAACGTGAGCGAGGTCATGCATGTGATCGGCGAGATCGAAGGCCGCAACTGCGTGATCATGGACGACATGATCGACACGGCCGGCACGCTGGTGAAGGCGGCCGAAGTGCTCAAGGAGCGCGGCGCCAAGAAGGTCTACGCCTATTGCACGCACCCGATCTTTTCGGGTCCCGCCATCGAGCGGATCACGCAGGGCTCTGCGCTGGACGAAGTGGTCGTGACCAACACGATCCCCCTGTCCGACGGCGCATTGACCAGCGGAAAAATTCGCCAACTGTCCGTGGCACCGCTGATCGCCGAGACGATCCAGCGCATTGCCAAGGGCGAGTCGGTCATGAGTTTGTTCTCGGATCAGGACAACCTGTTCTGAAAAAGGAGAGCAGATTTCGTAGCGAGCGCGCCGAGTTCGGGTCGAGGAGCGGAGCCGTACACCCGTACGGGGAGCACCGCAGGCCCGAGATCGGTGGGCGCAGTAGAAAGATGCTCACCCCTTGAGCAAAAAGCGGGCTTCCTTCGGGCAGCCCTTTTCAACCGGAGTCGCACTGGTCGCGGTGGACTCTCACAGGAGTTAGTTATGAAATTTGTCGCTTTTGAGCGCGCCAAGCAGGGCACGGGTGCGAGCCGCCGTCTCCGCATCTCGGGCAAGACGCCCGGTATCGTCTACGGTGGTGGCACCGAGCCCCAGCTGATCGAGGTCGACCACAACGCACTGTGGCACGCCCTGAAGAAGGAAGCGTTCCACGCCTCCATCCTCGAAATGGAACTGGGCGGCAACGTCAGCAAGGTCCTGCTGCGCGACGTGCAGTACCACCCGTTCCGCCAGCTGGTCCAGCACATCGACTTCCAACGCGTCGATGCCAAGACGCGCATGACCATGCGCGTGCCGCTTCACTTCAAGGGTGAAGAAGAGTCCGACGCCGTCAAGCTCGAGCACAACCTGGTCAACCACGTGATGACCGAACTCGAAGTGAACTGCCTGCCCGCAGAACTGCCGGAATTCATCGAAGTGGACCTGTCGGGCCTGAAGAACAACGGCACCATCACGCTGAAGGACATCAAGCTGCCGCGCGGCGTGAAGTGGGTCAGCCACGGCAAGGTGAACGCAGTGCTGGCTTCGGCCACCGCTCCGGCCGCCGAGGAAGAAGAAGTCAAGGCCGAAGGCGCCGAGGCCGCTGCAGCCGCACCGGCTGGCAAGGGCGGCAAGCCCGCTGCCAAGACTCCGGCTGCGAAGACGCCCGCTGCCAAGACCGCCAAGAAGTAATCCACTTCCTGCTGTCTGCAGATCGACGGCCCGCCTTGTGCGGGCCGTTTTCAATTTGGCGACGGGATAATCGAAACCATGATCAAGTTGTTCGTCGGCCTCGGCAATCCGGGCCCGGAATATGAAGCGACGCGGCACAACGCGGGCTTCTGGTGGGTGGAGGCGCTGGCGCGGGACTGGAAGCTGTCGCTGGTGCCTGAGCGCAGCTACCACGGGCTGGTAGCGCGGGCCAACGTCAATGGGCAGAGCGTCTGGCTACTGGAGCCGCAGACCTTCATGAACCTGTCCGGCAAGTCGGTCGGCGCGCTGGCGCGCTTCTTCAAGATCCAGCCCGACGAGATCCTGGTGGTGCATGACGAACTCGACGTGACGCCCGGGCAGGCCAAGCTCAAGTTCGGCGGCAGCCATGCGGGCCACAACGGGTTGCGCGACATCCATGCGCAACTGGGCACGGGTGACTATTGGCGGCTACGGCTGGGCATCGGGCATCCGGGCGTCAAGAGCGAAGTGATCCACTGGGTGCTGAAGAAGCCGCTGAAAGAGCAGCGCGAGGCGATCGAGGATGCCATCGCGCGCACGCTGCACGCGGTGCCCGCCTTGGTGGCGGGCGAGATGGACAAGGCCACGATGCAGATCCACACCAGCAAGCCGCCTCGGCCCAAGCCCCCGCGGCGCGATCCCGAAGAGGGTGGTGGAAACGCTGGCGGCACGGCGCCCGCAGCGAGTTAGCATCGGCGCAACAAGACAACGGACAGGGAGACATTACAAGATGGCACAGCCACTTTTTAGATCCATCGCGATCGTTTCGCTGGCGCTCTGCGCCTCACTCGCAAACCTTGCCGCGACGCCGCCACACGGCGTCTGGCGCTGCGGCTCGACCTACACCGACCAGCCCTGCAAGGACGGCCAGCCGGTGAACGTCGAGGACAGCCGCAGCGAAGCCGACCGACGCGCTGCCGACAGCGCCACGCGCCGCAACCAGGCCGACGCCGAACGGATGGAGCGCACCCGGCTGCGCCATGACAAGGAGGCCCTCGACCGCGACCGCAAGGCGGCTGCCGAAGCGCGCCGATTCGCGCTGGCGGAGCGCCGTGCTGCAGCGGCCGAGCGCGTGCAGCAGGCACGCATCCGCAAGCTTGAACGCGAGCCGCGGAAATCGACGATGAAATTCAAGGGGCCCGAGACACGGACGCTGTGACGGCTGCCTTCGCAGCCGTGAGCCGCTGGAACTTCTCGAACAAGGTTTCCCGCGTCTCGACATGCGCGGGATTCACCGGGATGCAGGCCACCGGGCAGATCTGCACGCATTGCGGCTCATCGAAATGGCCGACGCATTCGGTGCACTTGTGCGGATCGATCTCGTAGATCTCGACGCCCATGTAGATCGCGTCGTTCGGGCACTCGGGCTCGCACACGTCGCAATTGATGCATTCGTCAGTGATCATCAAGGCCATGTCGCGATTATCCGTCGCGGGCAAAAGCCCCTGGAACAGTCATTGCATCCTCGGGTTATGCTGCGCCCCGCCCCATGAGCCTGTTTCTCTTCAAGCGCGTCCTGACCCTGATCGCCACGCTGATCGGGGCTTCGATCATTGTCTTTGGGGTGCTGGAGATCCTGCCGGGCAATGCCGCCCAGTTGCTCATGGGTCCGGATGCGGCGCCGGAAGCCGTTGCCGCGCTGGCGCACAAGCTGGGCATCGACCAGCCCGCCTGGGTGCGCTACTGGCACTGGATCGGCGGGATGCTGCGGGGCGACCTCGGCGACAGCTATGCCTACAGCTCGCCGGTGCTGGAACTGATCCTGGAGCGACTCACACTGACCGTGCCTCTGGCGCTGATGGCGATGGTTTTCACCACCGTGCTGGCCCTGCTGGTGGGCGTCACGGCGGCGGCGCGGCACAACAAGCTGGGCGACGTCGGGCTCATGGGGCTGACGCAGGTGGGCATCGCGATTCCGAATTTCTGGTTCGCGATCCTGCTGATCCTGGTGTTCGCGAAGTCGCTGCAATGGTTTTCCGCCGGCGGCTTCGATGGATGGGACGACGGCCTGCTGCCTGGCCTCAAAGCGTTGTTGCTGCCTGCCATCTCGCTCGGGGTGGTGCAGGCCGCGATCCTTGCGCGCATCACGCGCTCGTCGGTGCTCGAGGTGATGCGCGAGGACTTCGTGCGGACAGCGCGGGCCAAGGGCGTGTCGCAACGCGCCGTGCTCTGGGGGCATGTGCTGCGCAACGCGATGATTCCGGTCGTGACGGTGATGGGGCTGCAGTTCTCGGAGTTGCTGGCCGGCACCATCGTGATCGAGAACGTGTTCTACCTGCCCGGGCTGGGCCGCCTGATCTTCCAGGCCATCAGCAACCGCGACCTGATCGTGGTGCGCAATTGCGTGATGCTGCTCGCGGCCATCGTCGTCATCGTGAACTTCGTGGTCGACGTGCTGTATGCGGTGATTGATCCGCGGATCAAGGCCTCCGATATATGAACACGGTTGTCGTTCCTAGCGCGGCGGCGCTCACCGTGCCGGGGTTCTGGCGCCGCGCACTGCACCATCGCAGCTTTGCGATCGGCGCCGTGCTGAGCCTGATGCTGCTGCTTGCCGCGGGCATCTCCTTCGTCTGGACGCCATGGTCGCCCTACGAGATGGACATCGCGAACAAGCTGCAGGATCCCTCCGCCGCGCATTGGCTGGGCACCGATGCCTATGGGCGCGACGTGGCCTCGCTGCTGCTGGTGGGCGCGCGGGCGTCGATCCTTGTCGGCGTGATCGCGGTGAGCATCGGGCTGGTCGTCGGTACCGCCTTGGGCCTGCTCGCGGCGGCGCGGCGCGGCTGGGTCGAAGAAGCGATCATGCGGCTGACCGACTTCTCGCTGGCCTTCCCGGCGATCCTGTCGGCCATCATGCTGACGGCGGTGTTCGGCGCCGGCATCGTGAACGCGATCATCGCCATCGGCATCTACAACATCCCGACCTTCGCGCGCATCACGCGCGCCTCGGCCAATGCGATCTGGTCGCGCGAGTACGTGTCCGCGGCGCGCGCCTGCGGCAAGGGCAGCTTCGCGATCACGATGCAGCACGTGCTGCCCAACATCTCGGCGGTACTGATCGTGCAGATCACGATTCGCTTCGCCATCGCGATCCTGGCCGAAGCCGCCCTCTCCTACCTCGGCCTGGGCACGCAGCCGCCGCAACCCTCGTGGGGTCGCATGCTGACCGAGGCGCAGACCCTGATGTACCAGGCGCCGCTGCTCGCCGTCTGGCCCGGCATGGCGATCGTGCTGGCGGTGCTGGGCCTGAACCTGCTGGGCGACGGCTTGCGCGACCTGCTCGATCCTCGGCTGGCGAGGGCACGCTGACATGCCCCTGCTCGAAGTCGACAACCTCCACATCGGCCTGCAGACACAGCGCGGTCCCGCCGAGGCCGTGCGCGGCATCGGCTTCACGCTGGAACGCGGCGAGACGATGGGCATCGTGGGCGAGTCGGGCTGCGGCAAGTCGATCACGGTGCAGTCCCTGATGGGGTTGCTGCCGTCGAACGCCAAGGTCACGGGCAGCATCCGCTTCGAAGGAAAGGAACTGGTGGGCCTGGACGAACGCGCGATGTGCGATATCCGCGGCGATCGCATCGGCATGATCTTCCAGGAGCCGATGACGGCGCTGAATCCGGTGCACACGATCGTGCGACAGGTCGGCGAGCCGCTGCGCCTGCATCGCGGGTTGTCGTCCGCCGATGCGCGCAAGGAGGTGCTGGCGCTGCTGGAGCGCGTGGGCATTCCGGACGCGGCATCGCGGCTGGACGCCTATCCGCACCAGTTCTCGGGCGGGCAGCGGCAACGCATCGGCATCGCGATGGCGCTGGCCTGCGGGCCGGACCTGTTGATTGCCGACGAGCCGACGACCGCCCTGGACGTGACCATCCAGAAGCAGATCCTCGATCTCATCAAGGGGCTGGTGGCGGAGCGCGGGATGGCCTTGATCCTGATCTCGCACGACCTCGGCGTGATCGCGCAAAGCGTGTCGAAGATGCTGGTGATGTACGGCGGCAGCATCGTCGAAAGCGGGCCGACGGCGACCGTGTTCGCCGAGCGCGCGCATCCCTACACCCAGGGCCTGTTCGCGGCGCGGCCGGCGCTGGGTGCGCCGCGTGGGGCGCGACTGGCAACGATCCCGGGCAGCGTGCCCGAACTGGTCGATCTGCCGGTGGGATGCCCCTTCGCGGGTCGTTGCAGCTTCACGGTCGATGCCTGCCACACGACACGGCCACCGGCGATGCAGATGCGGCACGCGCATGAAGTGCGCTGCATTCGGCTCGACGACGTGATCGCGGCCACGGCGGTGCAGGCATGACGGCAGAAACGCCGCTGCTGGAGGTTACCGACCTGGTGCGTCACTACGACCTGCCGCGCGAGAAGCTCTTCGGCCCACCACCGACTGTCAAGGCGCTCAACGGCGTGAGCTTCAGCGTGCAACCCGGGCGCAGCATGGGCATCGTGGGTGAATCCGGCTCGGGCAAGTCGACCATCGCGCGGCTGGTGATGGCGCTGGACCGACCCACATCCGGCCGCGTCAGGCTGGAAGGGCGCGACCTGCATGCGCTGCCGCGCCAGGAACTGCGCGCGGCGCGGCGCGATGTGCAGATGGTGTTCCAGGACCCCTACGGCTCGCTCGACCCTCGCCAGACCGTCGCGCGCATCGTGGCCGAGCCGCTCGAAGCCCTGGCCGAGACCAGCCGCGCCGAGCAACGCCAGCGCGCCAGCGAGTCGCTCGCGGCGGTCGGCCTGCGCACCAGCGACCTCGACAAGTACCCCCATGAGTTCTCCGGCGGCCAGCGCCAGCGCATCGCCATCGCCCGCGCGCTGATCACGCGGCCCAAGCTCATCGTGGCCGACGAGCCGGTGAGCGCGCTCGACGTGTCGGTGCAGGCCCAGGTGCTGAACCTGATGCAGGACCTGCAGCAGCAGTTCGGCATCAGCTACCTGCTCATCAGCCACGACCTCGCAGTGGTCAACCACCTGTGCGACGAGGTCTGCGTGCTGCACCGCGGCCTGGTGGTGGAACGCGGTACTCCGCAGCACCTGTTCGCCCATGCCGAACACCCCTACACGCAGGCCCTGCTTGCCGCGGTGCCGCGCGCCGAGCCGCCGATCGTGAGTTGATGTAACGTATTCTTTCCTTGCAATCTTTCTTCTTCTCCTGGAGTTGCCGACCATGCTGAATCGCCGCACCGTTCTCACGTCCACCGCCATGGCCGCGCTGGCCACTGCAGCGCCGCAGCTTGCGCTGGCGCAGGGCCGAAAGGACTCGATGGTCATCGGCATGGCGCTGGAACCGACGGGCCTGGACCCGACCGCTGCTGCCGCGACCGCGATCGCCGAAGTGGTGCAGTTCAACATCCTGGAGACGCTGACCCGGATCAATCCCGATGGCAAGGTCACGCCGCTGCTGGCCGAGAGCTGGGAGATCTCGCCCGACCTGAAGACCTACACCTTCAAGCTGCGCCGCGGCGTCAAGTTCCAGAACGGCGAGCCCTTCAATGCGCAGATGGTCAAGTTCTCCTTTGACCGCGCGGGTGGCGATAAGAGCACCAACAAGGACAAACGCGTCTTCGCCAACCTGAGCACGCAGGTGGTGGACGACAACACCGTGGTGCTGATCAACAAGGAAATCGACCCCGACCTGCCCTTCGTGCTGGGTCAGGCCACGGCCGTGATCGTCGAGCCCAAGAGCGCCGACACCAACGCCACCAAGCCCGTCGGCACCGGCCCCTACAGGCTCGAGAGCTGGGCCAAAGGTTCGTCGCTGGTGTTGACGAAGTGGGACGGCTTTCGCAACCCGGCCGATGCCAAGCTCAAGAAGGTCACCTTCCGCTTCATTTCCGACTCGGCTGCGCAGGCCGCGGCGCTGCTGGCGGGCGACGTCGACGCCTTCCCGCGCATCGGTTCTCGCACCGTCGCGCAGTTCAAGGCCAACCCGCAGTTCCAGGTGATCCTCGCCCCAGGCCTGGCCAAGACCATCCTCACCATGAACAACAAGCGCAAGCCGCTCGACGACGTGCGCGTACGCCGCGCGATCTCGGCCGCCGTCGATCGCAAGGCCTTCATCGAAGGTTCCGTGGACGGCTTGGGCGTGCCCATCGGCAGCCATTACGTGTCCGGCCTGCCCGGTTTCATCGACACCACGGCCATCAACCCCTTCGATCCGGAGAAGGCGAAGAAGCTGCTGGCGGAGGCTGGCGTGAAGACGCCGCTCGAACTCACGATGACGCTGCCCCCCACGCCCTATGCACGCCAGGGTGGCGAGGTGATCGTGGCGCAACTGGCCAAGATCGGCATCACGGTGAAGGTGCAGAACGTCGAGTGGGCGCAATGGCTGGGCAACACCTACGGCGGCGCGCACGACTTCGACCTGAGCATCATTTCGCATGCCGAGCCGCTCGACCTCGGCAACTACGCCAAGGCGGACTACTACTGGGGCTATGAATCGAAGGCGTTCAACACGCTGTACGACAAGATCAAGAGCACCGGCAATGTCGCCGAGCGCAACAAGCTGCTGGGCGATGCACAGAAGATGATTGCGACGGACGCGGTCAATGGATTCCTGTTCCAGCCGCTGTGGCCGACCGCGGCCAAGAAGGGCGTGAAGGGTCTCTGGAAGGAGATGCCGATCTTCGCCAACGACCTGGCGGCGCTGAGCTGGTAGGACCTGACTCGCCGGGGCGATACCGGCTTGTTGCTCGCCCCCGGGGCTCTGGCTCCGCGCAATCCGTGAGCTCCCTCAACTCCCATCACCAGCGACCCGGCAATGCCGGCACCGCGGTGTCCCACGACAACACCCTGATCGCTGCTGAATGAACAACGCATTGCATGCCGCTTCGGCGGTTGAATTGGTGGCGGCGTATCGCGACGGCAAGCTGTCACCCGTCGAAGTCACGCAGGACGTGCTGGCACAGGTCGCGCGCTGGGAGCCGCACTTGCAGGCCACTTACCTGCTGCGCCCCGAAGCTGCGTTGGAACAAGCGCGGGCCTCCGAAGCGCGCTGGCGCAGCAGCGCGCCGCTCGGCCCACTCGATGGCGTGCCGGTCACGATCAAGGAAAACATCGCGACGCGTGGCGATCCGCTGCCCGCGGGCACCGCCGCCGTGGACCTGAAGCCGGCCGCGCTCGATGCCCCTCCGGCCGCGCGCCTGCGCGAAACCGGCGCGGTGATCTTCAGCAAGACCACCATGCCCGACTACGGCATGTTGTCCTCGGGCTTGTCGAGCTTCCACACGTTGGCGCGCAATCCTTGGGACCTGACGCGCACACCGGGCGGCTCCAGCGCGGGCGCGGGTGCGGCGGCCGCGGCCGGTTATGGGCCGCTGCATGTCGGCACCGACATCGGCGGATCGCTGCGATTGCCGGCCGGTTGGTGCGGCATATTCACGCTCAAGCCGACCCTGGGGCGCATCCCGATCGATCCGCCCTACATGGGCCGTGCGGCCGGCCCGATGACGCGCACCGTCGGCGACAGCGCGCTGATGATGCAGGTGCTGTCGCGCCCCGACGCGCGCGACAGCATGAACCTGCCGCCGAACGACATCGACTGGGCTGCTTTCGACGTCGGCGCCGACCACCTGAAGGGCCTGCGCATCGGCTTGCTGCTCGACGCGGGCTGTGGCTTGCCGGTCGATCCGGAGATTCACGCGGCGGTGGAGCATGCCGCCCGCCTGTTCGAAGCGGCCGGCGCCATCGTGGAGCCGATGCGGCCCTTCATGACGCAGGCGATGCTCGACGGCATGGACCACCTCTGGCGCATGCGCTCGAACGTCGACATGAAGGCGCTGCGGCCGGACCAGCGCGCCAGGGTGCTGCCCTACATCCGCGTTTGGGCCGAGAGTTCGGCCGGCTTCAGCGGCGAGCATGTGTTCCGCGCCTTCAGCCAGTTCCACACCACGCGGGTGGCCGCGGTCGCGGCTTGCGCGAAGTTCGACTACGTGATCTCGCCCGTGGCCCCCAACATGCCGGCCGCCGCCGAAGACCCGTCGCCCACCAACGACCCGTTGCGTCCGCTGGAACACATCGGCTTCACCGTGCCCTTCAACATGTCGGAGCAGCCCGCGGCGTCGATCAACTGCGGCTACAGCGCGGCCGTCCTGCCGATCGGCCTGCAGATCGCGGGACAGCGCTTCGACGACCTGGGCGTGCTGCGCGTCGCACGGGCCTTCGAGCAGATCCGCGAAGCACAACGCCCCTGGCCGGAACCGCCCGGTGCCTGAGCACGCGTCCGAACCGAGCATCCTGGAAGCCACGGAGGAAGAGGTCCGATCGGGCTATGTCGGCCGCCAGTTGCGCGAGTTCAACTACGGCTTCGTCGGCGAGTATCCGGAGCAGCGGTCGATTCGCCTGAACGCCAAGGACGGCGGCGGCAAGGTGGTGGGCGGCGTGCGTGCCTATGTATTCCTGTACTGGCTGCAGATCGACGTGTTGTGGGTCGCGGAGGGCGCGCGGGGCCAGGGCTTGGGCACGCGGCTCCTGTCTCAGGCCGAGGCCCGCGCCATGGAACTGGGCGCGCGCAACGTCAAGCTGGAAACCTTCGAATGGCAGGCGCGCGACTTCTACCTGAAGCAGGGCTATGAGGAGTTCGCGCGGATCGACCATTACGCGAGCGATTACTACCTGGCTTTCATGAAGAAGACCTTGCGTTGACGCCTGCGGTGGGCGCCGGACCACCTCACCGCCAGCCGCCTTGCACTTCTCGATACCCTGCACCAGGAAGCACCGGAGCCGCTCGCCCCCTTTTGCTGCCACAGGCCATCCCGCTACGCGAGTCGTGCAGTCGATTTGTACGCGATTTCGTTGCGCGACCTTGCTGTCCCTGGCATGGCGGCGCAAGATCCACCGGCTAAGATTCGCCTCTCGCCCATGCCTGCCGCCCCGTTCCTCCGCTCGCGCCCGCCGCGCCACCTTGCGTGGCTGCTGTGGCTCGTGCTGTTGCTGCCGGTCGCGCAGGTGGCCGCGACCTCGCACCTGCTGTCCCACGCAGGCGAGGCGATCACGGCGGCGGTCGACCACAAGGCCGCGAATCATGCGCTGCATTGCGACCTCTGCGTCACGGCCGGCGCCATTGCCGGTGGCGCCCTGGCCGCCGACCTGCCCACCCTGGCCCCGCCACCGGCGGCTCCCTCCGAAGCGCCTCGGCTGGCCTTCGACAACCTGCGTGACAACATCCCCACGCTGGCCTACCAAGGCCGCGCTCCCCCTGCCTCCCTGCGTTGACTTTTTCTCCAAGTAGCGCCCAAAACCGCCTGAATTGCGGCCGGGTGCTTTCGACGTAATTGCCGGGAGCGTTTTTTCATGCCCAAGTTCTTGCCGGCGAGCCTCGCGCTCGCCATGTCCCTTCCGATCGGCGCAATGGCCGACACCACCTCCGACGTGCGCGCGCTGCAAAAAGAAATGAAGGCGATGCGCGCCGACTACGAAGCCCGGCTGAAAGCGCTGGAGCAGCGCGTCAAGTCGGCCGAAGCCGCCGCGTCGGCGCCGACCACGGCGACCGCCAGTGCGACCGCGCCGCCCGCTGCCGCCAGCGCAACCGCTGCGGTAGCCGGCCCGACCGGCGCCGGCACCTGGTCACCGACGACCACGGTGGCCCAACCTGCTCCTCAAGCCGCGCCAGCCGCTCCCGTCGCGGTCGCATCAGGCGGCGGCGCCAGTTCCTTCAACCCCGCGATGTCGCTGATCCTGTCGGGCGGCTACACCCGCACGTCGCGCGACCCGGCGGACTACCGCATCACCGGCTTCCCCTTGCCGCCCGACTCGGAGATCGGTCCCGGCACGCGCGGGTTCAACCTGGGCGAAACCGAGCTCGGTTTCTCTGCCAGCATCGACCCGTGGTTCCGCGGCGCCGCGAACATCGCAGTGGCGTCCGACAACTCGGTGTCGATCGAGGAAGCCTTCGTCGAGACGACCGCGCTGGGCAAGGGCTTCACGCTCAAGGGCGGACGCTTCTTCTCGGGCGTGGGCTACCTGAACCCGCAGCATGCCCACACCTGGGACTTCGCCGACGCGCCGCTGGCCTACCAGGCCATGCTCGGCACGCAGTACGGCGACGACGGGGTGCAACTGAAGTGGATCGCGCCCATCGACCAGTACCTCGAACTCGGCGCCGAACTGGGCCGCGGCCGCACCTTCCCGGGCAGCGACAAGAACGCCAACGGCGCCGGCATGTACGCGCTCTACGCCCACACCGGCGGCGACATCGGCGCGAGCAACTCCTGGCGCGCCGGCATCTCGATGCTCCATGCAAAGGCCAGCGACCAGACCCTGGCGGGCTTCGATGCCACGGACATGCCGTTTGCCAACCAGTTCACCGGCAACTCCCGCGTATGGGTGCTCGACGGCGTCTGGAAGTGGGCGCCGAACGGCAACGCGACGCGCACCAACTTCAAGCTGCAGGGCGAGTACTTGCGCAGCGAGCGCGATGGCAGCATGGTCGCGACATTCGACGGCTCCGCGCTGCCGAGTCCCTACAGCGTGACGCAGTCCGGCTGGTACCTGCAAGGCGTCTACCAGTTCCTGCCCAACTGGCGCATCGGCCTGCGCACCGAACGGCTGGACCCGGGCACGCCGTCCTTTGGCCTCGATGGCGGCCTGGCGACCACGGGCTATCGGCCGAAGAAGAATTCCATCATGCTGGACTACCGGCCCAGCGAGTTCTCCCGCATCCGCCTGCAGTTTGCGCAGGACCGCTCGCGCGAGGGCAAGTCCGACAACCAGATCTCGGTGCAATACCAGATGAGCCTGGGCGCGCACGGCGCGCACGGCTATTGAGGCACCCCTTGGAGAACATCATGAAACTGAATCGTTCGATCCTCCTGGCGACGCTGGCAGCGCCGCTGCTCCTGCTCGCCGCGCCCGCCAGCGCGGCCGTGCGCGTGCTCGCGTGCGAGCCCGAATGGGGCGCGCTCGCGCAGGAACTCGGCGGCAGCAACGTGGACGTGTCGGTGGCGACCAATGCCTTGCAGGACCCGCACCAGATCCAGGCCAAGCCGAGCCTGATCGCTCGCGCACGCAGCGCCGACCTGATCGTCTGCACCGGCGCCGAACTGGAAGTAGGCTGGCTGCCCATCCTGCTGCAGCAATCCGGCAATCCGAAGATCCAGCCAGGGCAACCCGGCAACTTCGCGGCCGCCGACTTCGTGCGCAAGCTCGAAGTGCCGACCTCGGTCGACCGCTCGCAAGGCGACGTGCATGCGGCCGGCAACCCGCACATCCAGACTGACCCGCGCAACATCGCGGCGGTGGCGACGGCACTCGGTGCGCGGTTGCAGCAGGTGGACGCGGCGCATGCCGCCGACTATGCAAAGGCGACCGCTGACTTCTCGCAGCGCTGGCAGAAGGCGATGGCGGGCTGGTCGGCCAAGGCCGCGCCGCTCAAGGGCGTGTCGGTGGTGTCGCAGCACAGCGCCTTCGCGTATCTCTACGACTGGCTCGGCCTGAAGCAGGTGGCGGTGCTGGAGCCGAAGCCCGGCGTGGAGCCGACCGCCTCGCACCTGCAGGGTGTCCAGGCCGCCATCAAGGACGCGCCGGTGCGCATGGTCATCTATGGCGCCTACCAGGACTCGCGCCCGTCGGACTGGCTCAGCAAGAACGCCGGCATCCCCGCGGTGAAGCTGCCCTTCACGGTGGGCGGCACCGATGGCGCCAAGGACCTGTTCGGACTCTTTGACGACACGGTGGCGCGCCTGCTCGCCGCCGGGGCCAAGCCTTGAACTGGAGCGCGCTGGACTGGGGCATCCTGGGGCCCGCGCTGGTCGCGGGGCTGCTGGTGCTGGCGACGCACGTGCCGCTCGGCGTGCAGGTGCTGGACCGGGGCATCGTCTTCATCGACTTGGCCATCGCGCAGATTGCAGGGCTCGGCGTGATCGCGGCCGACGCGCTGGGTCTGCCTGAAGGCGGCATCGCGGTGCAGGCCGCCGCAGTGAGCGCCGCGCTGCTCGGCGCCTGGCTGCTGACCTGGACCGAGCGCCGCGCGCCGAAGCAGCAGGAGGCACTGATCGGCGTCATGTTCATCCTCGCCGCCTGCGCGGGCATCGTGCTGCTGGCGAGCAATCCGCATGGCGGGGAGCATCTGAAGGACTTGCTCGTGGGGCAGATCCTGTGGGTCAACACGACGCAGCTGATGTGGCTGGCCGGCGTGTCGGCGGTGCTGCTGGCGGCGCTGCGCCTGGGCTGGGTGGCGCGGCTCGGGCGCTTCGGGTTCTATGGGGTGTTTGCGCTGGCTGTGACCGCATCGGTGCAACTGGTGGGGGTGTACCTCGTGTTCTCCAGCCTGATCATCCCGGCGCTCGGGACACTGGGGCACGCGGGCACCAAACGCTTCGTGCTGGCCTACGGCATCGGCGCGGCGGGCTACGGCCTGGGGTTGGCGCTGTCGGCCTTGCTCGACCTTCCGTCCGGCGCAGTGATTGTCTGGACCCTCGCGGCTTGCGGGCTGGTGGGGTCGATGGTGTTCAAGCCCGGTCGATTGCAGGCCGGCAACTGAGCGAGCCCCGGCCCTGCGCGCCGGGCAGCCCGCCAAAGGCCGCGGACGGATGCCCATCGGCAGGCTCGCACCGAGCGCGGCGGCACAATGCGCCGATGCACACCGACAGCCTCGGCAACCCCGTCAGCGTGAGCGACGCCGCAAGCGTGCGGGCGGTCGACGATTTCGTCATGGGCTTCATCTCCTGCGAGGCGCGGGCAGTCAACGTGTTGTCGGTTGCGCAGGACACCAGTCCAATCGTGCAGGCGTACTGCGCGGCGCTGCACATGTTCGCCGAGTCGCGCGATGCCGTGGGCCATGCGCGGCCCTTCATCGCGCGCGCGCAGTCCGGCGTCACTCGGGCCACGCCGCGTGAACGGCGCTTCATCGCGGCGGTGGCCGCGTGGGTGGCGGGCGACATTGCGCAGGCAATACGGCTGCACGAGGAACAGGCACGCGAGTTTCCGCGCGACCTGGCCTCGCTCAAGCTGGGCCAGTACCACTGCTTCAATGTCGGCGACTGCCCGGGCATGCTGCGCATCGCATTGGCCACCTTGCAGTCATCCGCCGACGTGCCGTACGTGCACGGCATGGCCGCGTTCGGCTACGAACAATGCCACCTGATGCGCGAGGCCGAAGCCAGCGCCCGCCGCGCCATCGCGCTGTGCCGCAAGGAGCCGTGGGCCCATCACGCGCTGGGCCATGTGATGCTGACCGAAGGCCGGCTTTCTGAAGGCCTGGGCTTCATGCATGACGTCAGCGACAGCTGGACCGGCCTGAACTCCTTCATGGTCACGCACAACTGGTGGCATATCGCGCTGTTCCTCATCGACCTGGGGCGAGATACCGAGGCGCTGGCCGTGTATGACGAGCAGGTCTGGGGCGTGGTCAAGGCCTATTCGCAGGACCAGATCGGCGCGGCCTCGCTGCTGGCGCGCTTCGAACTGGCCGGCATCGACGTCGGGGATCGCTGGCAAGACCTGGCCGATCACCTGTTGCTGCGCACCGGGGATCACGTCCTGCCCTTTCTCGACCTGCAATACCTCTATGGCCTCGCGCGCGCGGGACGGCCCGAGGCCGACACGTTGCTGCACAACATCGACGCCTATGCCACGCGCGCGCCAAGCTCGACCCGCGCCGCATGGGAGCGTGTGTGCGTGCCGGCCGCGCACGGGCTGCGTGCTCATGCGCGCGGCGACCATGAGGGCGCCCTCGAAGGGCTGGGGCTCGCCCTGCCCCGGTTGATCGAGATCGGCGGCAGCCATGCCCAGCGCGACCTGTTCGAGCAGGTGTACCTCGACGCACTGGTGCGCAGCGGCACCGAAGTGGCGTTGACCGGTGCCCAAGGCGTGCTGCAACGGCAACTGAACGGGCAGCCGGAATCGCTGCGCCTGCGTCGGCAGGCCGATGCGGTCTACAAGGCCTTGGGCCTGTCCGGCGTCAGTGCAGGCTGACGACCCTTGAAGCGTTCCGCCGAGGCGCCGTCCTTGTGAACGGACGCAGGCTGGGCCTCCACTATCAGGAGACCGCCATGACCGCCAGCGAATCATCACGCACCAAGCCGGGCGACAACGAAGAACCGGAACTCACCCAGGAGGAATCGATCCCCTCCGACGGCAAGGACGTCGAAGGCGAAGAGATGATGAAGCAGGTGCGCAACAAGAAGCTCGCACAGCCGGACGAACCTGCCGACAAGGCGGGCTGACCGCCTCGTCCGGCACCCGCCTGCTCCGCGACGTCAATGCGCCGCCGCAGCGTTCCTCTTCTTCGAGCCCACCGCCGCGACAAGCAGCGAGCCGCAAACGAAATAGACGCACATCACGACATACATGCTGGCATTGGGACTGCCCGTCGACTTCACGATGGCCGCGTTGATCGAGGGGAAGACAGCCGGGCCCAGTGCGCCCAGGCTGCTGATGAAGGCAATGCCGCCGGCCGCCGCGGACTTCGGCAGGTACTCGGTCACTGCCGTCCAGAACAACGGCGTGGCGCTGGTCATGCCGGCCGTCGCAATCGAGAGCGCCGCAAGCGAGGCCCAGATGCTGCCCGTGGTGAGGGTCGTGATGCCCAGGCCCATGGCGATCACGATGCAGCACGCCATGTAGTGCATGCGACGTTCGCGCGTCCGGTCCGAGTGGCGACCGACCACGACCATGGCGATCACGCCGAAGAAGTTCGGGATGGCCGCCAGCAGGCCGACCACGAACAGGTCCTTCACACCCCAGCTCTGGATCAGCGTCGGCAGCCAGAAGACGATCGTGTAGGCGCTGCCCAGCAGCATGAAGTACGAGGCGGCAAAGACATAGACGCGCGGGTCGCGCAGCACCGCGCCCAGCGAATGACCGGCATTGGCGCTCTTGTCCGTGTCGGTCTCCAGGTTGTAGCGCAGCAGGTTCTTCTCGGCGCCGGTCAGCCACTTGGCCTGCTCCGGCTTGTCGTCGAGCCACCAGTACAAGGCGATGCCCAGGAACGCGGCCGGCAAGCCCTGGACCAGGAACATCCATTGCCAGCCGTGCCAGCCATTGAGGCCGTCCATGTACTTGAGCGTCGCGCCGGAGATCGGCCCGGCCACCACGCTGATGAGCGCCGTCGCGGACATGAAGATCGCGATCACCTGCCCTCGCCGCACCGACGGATACCAGAAGGTGAAGTACAGGATCACGCCCGGGAAGAAGCCCGCTTCGCATGCACCGAGGACGAAGCGGATGATGTAGAACTCGATCGGCGTGGTGACGAACATCATGCCCGCCGCCGCCAGTCCCCAGAGCACCATGATGCGAAGCATCGTCTTGCGCGCCCCGATCTTCACGAGGATCAGGTTGCTGGGCACCTCGAAGATCAGGTAGCCGAAGAAGAACATCCCCGCGCCCAGCGCGTAGACCTCGTTGCTCCAGGGCAGCGTCTCCTTCATGCCCAGTTGGGCATAGCCGACGTTGACCCGGTCGAGGTACGCGATCATGTAGGAGACCAGCAGGATCGGCAGCAATCGCCATCCCACCTTCTTGTACACAGCCTCCACTCTTCCAAGCTCGGCCGCCGTTGGGGGGCTCGCCGGTGCCACTGTCGCACTTGAGTTCACTCGATGTCTCCTTGAGTTTGTGCCGCCCCTCGGCGGTCGTTTCATGAGGACGCCGAAAGGCGCCCGGGATTGGTGTTGCTGGTGGGCCGCGGGATGGCGGCCGCCGCTCATGCGCGGGCGCAGGGCAGCCCAGGTCGCTCGTTGGCGAGCGACCGAGGCGACTCCATCAACGGAGTCCGGAATGCGTGGGGAAGGGAATCGCGCCTATGCCAGCGGGGCACGTCGCCCTTGCGGCGACCTGGCGGATCCCAATGGACAACAGGGGAACAGGCTGTGGGCCTGGGGTTTGTTCATGGCCCCGATGGAGGCCGAACACGGGTTGCGATGCTCAGCATGGATGCGGACTGCGCGGCCTTGTGGCAAGACTCGCAGTCCCCGTGACGCATCGCCCACGAATTGCACGTACATGTCTGTCTCCCAGTCTTGTTCTTGTTCTGACCGAGCCATCGCGCGACCGCACGACGGTTGGCAGGGATCCGCGTGGCCTCGCGCAAACCTGGACGCGTGCGTGGCATGCGCGAGGCCGGCAAGGGCCCTGGGGGCTGCCCAGGGCCATCGCATCAGCTGAAGATCACCTGGCCGTCGGTGTATTCCTTCATACCGTCTTCCGTGAACTCGAAGCCCAGGCCCGACAGCTTGTGGCCGCCGAAGGGCGCGTTGGGCTGGATGGCGCCGTGCTTGTTGATCCACACCGAGCCGGTTTCCATGCGCAGCGCGATGCGCTTGGCATGCTCGATGTCGCTCGACCACACGGAGCCGCCGAGGCCGTTCTGGCTGTCGTTGGCGGCGCGCACGGCCTCGTTGACGTCGGAGTAGCGGATGACGGGCAGTGCGGGACCGAACTGCTCGGTGTCGACCAGCGAATCGCCGTTCTTGAGACCGGCAATGATCGTTGCCGGGAAGAACAGTCCATCGCCCGGCTCGCCGCCGATCAGGACTTCGCCCTTCTTCTTCGCATCGGCCACCAGGCGCGAGACGATGTCGAACTGCGGGCGGTTCTGGACCGGGCCCAGCATGCTGGTCTCGTCCATGCCGTCGCCCATCTTCACGTTCTTCGCGTAGGCCACCAGGTGCTCGCAGACGTCGTCATGAATGCTGTCGTGCACATACAGGCGCTTCATCGCGGCGCAGGTCTGGCCGTTGTTGATGAAGCCGCCCCAGAACAGGCCTTCCGCAATGGCCTTGGGGTTCGCGTCAGGCAACACGATGCCGGCATCGTTGCCGCCCAGTTCCAGCGTGAGGCGCTTGAGCGTTTCCGCGGCCGATGCCATGACGCGCTTGCCGGTGTTGGTGGAGCCGGTGAAGACGATCTTGCGGATCAGCGGGTGCGACGACATCTGGGCGCCGAGGTTGGACGTCTTGTCATCGCAGCTCACGCAGTTGAGCACGCCCGGCGGCAGCACTTCGTTGAGCAACTCGACCATGCGCAGCGTGGCCAGCGGCGTGTAGGGCGAGGGCTTCATGACCACCGTGTTGCCGGTGCGCAGCGCGGGCAGCACATGCCACACGGCGATCATCACCGGGTAGTTCCACGGCGTGATGGACCCGACCACACCCAGTGGCTTGCGATGCAGTTCGACGCGGCCTTGCTCGTTGTCCTGCAGCACCTTCACCGGCAGCGTCAGGCCGGCGGTGTAGCCGGCCCACATGCCGGCACCGCCGAGCTCGAAGCGCGAACCCATGCCGTTCAGCGGCTTGCCCTGCTCTTGCGTGAGCAGCGTGGCCAGTTCCTCGGCGTGCGCGCTGAGCTTGTTGGTGACCGCGACGCAGGCCTCGGCCAGTTCGGCGTCGGATTTTTGCGACCAGCTCTGGAAGGCGGCATGCGCGGCGTTGACGGCGGCTTCCAGGTCGGCGGTGGTGCCGTTGGGTGCGGTGCCGACCACCTGGCCGGTCGAAGGGTTGAGGATCTCGAAAGTGCCGGAGCCGGTGACAGCGCGGCCGTTGATGGTCATATGGGCTTGATGCATGAATGTCTCTCTATCAATATTTGTGAATGAAATGCCTGACGCTGGGAGAACCCCCCATTCAACCCAGCAGCGGACTGCGCCGTGAGGTGTAGCCGCTCGCTTGATCATACGCATGCCCGACCTGCAGCACGGCGAGGTCGGCCTGCGCGCGGCCCATGACTTGCAGGCCCATGGGCAGTCCGTTCGCACCGAAGCCCGCGGGCACGTTGAGCACCGGAAGACCCGCGAGCGTGCCGCCCACCACCACTTCCATCCAGCGGTTGTAGGTGTCCATGGGCTTGCCGTTGATGCTCTTGGGCCAGTCCAGCTTGGCGTCGAAAGGGAACACCTGCGCAGAAGGCAGCACGAGGTAGTCGTAGGTCTTGAACAGGTTGTTCAGGGCCTGGTACCAGGCGGAGCGATCGACGCTCGCCTTGAACACGTCCGCCCCTGAAAGCTTCAGGCCGTTCTCGACTTCCCACACGGCCTCGGGCTTCATCATGGCGCGCAGCTTGGGGTCAACATACAAGCCGCCGGCCACGCCCGCGATGACGAAGCCGCGCATCGCGAGCCAGGTGTTCCAGAGCTTCTCCATCGAGAACTCGGGTTGCACCGCCTCGACCTTGCAGCCGATGGCCTCGAAGTTCTTCAGCGCCTTGGTGCAGATGTCCATGACGCCGGCCTCCATCGGCAGGTAGCCGTTGAAGTCGCCGAGCCAGCCGATGCGCGCGCCCTTGAAGTCCTTCTGCAAGGGCTTGGCGAACACCGCCGGGTCTTCGTCGATGGACAGCGGCGTGCGCGCATCGAAGCCTGCTTGTACCGACAGCATCATGGCCAGGTCGGCCACGTTGCGCGCCATCGGCCCTTCATAGCCCAGTTGTTGCAGGAAGACTTCGCTGGTCGGACCGAAGGGCACGCGGCCGAAAGACGGACGGAAGCCGTAGACGTTGTTCCATGCGGCCGGATTGCGCAGCGAACCCATCATGTCGCTGCCATCGGCCACGGGCAGCATGTTCAATGCGAGCGCCACCGCCGCGCCGCCGCTGCTGCCGCCGGCACTCTTCGTGGTGTCGTAGGCATTGAGCGTGGTGCCGAACACCGTGTTGTAGGTGTGCGAACCGAGGCCGAACTCCGGCGTGTTGGTCTTGCCGATCAGCACGGCGCCGGCCTTGCGGGCCCGCTCCACGATGATCGAGTCGGCCTTGGGCACGTTGTTCTTCAGGATCGGCGAGCCTTGCGTCGTGGTGATGCCAGCCGTGTTGGTCAGGTCCTTCGGCGCTTGCGGGAAGCCATGCATCCAGCCGACCTTCTGGCCGGCCTTGGTGGCGCTGGCCAGTTGCGCATCGCGCTCGGTGGCCTGCGCCAGCAGGCCATCGCGTGCCTGCAGCGAAACGATCGCGTTGACCTTCGGATTGAAGCGATCGATCTGCGACAGGTAGGCCGTCATGACCTCCACGCACGACACGCTGCGCGACTGGATGGCCTGCGACAGCTGGATCGCCGTCCATCCGGTGATCTCGCCGGCACCCTTGGCCGCGGCGTGCGCGGATTGCGCCATCATGCTCAAGGGTGCGGCAAGGGCGGCCGCTCCCAGCTTGAGAAAGTCGCGGCGCTGGGTGCCGCCGGTGGTTGAGCTGCTACGGCACTTTGCGTGCTCTGTATGGTCTTGCATCCTTGGGTCCTCGTAGGTTTACTTGGCCTTGGCCGCGGGCGCGTTCAGCCCCAGCGTCGGCGTCTCATCGAAGAAGTTCCACGGCTTGAGCAGCACGTTGACCCACTCCGTCGGCATGATCGGCCACTCCTCGGCACGTGCCACGTGGGTGGTGCCGGTGGTCAGCCAGACCACGTTGTCTGTGTTCTCGATGGGCTGGTCGTCGGCGACGAATGCACCCAGGCCGGTGTCCTTGTTGGAACGGTTGGGGTACTTGCCTTCAGGGAACAATTCATCGGCGTTGTAGCGGGTGACCCAGAGCTGGCGGTCCATGAAGCTCAGGCGGTGGTTGATCCACTCGTCCTTCGCAAAGTTGGCACCCTTGGCGATCGGGTGCGTGCCGCCGGCATAGGGGATCAGCTGGTAGGACACGGGGTTGCCCACCTTGTTGCTGCGCGAGGGATTGCTCAGCAGGCGGATCGTCGCCGCATCGAACTTCTGCGCCGCCTTCTGCTCGGTCGCCACCGTGCGCGTGACCGTCTCCATGGCGCTGGTGCGCGGGCCGCCACGCACGTTCGGAACGACCACCGGGTCGACTTCGGTCAGCGAGTTCTTCTCGCCGTCGACGTCCATGTCGAGCCGGAAGTTGTAGATGTGCTGGTGCGTGGTGCCGACGATGTTGTGGTCGAGCAAGGTGCCGTAGCGCGTGTCTTCCGCCGCCGTCGCGTCCTGCATGGTGCGCGACTTCACGCCCTTGACCGCCTCGATGCCGGTGGCGCCGGCATTGATGCCGATGGTGCCGTTCTCGGCGAAGACCCAGTCGAAGATGTAGTCGTAGTTGCCGACCGTGCTGATCCAGCGCACCACCAGCTCGCGACGCTCGGTGCTGATGTTGTACTTGCCCATCTCGTTGTGCTTGTACTCGGGGCCGGCGTAGCGCTCGAACACGGCCATCGCGTTCGGGATCTTGTAGGGCTTGCCGGTGAAGTCGGCCAGCGTGGCATCGAGCAGCACGGCGTTCATCGGCGCGTCCTTGCCGGCCACGATGGACGAGGTCAGCGTGCCCATGCCGTACTCGCCCGAGTCGAGGTAGGCCTTGAAGTACCAGCCGGTATCAGGATCGCCGTAGGGCACGATCATCCCGCCCAGCGAGCCCTCGTACATGATCTTGCGTTTGGTGCCCTTGTCGTTGTAGGTCACGGTCTGCAGCGTCAGCCCCACGCGCGAGTCGAGCCGCATGTGGAAGTCCCAGTTGCGCCAGTGCAGCGTGTTGCCGGTGATCGTGTAGTTCTTGCCTTCGGGCTCGGTGATGTCCAGCGGCTTGGGTGCGGGCGTGAGGGTGCGATCACGGCCGTCATAGGGCGTGGCCTTCATCGGCACGGGCACCACGCCCGAATCCTCGATCTTGATGACCTTTTTCAGTTCCAGGTCGACCACCGCCACCAGGTTCTCGATGGGGTGGGCCCAGGTGTTGCCATCGCCGACGTCCGCATAGCTGACAACCTTCAGGAGACGGTCTTCCTGCTTCAGGCCATCCTTGCCGTCGAAGTAGCCGACGGTCAGCGGCGTGGCATAGACCTTCTTGACGTCGTTGATGCCGCGCTTGGCGAGCGCCTGCGCGTATTCGGTGCTGGACTCGATGATCTTCTGCACCGACTCGAAGTCGTCCAGCAGCACCATGGCATGCGCGCCTTCGATGGGCTTCCAGTTCGTGACGCTGCGCGCGGCCAGGTCCACCGTGGCTTCGATGACCTTCTTGCCGTCGACGATGACGACGTTGGACTGGCGCGGCGCCTGTACCGGCTGGCCACCGAGCGCGTAGGCCCAGACCTGGTCCTTGGGCGGCGTCTTCACGGTGATCTCGGTGAAGCGGTAGCCCGGCTGGTACTTGCCCGAGGCCTTCAGCACGTCGACGGTGGCGTTGATCTCGGCCTCGGTCAGCGGATTGAGCGGGCTGGCTTTGCGCTCGATGACGAAGGTCTTGTCCAGGTTCGACTGGAACACCTGGTTGATGAAGTCGCGCGACACGTAGGGCGCGCCCTTGCGCATCACCACCGGCACATCGAGTTGCATCGGCTGACCGTTGATCAGCGCCTCACGCGAGCCGGGCTTGACGCGCACCAGCGTGCCGTTGCGGTTGATGGTGTAGACGTTGGAGAAGCGGTCGAAGCGCACGCTGGCGCCGAAGTCTTCCAGCGTCTTGGTCATCGGAACCATGTGGGCCGCGCCGCCGTGGGCCATCGCGGGCGCGGACCACAAGGCGGCCGCGCCGATAGCGCAAGCGCCGAAGGCCAGGGCGAGTGCCCGTCCGATCGGCCGCAGCCGCGGGCCGGTCGTGCGCAGTGCGAATGAAGTGGATACGGTTTGCATGGTGGATTCCTGGTCGTCGTCGGTCGGAGTGACAGCGCGACGAAGGTTAGGGCCGCGGGGGGCCGCGGCGTTATCCACTTTTGGCAAGCCGGCCGGGAGGGATTACCCGTATCCGCCAGCCAGCAAAGCCGAGAAGGTGTGAAGATTTCGTAGCGAGGGCGCCTGCCGGGAGGCCGGTTCGCGGAGCGGAACCGCACTCGCGTGCGGTGACAACGAAGTTGCGGCAGGCTGACAATTGCGCGAAGCGCTTGTCATGCCGGAGCCAACACCGCAGGCCCGAGATCGGCGTCCGCAGTAGAAAGATTCGCACCTTCTCAGTGACGCCGCATGGACTCCGGCTGCACGTGCGATGTGAAGCGCATGCGGGTGGCGGACGGCAGTTCACCGAACAACTCGCGGTATTCCGCCGCAAAGCGCGACGGATGCCAGAAGCCCCAGCGTGCCGCCACGTCGCCGACCGTGTCGGCCTGCCGCGACTGGAGTTCGCTGCGCACCCGGTTGAGCCGCATCACGCGCAGGTAGGTCACGGGGCTCAGTTGCACCACGTTCTCGAAGGCGTACTGCAGGGCACGACGCGACGCGCCCGTGGCCAGGCACAGGTCCGGCACCGAGATGGGCTCGTCCGCATGGCTGCGCATGTACTCCCGCGCGGTCGCCACGATCTGCCGGCGCGCAGCGGCGCCGGGCAGCAGGCCCGACTCGATGCAATCCGGCGCGATGCTGTCGAGCACCGCGTCGGTGAGCGACTCGGCCAGCCGGTTGCGCACGGCCGCATCGGCCAGCGCCGCGGGCCGGTCGCGCACCAGCGACATGGCGCTGTCGACCAGCGACGACAAGGCGTCCCGATGGAAAGTCGACCGGGCGATCAGCGAAGGCCCCGGCAAGCTCAACGGCAGCTCCCGCCCATGCAGGATGGCCGCGCGCTTGACCAGTTCCGCCGTGTCGACGCAGACCCCTACCAGCGCCATGCCGGCGCCCGCGACAAGTTCGAATTCAAGTTCCGAGCTGATGGCAAAGACGCCGCCCCCACCGATCTGATGCCCGCAATACCAGCCTGCCACCTGGCTGGCCTCGGCCAGCGCCACGGAGACGGTGTTTGCCCGGGGACGCCCGCCCTGCAGCACGGCCTGGTTCGATTGCTCACGGAAGATCTGCACCGGTCCGATATGGAACTCCTCCAGGCAGCCCTCGTAGCGTCCGGCGGACAGCTGTTCGTAGTTCTGGTCCCAGGCGCTCAGGCTGGCGGCGTGCTCCCCGGCGTCGCGCGTCAAGGTCCTGTCATAGCGGATCGTGGCGGCTTGGGCCGGAGCATCGGCGGCATGCAATGGCTGCGCGGGCATTGTTCTCGTCTCCAGTTCTCTCTGGGGTGGATGCTAGGACACCCAAAGTACTCACACAACCCGCACCTGTGCATCACTTTCGACAGGATGGGATTCGATGCGGATGGAATCCGGATTGACCCTTGGTTCCCTGGAACACATGAATTTCCTTGACTGAAATCAAGGTTCTTGAAGTTGCCCTCGTCCAGCGTCTCAAACGAAATCATTCATCCTTAGGATCACGCCCGGTCACCGGAATGTCTGGTCGACCGTTCAATAAAACCAATATCAAGGAGCACAAGATGACTGTGATGTTCACCCGTATCGGCACCCCGCACGCTGGCCACCAGCAGGACGCCCTGGTCTACGCCAAGAAGCGCTGCGAAGCCGTCAACCAAGTCTATGCACTGCACGCACAGGTATACGCCCGCTTCGGCGGCCCCGCCGGCCAGGTGGTCATGCTGGAAACCTTCGAGAACATGGCAGCACTCGAAAAGCTGAAGATGGCCACGATGGACCCGGCCAACAACGCCAAGATTCCTGCCGCTCCGGAAGGCGTGTTCCAGTCGGTGGAAGAGCACATCTGGATCAAGCTGTGATCTGACCCGCTTTACCAAGAAGAACGAACCCTTCTCAAAAGGGTCTTCCGATCGGCAGTTCGATGATTCGACTGCCGATTATTTTTTGTCCGTCGCATGCTGGCTCAACCTGCGCACATCCAGGATGGTCACGCAATTGCCCTGCAGCTCGATCAGCCCCAGCTTGCAGAACTCCCGGAAGTAGCGCGACAGGGTCTCCGGCGTGAGGTTCAACTGCGCGGCCATCAGGTGCTTGTGCAACGACAGCTGGACGCGGCTCACCTCGCCGGCATCGGGCGGCACCAGCCGCAGCAGGTAGCTCGCGAGCCTCGCACCCGGCGGGTGCATGAAGAACTCCTCGATGTCCACCGCCGCCTGGTGCAATCGGCCCGCCAGGCTGCAAAGCAGGCGCAAGGTCAACTGCGGGTCGGCCTGCAGCAGCGCCAGCACAGTGGCCTTGGGCACGAAGATCAGCGCCGTGTCTTCGAGCGCGATGGTCGTGGTGTTGTGCGCCAGGTCCTTCAGCAGCGTGGCGTCGCCAAAGCCGCCACCCGTTTCGATCACCCGCAGCGGCTTCTCGACGCCCTGGCTCGAGAACAGCGACTGGCGCACGCGGCCATAGGCGATGACATAGCTGCCGCAGGAAGGCTCCCCCTTGCGGAAAATGACCTCCCGCTTCTGCACGCGGATCACGCGCGACTCGCGAGCCAGCCTGGTGAGCACCTCTTCATCCAGCCCCTGGAAGAAAGGCAGGTTCTGGATCAGGCGCGCGATCTGCGCAGTCTGCATGTTGGGAATCAAAGTGGGAAGTGCGCAACCGCAACCGCATCGGCATCGGCATCGGCATCGGCATCGGCATCGGCATCGGCATCGGACGCTCGCACGCTGCAGCGTGCGCTCGCTCGAATCGATGCGGGCCATCGCCGCGCGGGGAGCAGCGGGAGGAGGCAGCGATCAGGCCGGAAGAATGAATCGAGTCCGCGACTTGCAGACCGGGATGCGTGCCTGCCCAGTGCCCGGCTTCGAAGGACATGCGGACCAATCCGCGGCGATGGATACCCAGTTCATTCTTGTGCCTCCTTGATGGCTCGCCGCCTTGATGACGGTCGCTTGCGACCGCGCAATTTACCAACCATCGGGCGCACGATTCCTGCAAGTTGCGTGGCGCCCGCGTGCCATTGAAGGGTGACACGGGCGCGCGGAGGCACGCTGTTGCAGCAATCAGGCGCGCGGGCGGTTGTCTATCACGCGACGCGCCTTGCCGGTCGAGGTGCGTTCGATCGACTCGGGCGCCTGCACCGTCACGCGGGTGCTGATGCCGACCATGGTCTTGATGCGCTGCTGCAGCCAGCGGGCGGTGTCCGCCACTTCGCTGGACGGCATGTCGGCCGCACCCGGCTGCAGTTCGGCCAGCACCTCGACCTCGTCGAGCAAGCCCTGGCGCGTGACGATCATCTGGTAGAGCGAGGACAGCTTGCCGTGCTTGAGCACCAGTTCCTCGATCTGCGTCGGGAACACGTTCACGCCGCGGATGATGAGCATGTCGTCGGAGCGGCCGACGATCTTTCCGATGCGACGGAAGGCGCGCGAGGTCGGCGGCATCAGCCGTGTGAGATCGCGCGTGCGGTAGCGGATGACGGGGAAGGCTTCCTTGGTCAGCGAGGTGAAGACCAGTTCGCCCTCCTCGCCGTCGGCCACCACTTCGCCGGTCTCGGGGTTGATCACTTCGGGATAGAAATGATCTTCCCAGATGACCGGCCCGTCCTTCGACTCGACGCACTCGCTGGCCACGCCCGGGCCCATCACTTCGGAGAGCCCGTAGATGTCGACCGCATCGATGCCGGCCTGCGCCTCGATGTCGCTGCGCATGCTTTCGGTCCAGGGCTCGCCGCCGAAGATGCCGATCTTCAGCGAGGACTCGCGCGGGTCGATGCCCTGGCGCGCGAACTCCTCGAGGATCACCTGCATGTATGACGGCGTGACCATGATGATGCGCGGCTTGAAGTCCTGGATCAGCTGCACCTGCTTCTCGGTCTGGCCGCCGCCCATGGGGATGACGGTGCAACCCAACTTCTCGGCGCCGTAGTGCGCACCCAGTCCGCCGGTGAACAGGCCGTAGCCGTAGGAGATGTGCATCGCATCGCCCGCACGGCCGCCTGCGGCGCGGATGGACCGCGCCACCAGGGTGGCCCAGTTGTCGATGTCATTCTTCGTGTAGCCCACCACCGTGGGCTTACCGGTCGTGCCCGACGACGCGTGGATGCGCGAGACCTGGCTGCGCGGCACGGCGAAGAGGCCGAAGGGGTAGTTGTCGCGCAGGTCCTTCTTGGTGGTGAACGGAAACTTGGCCAGGTCGGCCAGCGTCTTCAGGTCATCGGGATGCACGCCCTTGGCATCGAAGGCCTGGCGATAGTGCGGCACGTTGTCGTAGACGTTCTGCAGCGTGGCCTTGAGGCGCTGGAGTTGCAGGGCGGCGATCTCGTCGCGGCTGGCGCGCTCGATGGGGTCGAGCAGATCGGTGGGGGTGGTGTGGACGGTCATTTTCTTGTCTCCTTGTCGAATGAATGTGTGGCAGCGTTTCGATTCAAATCAGTTGTTCACCAAGCAATCGCGTGAGTCGCGACGCATGAAACCAGGGCGGGTAGTGCCTCTTCGCGGGCACCCGCGGAACCGGCTCTGCCGGGCCGCTGGATGCGCCCCCTTGAGGGGCTGAGGACCGCGGCTCCAAGCCTGCCTGCGCAGGCTTGGACGGTCCGCAAGAGCAGCCGCCTCTGGCGGCCGTCCGTGGCACGAGTGGCGCTTCGGGGGTGGGCTCAGTTGTGCGCGTGCTCCTGGTCGAAGTCGATGACCAGCTTGTCGGTGACCGGATAGCTCTGGCAGCAGAGGACGAAGCCGCGCGCCACCTCGTAGTCTTCGAGCGCGAAGTTGATGTCCATGTCGACCTCGCCATGCAGCACCCTGGCGCGGCAGGTCGAGCACACGCCACCCTTGCACGAATACGGCATCTCCAGCCCGGCCTTGATGCCGGCGTCGACCAGGTTGTCGGTGTTCTTGCGCATGAAGAAGCTGCGCCGCGTGCCGTCGACGACGACTTCGACTTCGCACTGGTCGCTGCCTTCGGCGGGGGCACGCGTCACGCGGAGCTTGCCGTCCTTCGGCGCGGTGCCGAACAGTTCGACCTTGATGCGCGACTTGTCGACGCCATGGTCCTGCAGCGCTTGCGAGGTGGCCAGCATCATGTCTTCCGGACCGCAGATGAAGGCCGCGTCGATGCTGGCCGGGTCGATCCAATGCGTGAGCAGCTGGCTGCATTTCTCGTGATCGATGCGACCGTTGAACAGCGGGATGTCCTGCGACTCGCGGCTCATGATCCAGACCAGGTTGAAGCGGCCGAGGTAGGTGTCCTTCAGGTCCTCGAGTTCTTCCTTGAACATCACGCCGCTCGACGACCGGTTGCCGTAGACGAGCGTGACGCTGGTGTTCGGCTCGGCCAGCAAGGTGGTCTTGATGATCGACAGCACCGGCGTGATGCCGCTACCGGATGCGAAAGCCACGACATGGCGCTGCGCATCGGGTTGCAGTGCCATGTGGAACTGCCCCTGCGGCGGCATCACTTCGATGGCGCTGCCCGGGCGCAGGTTCTCCGCCGCCCAGTTCGAGAATGCGCCGCCGGACACGCGCTTGATCGCCACGCGCAGGCGCCGGTCCTGCACGGCCGAGCATATCGAATAGGAGCGACGCAGCTCTTCGCCATCAAGCAACGTGCGCAGCGTGAGGTACTGGCCCTGCACATACGAGAAGGTGTCGTCCAGGTGCTCGGGCACCGCGAAGGTCACCGCGACCGCGTCACGTGTCGCCTGCTCGACGTGGCTGACCTGAAGGGAATGGAATTGAGGTGCGGCCATGTTCAATGTGCCTTGAAGTAGTCGAAGGGTTCCAGGCAGTCGTTGCACTGGTAGAGCGCCTTGCAGGCGGTCGAGCCGAACTGCGACAGCAGACGTGTCTTGCGCGAGTTGCATTGCGGGCACGGCACCACGACGCGCTTGGCCAGTAAGGCAGTGATGTCGATGGCCTGCGTGCCATCCGACGCAGCGGCGCGATGCACCGGTGGCGCGATGCCATAAGCGCGCAATGCGTCGCGGCCCTTGGTGCTCATCCAGTCGGTGGTCCATGCGGGTGCGAGTTGCGTGCGGACCTTCACCTCATCGACGCCGTGCGACTGCACCGCATCGCGAATCGACTGCGCGATCACTTCGGTGGCCGGGCAGCCGGAGTAAGTCGGCGTCACCGTGACGACCAGCGCGTCGTCCGTCCACTCGACATCGCGGATCAGGCCGAGATCGACCACCGAGACCACGGGCACTTCCGGGTCCATCACTTCGCCCAGCCAGGCCAGCACGGTGTCACGCGACACCTGTGCGCTTGCAACGGCGCTCACCACTGCGCTCCCGGATAGGTGCGCTGCACGAACTGCAGATCGGTCAGCAGATGGCCGAGATGCTCCGTGTGTACGCCGCGCTTGCCGCCGCGCTGATGGCCGATGTAGCTCGGCATCTTCAGCGTGGCGCGGTCCAGCACGGCCTCGACACTGGCGCGCCACGGCGCAGCAAGCGAAGGCGCCGCAGGTGCCACGCCCGATGCCGCGCAGGCCTCGTCCACCGCATCCGACTCGAACCATTCGTTGGCATAAGGCCAGAGCAGTTCCACCGCGGCCTGCATGCGGGCATGGCTCTCCGGTGTGCCACGACCCAGCGCGACCATCAGCCCGGCGCTGCGCTCGAAGTGATAGCGCACCTCCTTCACCGACTTCTGCGCGATCTCGGCAATGCGCGCATCGCTAGACGTGCTCAGCCCGGCCAGCACATGCATGTGCCACGCATCGAACAGGAACTGACGGGCCACCGTGTTGCCGTAGTGGCCGTTGGGCTGCTCCACGATCAGCAGGTTGCGGAATTCGTTGCCGTCGCGGAAGTAGGCAAGCGCGTCTTCGTCGCGGCCCTTGCCTTCTTCCTCGCCCGCCAGCGTCAGCCACATGCGTGCCTGCCCCAGCAGGTCCAGCGCCACGTTGGTCAGCGCGAGGTCTTCCTCCAGTGCCGGCCCATGGCCGCACCAGGCCGCCAGTTGCTGCGACAGCACCAGGCAGTTGTCGCCCATGCGCAGCAGGTATTCGAGTTGGGTGTTCATGCGCCGCCAATCAAATGTGCTCGACGCCGTCAGGCATCGGGAAGAAGGTCGGGTGGCGGTATACCTTGCTCTGCGCCGCATCGAACAGCGCTTCCTTGTCGCCGGGGCTGCTGGCCAGCACGTCGGCCGCACGCACGACCCAGATGCTCACGCCTTCATTGCGCCGCGTGTAGACATCACGCGCATGCTGGACGGCGCTGGCGCCATCGACCGCATGCAAGCTGCCCACATGCTTGTGCGCGAGGCCGTGCTGGCTGCGAATGAAGATTTCCCACAGGGGCCATTCGCGTCGGGTCTTTTGTTCGGAGTTCATGTCATGCCGCCTTCAGTTCTTCGGTTTGTTCCTGCTGGTCCGCATAGGCCTGCATCGCCTCGCGGAACCATGCGCCTTCGTTCCATGCCTTGTTGCGCGCCGCCAGGCGCTCCTGGTTGCACGGGCCCTTGCCGCGCACCACGTTGAAGAAGTCTTCCCAGTCGATGGGGCCGTAGTCGTAGTGGCCGCGCTCCTCGTTCCACTTGAGGTCCGGGTCGGGGATCGTCAGGCCGAGGAACTCGGCTTGCGGCACGGTCTGGTCGATAAACTTCTGGCGCAGCGCATCGTTGGTCTGCGACTTGATCTTCCAGGCCATCGACTGCGCGCTGTTCACCGACTGGTCGTCGGCCGGGCCGTGCATCGCGATGGACGGCCACCACCAGCGGTTGAGCGCGTCCTGCGCCATCGCCTTCTGCGCCGCGGTACCGCGAGACAGCGTGTGCATGATCTCGAAGCCCTGGCGCTGGTGGAAGGATTCCTCCTTGCACACGCGCACCATCGCACGGGCATAGGGGCCATAGGAGCAGCGGCAGATCGGCACCTGGTTGACGATGGCCGAGCCATCTACCAGCCAGCCGATGGCGCCGATGTCGGCCCAGGTCAGCGTGGGGTAGTTGAAGATGCTCGAGTACTTGGCCTTGCCCGACAGCAGGTCGAGGTACGTATCGTCGCGCGTCACGCCGAGTGTCTCGACCGCGCTGTAGAGGTAGAGGCCGTGTCCCGCCTCGTCCTGCACCTTGGCCATCAGGATCGCCTTGCGTTGCAGCGTCGGTGCCCGCGAGATCCAGTTGGCCTCGGGCAGCATGCCGACGTATTCGGAATGCGCGTGCTGCGAGATCTGACGGATCAATGTCTTGCGATAACCCTCGGGCATCCAGTCCTTGGGTTCGACCTTGATGCTCGCGTTGATGCGCTCCTGAAACGCGCGCTCCTGCGGTGACATTTCATCCAGCGTCTTGACCGCCTGTGCACCCGTCTCGACGAGTTGTGCGTACATGCCTTTTGTCTCCATTCATCGTGTCGTCGAGGGTCGATCCCTCGAACTGAAACGAATGGTAGTGATACAAACGGACTCATACAATCGAAGCCTGTGTATCACTTCAGGAGCAAGACATGCCCGACGCAAAGCTCGAAGCACAGATTTCCCCTCGCGTCGCCAGGCTGCGCCGCGGGCTTGTCATGCGCTCCAACTCCGTGTTGATCACCATCTATGGCGATGCGATCGCGCCGCGCAAGCAGTCCGTCTGGCTGGGCAACCTGATCGACCTGGCGGAGCCTTTCGGCCTCTCGTCGCGGCTGGTGCGAACCAGTGCATTCCGCCTCACCGCGGACGACTGGTTCACCGCCACGCGCATCGGGCGGCGCAGCTACTACGGCCTGTCGGACATCGGCCTGCAGCGCGTGCGGCATGCGGACCGGCGCATCTACGAATTCAGCTTGCCCACGTGGGACGGCCGCTGGACGCTGGTGCTGCTGGAGAACGGCATGCGCGCCAGCATGCGCCAGCACCTGAAGCGCGAACTGCTGTGGGAGAGCTTCGGCCAGCTCTCGCCGGGCATCTTCGCGCACCCGCATGTGGACCATCAATCGCTGCAGGAAATCCTGCGGGCTGCCAAGGCGGAAGACCGCGTCGCCGTGCTGAGCGCGCAGAGCCTCGACGACTACGGCCGCAAGCCGCTCCAGGCCCTCATGCATGACACCTTCAAGCTCGCGAAAGTCGAACAGGCATGGCAGCAGTTCATCGCCCGCTTCGCGCCCGCCGAGGCGCTCCTGGAGTCATTGACCCAGGCCGAGGCCTTCTTCCTGCGCACCCTGCTGATCCACGAATACCGCCGCGTGCTGCTGCGCGACCCGAACCTGCCCGCCGCCCTGCTGCCCGTCGACTGGCCCGGCCTGCGCGCACGCGAACTGTGCGAGTTGCTCTACCGCGGACTGCTGGCCGGCAGCGAGCAGTTCCTGTGCGCCCAGCTGGAAACCACCGACGGCCCGCTGATCAGGACGCCGAAAGAGATCAGCCGGCGTTTGTCGAGGACTTGAGGCCAGGCACAGGCGCGAGGTGGCGCCGCTGGTCGTAGGTCGGCTGCGGCGGCAGGTCCTTCAGGTGCGCGGCATCGGCCCACTCGAGGATCTCGATGCGCGTCGGCTGCGACGCATCGGCCAGCCGGATGCGATTGACCCCGGCGTTCGGAATGTCGCTTTGCCGCGGCCCGCTCAGGCTCATCCCCTTGGCGGTACGCCAGACCATGTCCAGCACGCCGCCATGCGTCACGACCAGCACGTTCTGCCCAGCGTAGGTCGTCGCGATGCGGCCCAGCGCTGCCATGATCCGCGCATGGAACGCCAGCGCCGATTCGCCCTCAGGCATCGAGTTCTCCTCGCGGAATTCGAGCCACTGCTCCCAGGCACGCGGATGCAACGCGCGGATCTCGTCGGCGCGCAGCCCCTCGGCCACGCCGAAGTGTTGCTCGCGCAAGCCCACGGTGGTGACGATCGGTAGCTTGAGCTGCTGCGCCGCGGGCGTCGCCGTCTGCTGCGCGCGCATCAGGTCGCTGCTGATCACCTGCTGGATCGGCTCACCGGCCAGCCGCAGCCCGAGCCGGCGAGCTTGCTCGTGGCCCATGTCGTTGAGGGGCACGTCGACGTGCCCTTGAAAGCGCAGTTCGCGGTTCCAGTCGGTTTCGCCGTGACGGATCAGGATCAGGTTGGTAGAAATTTGCATAGTGGGTGCTCGCATTGTCCCATTCGCACGCTTCAATCTGGTGTCGATGCCAGAATCGTTGGCATCCTTGCAATGCCATTCCTCCCGACGCGCGCGCCATGCCTCAACTTGTCCTGCTTCCCGGCCTCGCGTGCGACGACCGCCTCTGGCAAGACCAGTGGCCAGCGATCCCCAGCCACATGGCACCCGCCGTGAGCGACGCCCACATGCGCCACCCGACGATCGAGGAGATGGCGCGCGACGTGCTGGAAGCGCACGAAGGCCCGCTGGTCCTTTGCGGCGCGTCGATGGGCGGCATGATCGCAATGGAAGCCGCGCGGCAGGCGCCTGAACGCATCCAGGGACTGGCGCTCCTGGGCACCAACCCGCGTCCGGAGACACCCGACATGCGCGCACTGCGAGAGTCCGCCATCGAACTGTTCCAGCGCGGCGACGTACGCAGCGTGATCGAGCCCAACGTGGTGTTCGCGTTCCACCCGACGCAGGCCGCCGACAAGGCGATGGTGGCCCGCTACCTGCGCATGATGCTCGACGCCGGCGCCGAGCAAATGATCAACCAGAACCGCGCCTTGATGCAGCGTCCCGATGCGCGCAGACAACTGCCCGGGCTGCGCTGCCCGGTGCTGGTGATGTGCGGCGACACCGACCGCCTGACCCCGCCGGAATGCTCACGAGAAATCGCGGCACTGGCGCCGGGCGCGGAACTGGTCTGGGTGCCGGACTGTGGCCACATGTTGACCATGGAAAAGCCGGCGCTGGTCAATGCATCGCTGCGCAGCTGGCTTGACCGACTCACCGGCTGAGTCGCGGGCCGAGTCGCCGTGCTGATGCTCCAGCCGGCGACCTCGAGTTTGCGCTGCGCGTCGCATGGGAGCGTGGCTGCACGGCGCGAGGTGGGCTCTTGGCTGGCGCCCCCCCGCTACGCAACCTTCACCCCCTGACGTGGCAGCCAGACGCAAAAAAGGCTCCCGAAGGAGCCCTTTTGTTCAAAGCAGCGAGTGCTTAGTAGCCACCGCGGCTGTTGCCGCCGCCGTAGCCACCGCCACCACCGCCGTAACCGCCGCCGCTACCACCACCGTAGCCGCCGCCACCACCGCTGCGGCCACCGCCGCCGCCGTAGCCGCCGCCACCACCGCTACGGCCGCCGCCGCCACCGAAACCGCCCGAAGGACGGGGTTCCATCGGACGAGCTTCGTTCACCGTCAGGCTACGGCCTTCGAGTGCGTGGCCGTTCATGCCTTCGATGGCTGCGAGCGCTTCAGCGTCGCTGCCCATTTCGACAAAACCGAAACCCTTGGAACGACCGGTGTCGCGTTCCATCATGACCTTGGCGCTGGCAACAGAGCCGTACTGGCCGAAGGCCTGTTCCAGGTCGTTGTCACGGATCGAATAGGCAAGATTGCCCACGTACAGTTTTTTGCCCATTTTTTGGACTCCTCAAATAACAAGAAACAAAAGCGATGGAGTCCCAGAATCACAACAAACAAAACCGCTGTGGCGCGAAACCGACCTATCACCGTTTGCCAACCCGCAGCAATTTGCGGGAAAGCTGCGGCATTATCTGCCAAAGCACGCGCTCGTGCCGGAAAAAGAAAAATAGTTCACTTTGTTTCAACATACGGCATGTATTTCAATGCCTTCGGCGCCCAGCTTTTCGCGGATGCTTTTGGCGAACTGCAGTGCGTGGGCGCCGTCGCCGTGCAGGCAGACGGTCTGGGCATTCACAGCCACGGAACTGCCATCGATGGCCCGAACCCTGTGGTCTCGCACCAACGAGATGGCTTGGGCGATGGCCTGTGCATCGTCCTCGATGAGCGCACCTGGCAGCTTGCGGCTGACCAGGCTGCCATCGGCGTTGTAGCTGCGATCGGCAAACACCTCTTCCACCGGCTGCAGGCCGGCTCGGCGCGCCGCGGTGATCATGCCGCTGCCCGCCAGCCCGAAGAAGCGGAGTGACGGATCGAAACGCCTGACTGCCTCGCACAGAGCATCCGCCAACACCGGGTCCTTCGCCGCCTGGTTGTAGAGCGCACCATGCGGCTTGACGTGCGCCAAGGCGCCGCCCTCCGCCTTGACGATGGCCGCAAGCGCGCCGATCTGGTACAGCGTGCCGGCGATGATTTCGTCGGCCGGCAGGCTCATCTCGCTGCGGCCGAAATTCTCGCGGTCCGGAAAGCTCGGATGCGCGCCGATGGCCACGCCATTCTTGAGTGCCCAGCGCACGCACTGGCGCATGGTCATCGCGTCGCCCGCATGCCAGCCGCAGGCAATGTTGGCCGAACTCACCAGCGCCATCAGCGCCTCGTCGTTCTCACAGCCTTCGCCGAGATCGGCGTTCAGATCGATGGACATTTGGTTCTCCCCGAAGTCGTTGCACACACGTGTCGCCTCGCTCCGCGGCACTCCGCGGCACTGCCATCGGCCCGGAAGACTTGTTCGCGACGCAAAGGCGTGAAGCTTTTTGCAGCGCGGCCACCTGCCAGGAGGCCGGTTCGCGGGCCTCGCCGTACACGGGTACGGTGAGGGGCCGCAGAGCAGAGATCGGTGGGCCTGCGCAGAAAGACTCACACCGTTGCAGTCTACGTCTGCAAGGGCCAGTTGGCCGCCTGCAGCCCTTGCGCGACTTGCCGCAGGTAGAGCTGTTGGGCGTCCCAAGCCGCCCGCGCGGCAGCGGCATCGACCTCGAGCAGCCGCAAGCGCCCATTGAGCGGCGCCTGGGCCAGCTTCCAGAGGTCGGCACGAATGACCACGCCAATGCGCGGATAGCCGCCCGTGGTCTGCGCATCGCCCATGAGGATGATCGGCTGCCCGGAGGGTGGCACCTGGATCGTGCCGGGGATGACGGCGGACGACAGCATGTCGGCATGGCGCCGGCGCTTCAGTTCCGTGCCAGCGAGCCGGCTGCCCATCCGGTTGCTGTGGGTCGTGATGCGCCACGCGTCGCTCCACAATGCCGCGCGGGCCGCCACCAGGAACTGCTCGTACTCCGGGCCCTGCATGACACGCAGCGAGATCGGCTCCGCGCTGCCCTCGCCCGCCGCCCACGCAGGCTGGCGCAGGCCGAACGGGCGACGTGTTCGCTGCGCCTCATCAAGCGCGGAAGCGCCCACGGCAAGGGAATCGTTCTTGCGCAGCACTCGCCCCTCGCAACCGCCGAACCCGGCCTTCAGGTCGGTGCTGCGCGACCCCAGCACCGGCGGTACGTCGATACCGCCCGCCACCGCGAACCAAGTGCGCAGGCCGGGCTTGCGGCCCGTTTCGTTCGCGCCGCCCAGCCTGAGCGTCTGCCCGGCCTCGACCGCCACGCTCCAGCAAGGCCACAACCGCCGGCCATCCAGGCGCGCGGAAAAATCGTCGCCGGCCAGCGCGATGCGCGTGGCGGTTTCAAAGCGCAGTTCGCAGTTGCCCATGGTGATTTCGAGCCCGGCGGCACCGTCCGGATTGCCGACCAGCCGATTCGCCAGGGTGAGCGCCAGCGTGTCCAACGCGCCGCCGGGGCAGATGCCGAGTTGTCGGTGACCATGCCGGCCCAAGTCCTGGACCGAGGCCAGGATGCCAGGGCGCAGGACGGTGATCACGTGTGCACGCTTTCCGCGACGAAGCGCACACGGTCACCATGGCGCAGCAACGTCGGTTCCGCTGCACTCGGATCGAACATCTCGAGGGACGTGCGTCCGATGAGGTTCCACCCCCCGGGCGAGGCCACGGGATAGATGCCGGTTTGCTCGCCGCCTATGCCGACCGATCGGGCGGGCACCGTCGTACGGGGTTCGGCACGGCGCGGCGCTGCCAGTTCGGGCGCGAGGCCACCCATGAACGCAAAGCCCGGAAGGAATCCGAGCAGGTAGACGACGTACTCGCCGGCGCAATGGCGTCGCACCACTTCCTCGGGCGACAGGCCGGTGTGCGCTGCGACATCGCCGAGGTCCGGCCCCTCGTCGCCACCATAGGCGACCGGGATTTGCACCTCCCGCCCGGCAATGGTGCCGACCTTGAGCTTTGGCCAGAGCGCCAGCACGCGCGCCCCGAGAGCCTCCGCATCCGCGAGCGAGGGGTCGAACATCAAGGTGAGGTTGTTCATGCCCGGCAGCGCTTCACCGACGCCGGGCCACCGCACCGCTTCCGCCGCAAGCGCCCAGATCCTTTGCTGCACCGCCAGTTGCGCAGGTGCCGGCAGTTCGCACAGCAGGGCGGCATCGCCGAGCGCGTGGAGCCGGGGGGGGGCGAGTTCGCTCATGCCGCAAATGGGCGCATCATTCGCGCCCCAGGGCACGGACCTTGGCCGCCAGCTTCTTGCGCACTCCCGGCGACACGAACTTGTCGATCTCGCCGCCCAGCGTCGCGATCTCGCGCACGAAGGTGCTGGAGATGAACTGGTACTTGTCGCTGGGCGTCAGGAACACCGTCTCGACGTTCGGCATGAGCGTGCGGTTCATGCCGGCCAGCTGGAATTCATAGTCGAAGTCGGTGACGGCACGCAGGCCGCGCACCATCGCCTTGCCGTTGCGCGCGACCACGAAGTCGCGCAGCAGGCCGGAGAAGCTCTCGACCGTCACCAGTTCCTTGAAGGGCTCGACCACTTCGCGCACCATGCCCATGCGCTCCTCGAGCGAGAACAGCGCCTTCTTGTGATGGCCCGCAGCTACGGCAACGATGACGTGCGAAAACAGTTGCGTGGCACGCCGCACCACGTCTTCGTGACCGAGGGTCATGGGATCGAAGGTCCCGGGGTACACGGCAATCACGCTGGACATCTCTTGGTTCTCCTCCGCCGCCGGACTGTTCGATTTGGGGTCGGGCGGATTATGCAGCCGCAACGGTCGATCGGCGCAGCAGATGCGCATGCACCGCGCCGGCCTTCAGGTAGCGGAAGCCGACCAGGCCCAGCGGGGCGAGTTCGTCATCGGTCCAGCGCCGCGGCGCCTCGAGGTACACGGCGCCATCGGCATGCAGCGCGCGTGCAGCGGCACGCAGCGCGGGTTCGTAGAGCGCGGCCTGCTCGAAGGGGGGATCGAGGAACACCGCATGCAGGCTGCACGCGGGCGCGCGTTCGACGGCGGTCACGCCGTTGCCGCGCTCGACACGCAAGGCCGGGGCATCGAGCTTGCCCTTGATGGCCTGCAGTTGTGCGACCAGGTCGGCGTCCTGCTCGCAGAGGATGACGCTGACGGCACCGCGCGAGGCCGCTTCGAGGCCCAAGGCGCCGGTGCCGGCGAAGGCATCGATGCAATGCCAGCCGGGCAATTCGCCGCCACCCGCGCCGGCCAGGCTGGCGAGCCAGTTGAACAGCGTCTCGCGTACACGATCGGGGGTGGGGCGCAGGCCAGGCTTGTCGGCCACCGCCAGGCGGGTACGCTTCCATTGGCCGCCGATGATGCGGATCTGGCGTGGCAGGGGCGACTTGTGGCGCGGGGTCTTTGCTGCGGGCTTGCCTGGCTTGGCTGCCGGCTTGACGCTGGCCTTGGGTGCGGTTTCTTTCCTCATCGGGCCGAGCTTAACCGCGGCCATGCACCCCGGCGCGTCGTCATTCCTTGCCGCCGAGGATGACGGTCACCATCCGGTCCGGATGCAGCTTGCGCTGGAGCGCGCCCTTGACGTCGGCGACTGTGATGGCGTTCATGCGTGTCGTCCAGGTGTCGAGGTAGTCCAGCGGCAGGCCGTACCAGGCGATGTTGGCGACGTTGCCGAGCAGCTTGCGATTGCTGTCGAGCAGCAGCGGAAAGCCGCCGATCAGGTTGTCCTTCGCGGCCTTCAATTCAGCCTCGGTCGGGCCATCGGCCACGTACTTGGCCAGCACCTCGCGCGACAGCTTCGTCGCCTCGGCGGCCTGGTCGGGCCGGGTCTGGAAGCCGATGCGGAAGGCGCCCGCATGCAGGCCTGGCGCAAAGCCGCTGTAGATGCTGTAGGCCAGGCCGCGCTTCTCGCGCACCTGCTCGGTAAGGCGCGACACGAAGCCGCCGCCGCCCAGGATGTAGTTGCCGAGGTTCAGCGCGAAATGGTCCGGGTCGCTGCGCGGATAGCCCGGCTCGCCGATGTAGACATGCGCCTGCGCGGAGGCGAACGGAATGCGCTCTTCCTTCGCGGCGGCGAGCGGCAGCACCTCCGGCACCGGCGGCAGCGCGGCGCATCCTGCAGATTGCGCGGGCAGGCGCGACAGCAGCGTCATCGCGATCGATTCCGCCTGCGGCCGCGTGACGGCGCCGACGATGCTCAGCTTGGCGCGGCACGGCACGATGAGTTGTTCATAGCGCGTGCGCATCGCCGCGGTATCGATGCGCGCGAGCGACTCCTCGGTCACCTCCGCGCCGAAAGGATGGCTGCCATAGACCGCCTGCGAAAAGGTGCGCGATGCGATCGTGTCGGGCTTGGTGTTGGCTTCCTTGATCGCAGCGCCGATGCGTTCGCGCTCGCGTTTCCAGATGTCTTCCGGGAACGAAGGCTCGCCGATCTCGCGTGCAGCCAGCGCCACGGCCTTGTCGAGCAGCGGCGGATCGGACAGCGTGCGCAGGCTGAAGCTGGTGCGCTCGGGGCCGGCGCCCGCATCGAAGCTGGCGCCCAGGTCGGCCCAGGCCTCGCCGAGCGCGTTCTGGTCCATCGCCTGCGGATACGGGCCGGAGCCCGGCGCCGCGCGAACACCCTTCTCGACCATGCCGGCCGAGACGCTGGCCAGCCCGGCCTGCGCCGCCGGGTCGCGCCGGCTGCCGGCGTCGAAGTCGAGCTGCAGGTCGACGATCGGCAGCGAGTCGACGCTCGCGAGCCAGACCTGCGCGCCGTTGGGCAAGGTCCAGTGCTGGATCGGCACGGCCGCCTGTGAATGGGTTGCGAACAGTGCCCCGACGCAGACCAGCAAGGCGCCCGCAGTGAATCTTTGGAAAGCAAACATGGTGCTTGGCATCTTTCAGCGCAGTTCGCCCGGGGGCGCGGGGCGCGGGCGGCGATTCTTGTCGAGGGGCAGCGGCCGAAGCGTGGCCACCGTGAGCTGGTCGTCGCCGAAGTACTTGCCGGCGACCGCCTGCACCTGCTCGGCCGTGACCGCCTGCAGCTTGGCGATCATCTTGCTGCTCGCATCCAGCGGCAGGCCCTGGATCCAGTTGCTGCCCAGTTCGCGCGCCTGCGCCATGACCGAGTCGAGCTTGTAGGTCTCGCTCGCCACCCATTGGGTCTTGACGCGTGCGAGCTCGGCTGCGCCGACGCCATCCTTGGCGACGCGGGCCACTTCCGCACGCAACGCGGCCTCCACCTGCTCGGGCGTCTTGCCTGGGGCAGGCACGCCTTCGAGCCCGAACAGCTGCGGCCCCCTGCCGATGAAGCCCGCGTACGAACCGGCGGAGTCGGCGACGCGATCCGGGCCTTGCGTCAGCGCGCGATCCAGCCGGGCGCCGGCATAGCCGTCGAGCAAGGCCGACAGCACCACCAGCGCCCATGCATCGCTCTCGCCATCGAGGCTTTCGAGCTTGGGCGAGCGGAAAGCCAGCGACACGTACGACTGCTCGGCCGGCGCCTTGAACTCGATGCGGCGGATGCCGCGCTGCTCGGGCTCGGTGCGCGGCTTGCGCACCGGCACCGCGCGAGCCGGAATGCTGCCGTAATATTTCTCGGCCAGCTTGCGCACCTGCTGCACATCGACATCGCCGGCCACCACGAGCGCCGCATTGGCCGGCACATACCAGCGCTGATGGAAGTCGCGCACGTCCTGCGGCGTCATCGCATCGAGGTCGCTCATCCAGCCCACCACCGGCCGGTGATAGGGCGACGCGATGAACACGGCGGCGTTCTGCTGCTCGCCAAGCAAGGATCGCGGCTGGTCCTCGGTGCGCAGGCGGCGCTCTTCCTTGACTACCTCGATCTCTCGCTTGAACTCGTCGTCCCCCCATTGGTTGCGGGCGAAGCGGTCGGATTCCAGCTTCATCACATCTTCCAGCTTGCCCATCGGGATCTGCTGGTAGTAGCCGGTGTAATCACGCGTGGTGAATGCGTTTTCGCGCCCGCCCAGCGCGGCCACGCGACGCGAGAATTCACCGGGCTTGAGATCCTTCGTGCCCTTGAACATCATGTGTTCGAGCGCATGGGCCACGCCCGAGGTGCCGTCGACCTCGTCCATGGCGCCGACGCGCACCCACACCATCTGCACGGCGGTGGGCGCGCGACGGTCGGGCTTGACGATCAGCGTCATGCCATTGGCCAGCGTGAACTGCTGCGCTTGCGTGGACTGCGCGGCAGGGTTGGCGGAGGGTGGATTTTGCGCAGCAGCGGGTGCGGCCCAGAGCGCAACGAGCGCCGAGGCCAGCACCGCACCGAACGCAGCGCGGCGTGGCGAAGGGCGTTTCATAGAATGGGTCGATTGTAAAAACGCTGCGATGTTCAGTTTCTTCAAGAAAAAAAAATCCGAGGATGAGTCGCCCCAGGCGCCCGCTCCTTCTTTACCCCCTGCGTCGACGATAGCGCCGGGCACGGTGGAGCAGGAGGTGCCTGCGTTCCTGCGCGACCTGCCGCCTCCAGTCGATGTGGCTTTGCCTTCTCAGCTTGATCGCCCTGGTGGGGCGGGCTCATCAGTATCGACGCCTGCCCCGGCGCAGCCCGATGCAGCCATTGCACCCGCACCCCCAGCGCCCACGCCAGTACCAGCCGCAGCCCCCTTCCTGCCGCCGCGCTGGACCAAGCCGCCCCCTGCCGCGCCGCTCGCATTCAAGCCACCGCCGCCAGTGCCACCATCGGTCGCCGTGCCAACGGGCGCACCTGGCGAAGTCCCCGCGTTCCTGCGCGACCTTGCACCCGCACCGACCCCGATCGCAACACCCGCGGAGCAACGCAAGCCCTCGCCCTATCGCGCCGCGCCGCCGCCCCAGGCACCGACCGGACAAGAGCGCGCTGGCTGGCTCGCCAAGCTCAAGACGGGCCTCAAGAAGACCGGCACCGGTATCCAGGCCGTGTTCGTCAATGCGCAAATCGACGAAGACCTCTACGAGGAACTCGAAACCGCGCTGCTGATGGCCGACACCGGCGTGAAGGCCACCGAGTCACTGCTCGAGGAACTCCGCGGCCGCGTCAAGAGCACCATCGCCACCGATGCCGCCCAAGTGCGGGTTCTGCTGGCCGACGTGCTCACGGATCTGCTCAAGCCACTGGAGAAGCAACTCGTCATCGGCGAGCACACGCCCACCGTGATCATGGTGGCCGGCGTCAACGGCGCGGGCAAGACCACTTCCATCGGCAAGCTCACCAAGCACCTCGCAGACGAAGGCTGCGCCGTGCTTCTGGCCGCGGCCGACACCTTCCGCGCCGCAGCGCGCGAGCAATTGCTGGTCTGGGCCGACCGCAACACGGTCGAGATCGTGAGCAACGAAGGCGGCGACCCGTCATCCGTCAGCTTCGACGCGGTCAAGGCCGGCAAGGCGCGCGGCAAGGACGTGGTGCTGGTCGACACCGCCGGTCGCCTGCCAACGCAGATCCACCTGATGGACGAGCTGAAGAAGATCAAGCGCGTGGTGACCAAGGCCGACGCATCCGCGCCGCACGAGGTGTTGCTGGTCATCGACGGCAACACCGGCCAGAACGCAGTGGCACAGGTCAAGGCCTTCGACGATGCGCTGGGCCTGACCGGCCTGATCGTCACCAAGCTCGACGGCACGGCCCGTGGCGGCGTGCTGGCCGCGATTGCGCGCGAGCGGCCGATCCCAGTGTATTTCGTCGGCGTCGGCGAGAAACTGGAAGACCTGGAGACCTTCAGCGCGCGCGAGTTTGCGCAGGCGCTGCTCGGCTGAGTTCAGCGGCGCGACGCAGCCGGCTCGGATACCAACCCGTGAACCATGCGGCGCCGGCAAGGGCGCCGACAGTGATGGCAATGCCCACGGCCAGCGGCACTTGCGGCAGGCGCGCCATGATGAGATCCGCGCCGGTCATCAGTGCGAAGGCCAAGGCCCAGACTGCGGTCAGGACCTGGTTGACCGCCAGGAACTTCGGTGAGTCATGGAATTCCTTGGGCGCCTGCTCCCGCGCGTATTGCAATGTGAAGGGCTGGCGGATCAGCATCGTGAACAGCACGATCAGCAGCAGGCCGCCGTCCACCGCCAGCCGCACCTCCGGGATGCTCCAGGCGCCACCGGTCAGCAACACGTAGAGGCCGAGTCCGCCGAACAGCAGCACCGTGCCGATCTCAAGCAGCTTCGGCGCGCGGTGGCGGATGAGACGGTCGCGCAGCAGCAGCGCCAGGGCCACGGCGGCGGCCGAGAACAGCGAGACGGTGAGCGGCGCCGAACGGGACATCAGCGCGTAAAGGACGAAGGGCGCAAAGCTCAGAAGAATGCCCATGTTTGGTCTCCAGTGAGAGTTGTGATGCGCTCAGCGCACGAATTGTCCGGCCACCCAGTTGCCGTGGAAGCCTGCGGGCACCCGGTGCGGCAACTGCACCGTCGCGACCGGGCCGTCGGCGATGGCGCCAGCATTGAAGACGGCCAGCTCGCTGCGGTTCTGCCCGGCGCGCCACGCGACCGCGAGCAGCCAGCCGTCGCCTTCCGCCGCATCGTCGGCGCGAGGCACGAACACCGGTTCGGAGATGCGGTCGCCCGCGGGCAGCCAATAGAGATTCCGCTTTCCGCTCGCCAAGTCGTAATGCACCAACCCCTCGTAGCCCGCGCCGCGCACGGCCTCGCGTTGGCAGGCGGCCCAGCCATGGCGGTACTGAAGGCCCGAGTAGCGCTCGTCGAAGCGGGGGAATTCGGTAGCCAGATCGTCCATCGGCGTCTGCGTGAAGCGATCGCTTTCGCCGGCCAGGTCAAAGGTCCAGCGGCACAGGCGCGCCACGCTGCGCGAGGGGTCGGTCGGGCGGCCGTCGGGATGGGGGAACAGCGGCGGCTCGTCATAGCGCATCACATCGGCCACGATGCGCTCGCCCTCTTCCCAGGCGTTCATCACGTGGAAGACATAGCCGCTGTCGCCCTCGAACCATCGCATCTGCTCGACCGGCGCACCGCGCTTCAAGACGCCGACGCGGGCGCCGAGTTCAGGCTCCCAGGCATAGGGCGGCCGGCCTTGCTGCATGCGCGTCATGCTGCCCGTGAGGGGCAGGATCGGGAACAGCAGGTGTCGCCCGGTGACGGCAAAGTCATGGACCATGCTGGCATACGGCGCATCGAAGCGCTCAAAGCGGCTCACGCGGCCCGCCGTATCGATGCTGCCGTGGCTCATGCCGGCGGACAACGGGCCGGTGGCGTTGTAGCCGAAGAACAGGAGTTCGCCGGTGGCCGGGTCCATCTTTGGATGAGCGGTGAAGGGGCCGACCAGCGCGCCGCCGAAGTTCGTCTGGCCGCGCGACAACAGCGTGACAGGGTCGATCTCCACCGGCAGGTGCGCCTCTTCCAGTGCGAGCAGGCGGCCGGCGTACCAGACCACGTTGGTGTTGGCTGCGCCTTCGTCGGCCACGGATTCATTGCTGCTGCCATCGAGATTCCGACCATAGGCATCGAAGAGCCGATGGCCGGCCGCACGCTCCGCTTGCCAATGCGCGGTGCGCACCCATCGATTCCGGTAGCTCGCCTTGCCGCCGTCCAGCGTGAAGGCGTGCAGCATGCCGTCGCCGCCGAACAAATGGGCATTGGCGTCGGGGAATTGCGGATTCGGACCGTTGCGATAGAGCGTGCCGTCGAGACCCTCCGGCAACTCTCCCTGGACGGGCAGGAATGCAGCATCGCATTCGATGGCGAGGGCGCTGCCGTAGAGGGACGGCGCGGCGGTCGTTGGCGGCGTGTTCATCGAGGCTCCTCGAAGGTTATGTTTACGCTGTAAATATGCAGATTGAACCCGCCCTCGAAGTTCCCGTCAAGTAAAATTTACAACGTCAATATCAATCGAAATTCATGCCACCCCGCGCCGCTGCCACGCCTTATCACCACGGCGACCTCCGCGCCGCCATGCTCGAAGCCGCGCAGCACATCCTGGAGGCCGAGGGCATCGAAGGGCTGACCCTGCGTGCCGCCGCGCGCGCCGCCGGTGTGTCGCATGCCGCGCCCAAGAATCACTTCGGCGACCTGAGCGGATTGCTGAGCGAACTGGCGGCCGTGGGCTTCCGCCAGTTCACGAGCGACCTGAAGGCCGCAATGGACACGGTCACTTCCGGCTCCGCCGAGGAACGGCTCGACGAAATGGGCAGCGCCTACGTTGGCTTCGCAAAGGCGCATCCCGGCATGTTCGTGCTGATGTTCCGTAGCGAACGGCTCGACCTCCAGCGCCCCGCCCTGCGCCAGGCCATCGACGACGCGCAGGCCGCGCTCGCCGGGTCGATGGCCGCAAGGCTGGGTATTGGCGATGCCGCGGCCGCCCGCGCACCTATCACGCCCGAGCAGGGCGCGGCCATGGTTCGCGCCTGGTCGCTGGTGCACGGCTTTTCCATGCTGCTGATCGACCATCGCCTCGACCGGGTGCTGGCGAACATGCCGCCAGGCAGCGATTGGCGGACCCTGCTCGCACAGACCTTTTCCGTGGGTTCCCACCCTCGCTGAAGGCAGGCCGCGGTGGCATCATCGCCGCATTGCGCGACCATTGGAGACATTCATGAACACAGCCCACGCGCCCCTGTCGGGCACCGAGCGCAAGCTCGACCGACTGCTCGCCCACTATGGCGAAAGCCATCGCAACCCGCGCAACGAACTGATCCATTTCGTCGCGATCCCGGCCATCCTGCTGAGCATCGTCGGGCTGCTGTACGCGCTGCACCCGTGGGTGGCATACGCGTTCACGGCCGCAAGCCTGGTCTATTACGCGATGCTGCGCTCGACGGTGCTGTGGGTCACGATGGCCCTGGGGACGGTGGTCGTGCTGGCTGCGGTGCGCGGCCTCGGGGAGTCGGTCCTGCCGGTTTGCGCGGCGGTGTTCGTGGTCGCCTGGATCTTCCAGTTCATCGGCCACAAGATCGAAGGCCGGAAGCCATCGTTCTTCGAGGACATCCAGTACCTCTGGGTCGGCCCGCTGTTCGTGGTGACGCGGATTTATGACCGGCTGGGTGTGCGCTGGTAAGTTTGCGAGGCTTGGCCGCGGTCACTCGGCCAAGGTCAGTTCCCTGGGAAGCGTGTAGGAGCCCGGGCGGTTGAGGTAGCGCAGTTCGATATCCCCGATGCGCATCACGTCGCTTGCTGCACCTTGTGGCCGTTGACGAAAGTGCTGTTGCTGCTGGCGAGGTCAATCACCCAGGTGGTGGCCCCTTCGGTGCGCAACTCGGCATGATGGCGGCTGACGCGCTGACGATCGATCTGGAGATCGCTGGTCATGTCGCGCCCGATCAGGATGCGCTCCTAGGCCAGTTCGATTTGCTTGGGCGAACTGGTTTTCGACATCAACAACAGATGGGCCATCGCAGGGTTCTCGCGAGGGATACGCAGCGGCTTGGGGCCCGGCCGTAAAAATGTGCCTCAAGCGTTAGTTGACTTTAAGTAACATTTAGCATTGCGTCCTTTTTGATACGTAGACGCTACACAAATGCGTTTTTATGTATTCCTGCAGGAGTTCACGGCCATCGATAAAACTATCGGTTCGATAGCTATCAGGGGGAACCCTGTGCTTAGCACTCCCTCTAACCGAGTGCTAATATGTCCCGAATGAAAGGAGCTTCCTCAATGACAGCACTGTCTGGAGTCTCTGCCAAGTCGCTCGCGGTCGCGAACCCGTGGTCCGTCGTTCCGCCGCTTGGCAATCTCGACGCCTATATCTCGGTCGCCAACCGGCTGCCGCTGCTCACGCTCGACGAAGAGCAGGGCTACGCACGCAAGCTGCGCGACAACAATGACCTGGAGGCCGCGGGCGCGCTGGTGCTGTCGCACCTGCGCCTGGTCGTCTCCATCTCCCGCCAATACCTCGGCTACGGCCTGCCCCACGGCGACCTGATCCAGGAAGGCAACGTCGGACTGATGAAGGCCGTGAAGCGTTTCGACCCCGACCAGGGCGTGCGGCTGGTGAGCTACGCCATGCACTGGATCAAGGCCGAGATCCACGAGTACATCCTGAAGAACTGGCGCATGGTCAAGGTCGCGACGACCAAGGCCCAGCGCAAGCTGTTCTTCAACCTGCGGTCCATGAAGCAGGGTTTCAAGGCCGACTCCGCTGCGATCGATGCAGATACCCACCGCGACACGCTGAGCGCCGACGAAGTGGGCCAGGTGGCCGCCAAGCTGAACGTCAAGCGCGAGGAAGTGCTCGAGATGGAAACCCGCCTTTCGGGCGGCGACATCCTGCTCGATCCGAGCCCGTCCGATGACGGCGAAGCCTTCGGCCCCATCGCCTACCTGGCCGACGCGACGCAGGAGCCGACCGCGCAACTCGAAATGCGCGCACGCGACCGCCTGTCGAGCGATGGCATCACGACCGCACTGGAAGCGCTGGACGACCGCAGCCGCCGGATCGTGGAAGAGCGCTGGCTCAAGGTGAACGACGACGGCTCCGGCGGCATGACGCTGCATGAACTGGCCGCCGACTACGGCGTGAGCGCCGAGCGCATTCGCCAGATCGAAGTGGCGGCGATGAAGAAGATGAAGAAGTCGCTGGCGAGCTTTGCCTGAAAGAGCGGCATACCTTCGTCAACAAGCCCGGCCACGTGCCGGGCTTTTTTCGGCCGGAATCGTTGCGAGGAGGAATCCGCACTTTCGACCCTCTTGGATTCTGAAGCAGGTTCCGCGCACTTCGCGAGGGACGAACACCCGGGGCGTCGACCAGGCGATCGACCGCCTGAGCCTGTGCAAGCTCAGGACTTCAGCAAGGCCTTGATGTCCGCCACCATCGGCGCCACGCCTGCACCGTAGCGCGCATAGAGGCGCAAGCGACCTTGGGTGTCATAGACATAGCTCGCTGCCGAGTGGTCCATCGAATAGCTCGTCGGCGTCTTGCCTTCGACCTTCTTGAAGTAGACCTTGAAGTCCTTCGCGATGGCCGCGAGCTGTTCGGGTGTCGGGATCAGCGCGACGAAGCCGGGGTCGAAGGCGCCCATGTAGGCTTTCATCACCGCCGGCGTGTCGCGCGCCGGGTCGACCGTGATGAACACGACCTGCAGCTTGTCGCCATCCTTGCCGAGTTGCTGCTTGACCTGCGCCATCTCGGTCATGGTCGTCGGGCACACGTCCGGGCACTGCGCGTAGCCGAAGAACAGGACGACCACCCTACCCTTGAAGTCGGCCAAGCTCCGCTCCTTGCCGTCGGCATCGGTCAGCTTGAAGTCCTTGGCATAGTCGGCGCCCGTGAGGTCGACCGCATTGAAACTGGGCTTGCTCTCGCTGCAGGCCGTGAGGCCGAGGCCCAACGCGCTTGCCGCCGCTGTCCAGCCGGCGCCTGCGGCAATCCACTTGATGGCATTTCGCTTGTTCATGTGCTCGGACTCATTTCAGTTTTTCATCGCGCTGCAATCACACCAAAGCGCGCGAATCGAAGCCCCTTCGTAGGCGCCCGTGGAGCCGGCTTTGCCGGGCCACTGGGTGCTCCCCCTCGAGGGGGAGCGCCACAGGTGCATTCGGGGGTGGGTCATCCTATGTAGTGGTCGACCAGGAGCGCTGCAAACAGCACGCTCAGGTGGATCAGTGAAAAGCGGAAGGTCTTGCGCGCCAGCTGGTCCGAATAGTTGCGCCAGAGCGCAAACGCATAGCCGGTGAAGCCGATGCTCACGCCCACCGCCACGGCCAGGTACAACCAGCCGCTCATGCCGTAGATGAAGGGCATGAGGCAAGCAGCGAACAGGATGAAGGTATAGAGCAACACCTGCAGCCGGGTGAACTCGTTGCCGTGCGTGACCGGCAGCATCGGGAGGCCGGCCTTGCGATAGTCCTCGACCCGATAGAGTGCCAGCGCCCAGAAGTGCGGCGGGGTCCACAGGAAGATGATGAGGAACAGGATCAACGCTTCCGGGCCGACGTCGCCGCGCATTGCCGCCCAGCCGAGCACCGGCGGCATTGCGCCCGAAGCTCCGCCGATGACGATGTTCTGCGGTGTCAGCGGCTTCAGGATCACGGTGTAGATCACCGCATACCCCACGAAGGTGGCGAAGGTGAGCCACATGGTCAGCGGATTCACCGCGAACCAGAGCAGCGCGGAACCCGCAGCACACAGCATCGCCGAGAAGATGAGCGCCTGGCGGTCGCTCAGTTGGCCGCGTGCGGTCGGTCGCCAGGCGGTGCGCTTCATCTTGGCGTCGATGCCCTTTTCGACGAGGCAATTGAAAGCCGCAGCCGCGCCGGCCACGAGCCAGATGCCGGCGCACGCCAGCGCCCCGCGCTGCACCTCGAACCAGCCCGGCACGCCGGGCACTGCGAGCACCATGCCGATGAAGGCGCAGAAGACGATGAGTTGCACCACGCGTGGCTTGGTCAACACGTAGAACTGGCGCAGCACGCTGGCGGTGCTGGTGGCTTGATGAACGGGGACAGGGGTGCTCATTCGAATTTGGCGTCTCGCACAGCGGCGGCGGAAGCTTCTCTGAAGCAGGCTCGCACCGGCGCAAAGCCCCCCTCGCGCGGGACGGGCGTCTCCCCGCTGCCCCCCGCGGGGTTGCGAGCTTGCTTGGGGTGGCTAGGAGCTGCGCTCATATCGTCTCCATGGTGCCTGAACCGCGCAGCGGCCGGGGCGCTCCTTGTGACTGTGGCACCGTCGCACGCCGGCTTTCGCACAAGGTCCAGACCATCACCACGGCCAGCGCAGCCGCGCCACCCGTGTGGAGCAGGGCCGCCAGCAGCGGCCAGCCGAGCAGGACGTTGCCGAGACCGGTAGCGAGTTGCAGCAGCGCCAGGCCGGCCAGCCAGTTCGACTGCGCGCGCAGCGCAGGCAACGCGCGCAAGCGCCAGGCGAGCACGGCGATAGCGATAAAGACGGCGTAGGCCATCAGCCGATGCACATAGTGAATCGCCGTCAGCGCTGAAAAATCGACCGGATGGCCGGCGGAACTGACCCCCAGCGCGCGCCAGATCTCGAAGCCCTGCACGAAGTTCATCGGCGGCCACCAACTGCCCTGGCAAGTCGGGAACTGGGTGCAGGCGAGCACCGCATAGTTGGTGCTGACCCAGCCACCTAGCGCGATCTGGAGACCGAGCAGCAGGCTGCTCGCAACGAGCAGGTTGCGCAGCGCGGCAGGCAAGGCTGTCGGCAACCGATCGCTGGCAGCCTGCTGGTAGCGCACGGCCTGCATGCACAGCAGCGAGAGCAGCACGATGGCGCCTAGCAAATGCAGCGTCACAATCGCGGGATAGAGCTTCATCGTGACGGTGAGCGCGCCAAACGCGCCTTGCAGGCAGACCCACACCAGCGTCACGAACGGCCACGCCGGCCGAAGCGGCGCATGCTGCCGACCGGCGACCGGCTCGCGGCGCTGCTTTCGCCATGCCACGAAAGTTGCCACGGCCAACACGACGATCAGCACGCCGACGCCGGTGGCCAGGTAGCGGTGCACCATCTCGATCCAGGCCTTGCCGTGCGTCACCGGGCCCGTTGGCTGGAGCGATTGCGCCATCGCGATTTCATGGCGCGCACCCATCGGGCTGGCATTGCCGTAGCAGCCAGGCCAATCGGGGCAGCCGAGGCCGGAGTCCGTCAGCCGCGTGAAGGCGCCGAACAGCGTGAGATCGAAGGTGAGGAACAGCGTCAGGACGGTCAGCGCGTGCAGCCGCCTCGCGACGCCATGGCCAGCGCTGCGCCGCCACACCCACAGCAGCGGACCGAGCGCGATGAGCACGCCGGTACCCATGAGCCAGGCGATCGGCGTCAGGTCGTAGGGCGCGGTCGCGGGGGTCATCGGCCCGGCTCGTCCCAGGATGAAGACGCACGCAGCAGGCGCTCCAGGTCGCGCTTGGCGCGCGACGCTCCGGCGGCATCCATCCGGGCCGGGAAACGCATCATCCAGTTGCCCATCGGATCGACCACATAGAGGTGCTCGGCCAACGCGTGGCCCGACGCGGGTGCCAGCCATTGAGACAACTGCGCGGGCGGTACGCGCAGCACCGTGGCGCCGCGCAGGCCGTTGTCCAGGCGCGCGGGCGGGGAGCCAGCGTCGCTGATCAACCAGACGCGGTCCACGCGCTCCTTTTCGCGCCCGAGACTCTCGCGCAACTGGCGCTGCAGGTAGAGCTGCTGCTCGCACAAGGCATCGCAGGCCGCATCGGCCACGGCCACGATCAGCCACTGGCCCTTGAGGGAAGTCAGCGGCACCGATGCACCATCGCGCGTGACCGCCTTGATCGCCGGCACGCTGCGTTGAGGCTCGATCAGTTCGCCGTAGACGCTGCGCCCCTCCGGACGGACCACGTAATAGGTGAAGTAGGACGCAATGACGGGCGCAGCGCACATCAGCATCACCGCGATCATCTTCCAACGGCCTGAGACGGTGCGGCGGCCGGCCTCGACGCCCAGCGCCTGCGGCGATGGCATCGAGTGCACGGTCAAGCCGAGCGGCTCGTCAGCCGCGGCGGGCACGGCGGAACGGGGCAACAATTTGGAACCAGACATAAAGGATGAGGACGAGGGCCGCGAGGCCGAACCACTGGAATGCGTAGCCGTAGTGCTTTTCAATGCCGAACGCCGGCGCCGGCCACTCTCGATGCAATCCTTCGGAAGCGGCACCGGTTTGCTGCAGAGAGACGTCGGTGCGCAACGGCAGCTTGGATTCGGCCTTGAACGCCTCAAGGTCGAGATTTTGCCGGATCGGCGATGACCCTGGCGCTTCCCCCGCCGCTGCCGGCGGTGCAGGCGACTTGCCCAATTCCAGCAAGTGCGACGGTGGGGCTTCGATACGCGCGTCAAGTTCAACGAGGCCTGCGGGAGTCTGCACGGGCTGGAGCCTGGTACGGTCCTCGAAGTTGCGCTGGATCCAGCCGCGCTGCACCATCACCGTCTGCTGGCTGCCTTCGATGGCGAAGGGCGTGACGACGTAGAAGCCGGGCACGCCGCCCATCTGGCGGTTGTCGAGGTAGACCGTCTGCGGCGCCAGCCACAAGCCGCGCAAGTGCACCAGGCGATGCATGACCTCCGCTGGCTTGCCCATGGTCAGGAAATCCTGCTGGTCGAGCGGCGGCAGTGTCTTTTGCGATTCGATCCCGGCCTGTAGCGCTTGCTTTTGCGCCGCACGCGAGAGCTGCCATTCCCCCAACGACAGGGTGGCCGTGAACATGAGCACGGCGGCGACGGTGACCAGCCAGAAGCGACCGCGCCGCAGGGGAGACGCGGATTGCAGGGGGGTAGTGTTCAAGGGACGGGAAGGCGCGGTCGGCCGATAATGGGAACCATGAAATATGTCGTCGCCCTTGCCTTCGCGGGCATCCTGGCGAGTCTCGGATTCGCGCTGTACTACATGCTGAAGGACGGGCGCGACGGGCGCGCCAAGTCCGGTGGTATGGCCCGCGCGCTCACCGTTCGGATTGCCTTGTCGGTGATTTTGTTCCTGTGCATCCTGCTGGCCTGGAAACTTGGGTACATCCAGCCAGGGGGCCTTCCTCTCAGTCGATAAGTCCAAACGGGCCGCATTGCCGCCCAGCCATGAAAAAAGCGCCTCGCGGCGCTTTTGAAGGGTGCCGTCGAGTGCCATCAGAGCCAGTAGACCAGGATGTAGAGGCCCAGCCAGACCACGTCCACGAAGTGCCAGTACCAGGCAGCACCCTCGAAACCGAAATGGCGATCAGGCGTGAAGTTGCCGTTCATCAAGCGAATGGTGATGAACAACAGCATCAACATGCCGATGAATACATGGAAGCCGTGGAAGCCGGTGAGCATGAAGAAGGTCGACCCATAGGCGCCCGAATTCAGCTTGAGGTTCAGGTCCGTGTAGAGGTGGTAGTACTCGTACCCCTGCACGCCCAGGAACAACAGCCCCAGGATCACCGTCACGATCATGAAGCGGATGCACTGGGCGCGATGGTTGGCGCGCAGCGCGTGGTGGGCGATGGTCAGGGTGACGCCGGAGCTCAACAGCAGTGCCGTGTTGATCGTCGGCAGCCAGAACGGGCCGACGGTCTGGAAAGGCTCGACGATGCCGGCGGGCGAGCCGGTAAAGCCTGCCGCAACGCTCGGCCACACGGCCTTGAAACCCGGCCAGAGCAGCGCATTGTCAAGACTGCCAAGCGCGGGCAGCGAGTGCGTCCGGGTCCACCAGAGCGCGGTGAAGAACGCACCGAAGAACATCACCTCCGAGAAGATGAACCAGCTCATGCTCCAGCGGAAGGAAAGATCGACCTTGTGGCCGTACTGCCCGCCTTCGCTTTCGTGGATGGAAGTGCGGAACCAGACGAACAGCGTGCCGAGCCAGATGATCATGCCCGCCAGCAGCGACCAGGCACCCCAGCCGTGGCCGTTGATCCACTGGGCCGCGCCCAGGATCACGAAGAGCAGCCCCGTCGCGGCCATGACCGGATAGGCCGAGGGGCCGGGCACGAAGTAGTAGGGCGCGGTGCCGTGGGTGGGTGAACTCATATCAGGTCCTGGCTTTCTTCTCTCGATTCAAATCTTGTGGGGGTCAGGGCGCGACCACGAACTTGACCAGCACGATCAGGCCGATCACGAACATGGCAACGGCCACGAGGCCGACCGCGATGATGTGCAACGGCGTGAGCCTGGCGATGTCTTCCTGGTAGGCGCTGTTCTTGCGCACGCCGAAGAAGCCCCAGGCCACCGCCTTGACGGTGCGCAGCAGGGAGCCCTTTCGTACGACAGGTTCCACGGCGGTACTCACGATTTCGGCTCGACTTGCAATTGCGGTGCGGCGGCAGTCGGCGCCGCGGGGGTCTTGCCGCCCACCTCGAAGAAGGTGTACGACAAGGTGATGGTCTTCACGTCTTTCGAGATCTTCGGGTCGATCACGAAGGCCACGGGCCACTGCTTCTTCTCGCCCGCCTCGAGCGTGTACTGGTTGAAGCAGAAGCACTCCAGCTTGTTGAAGTACGGCGCGGCCTGCTGCGGCGCGTAGCTCGGGATGGCCTGTGCGGCCATGCGACGGTTCTGGACGTTCTGGAACTCGTACATCACCGTGTTCAACTCACCAGGGTGCACTTCCATCGAACCCCTGCCGGGCTTGAAGTCCCAGAGGGCGCCGCGCACGTTGGCGTCGAACTCGACCGTGATGGTGCGGCTCCTGTCGACCTGCGTATTGGCCGGCACCTTGACGTTCTTCCCGCCCGCGGCACCGCCGGGCACCTCGAGTTCGGAGAGCGCCAGGATATTGATGCCGGTCATTTCGCAGATCGCGCGATACAGGGGCACCAGCGCATAGCCAAACGCGAACATGCCCGCTGCCACGATGGCGAGCTTGCCCACCATCTGGACGTTGGCGCGACGAATGCGTTGGGCGATGCTCATGGAATGGCGTCGTGTGCCTCAGCGGCCCATGTAGACCATGCGGACGATGAAGCCGATGAAGAACAGCAGCGCGATGGAGGCCAGCGTCAGCCCCATGCGGCGGTTGTTCTTCTTCTGTTCGGGCGTCATGGCGTGGGCTTGCTTCAACCGATCACCTTGGTGGCGGTCGGGTCGAGGCGCGGAGGCGTCTCGAAGGTATGGAACGGCGCGGGCGACGGCACTTCCCATTCCAGGCCTTCAGCGGCTTCCCATGGCTTTTGCGATGCCTTTTCGCCCTTGCCGAGCATGGTCGGCAGCACGATGAAGAAGAAGAAATACACCTGTGCCAGGCCGAAGAACAGCGCACCGATCGAGGCCACCGCATTGAAGTCGGCGAACTGCATCGGGTAGTCGGCATAGCGACGCGGCATGCCGGCCAGGCCCAGGAAGTGCATCGGGAAGAAGGTGACGTTGAACGAGATCAGCGACCACCAGAAGTGGACCTTGCCGCGCGTTTCGTTGTACATCACGCCGGTCCACTTGGGGGACCAGTAGTAGTAGCCGGCGAACATCGCGTAGAGCGAGCCGGCCACCAGCACGTAGTGGAAGTGGGCCACGACGTAGTAGGTGTCCTGCAACTGCGTGTCGATCGGCGCCACGGCCAGGATCAGGCCGGTAAAGCCGCCCATGGTGAACACGAAGATGAAGCCCACGGCGAACAGCATCGGCGTCTCGAAGGTCATCGAGCCCTGCCACATCGTCGCGATCCAGTTGAACACCTTCACCGCCGTCGGCACCGCGATCAGCATCGTCGCGTACATGAAGAACAGCTGGCCGGTGAGCGGCATGCCGGTCGTGAACATGTGGTGCGCCCACACGATGAAGGACAGGATGGCGATCGACGAGGTGGCGTACACCATGGAGGCGTAGCCGAACAGCTTCTTGCGGGCGAAGGCCGGCACGATCTGGCTGACGATGCCGAAGGCCGGCAAGATCATGATGTAGACCTCGGGGTGACCGAAGAACCAGAAGATGTGCTGGTACATCACCGGGTCGCCGCCGCCTGCGGGGTTGAAGAAGCTGGTGCCGAAGTGGCGGTCGGTCAGCGTCATGGTGATGGCGCCGGCGAGCACGGGCATCACGGCGATCAGCAGGTAGGCCGTGATGAGCCAGGTCCAGCAGAACATCGGCATCTTCATCAGCGTCATGCCGGGGGCGCGCATGTTGAGGATGGTCACGATGATGTTGATGGAGCCCATGATGGACGAGGCGCCCATGATGTGCATCGCGAAGATGCCGGCGTCCATCGACGGGCCCATCTGCAGCGTCAGCGGTGCGTAGAGCGTCCAGCCGGCCGCGGGTGCGCCGCCGGGCATGAAGAAGGAACCGACCAGCATGATCGCGGCCGGGATCAACAGCCAGAAGCTGAAGTTGTTCATGCGCGCGAAGGCCATGTCGGAAGCGCCCACCTGCAGCGGGATCATCCAGTTCGCGAAGCCCACGAAGGCCGGCATGATCGCGCCGAACACCATGATCAGGCCGTGCATGGTGGTGAACTGGTTGAACAGCTCGGGATTCACGACTTGCAGGCCAGGCTGGAACAACTCGGCGCGGATCAACAGCGCCAAGAGGCCGCCCACCATCAGCATGGTGAACGAGAACAGCAGGTACAGCGTGCCGATGTCCTTGTGGTTGGTCGCGAACACCCAGCGGCGCCAGCCAGTCGGCGCGTGGTGATGATCGTCGTGGCCGTGGTCGTCGTGACCGTGTGCGTGACCGTGGGGGTCGAGGACTGCGCTCATGAATCTTCCTTGGAAATCGTGGGGCTCGGGGCGCTTACTTGGCGCGCTCGGCCTTGACCTGGGCAGGCTGGACCAATTGGCCCGTCTTGTTCGACCAGCTATTCTTCGTGTACGACACCACGGCTGCGATGTCGGTGTCGCTCAATTGCTTCCAGGCGGGCATGGCCCCGTTGTTCTGACCGTTCAGCACGATGTGGAGTTGCACTGCGGCGTCGGCATTGAGGACCGTCGGGCTGGCGTCGAGCGCCTTGATCGGGCCGGCGCCCTTGCCGTTGGCCTGGTGGCAAGCCGCGCAGTTGGATGCGTAGACCTTCTCGCCGCGCGCCATCAGGTCAGGCAGCGCCCAGACCTTGTTCGGGTCGTCGAGCTTGGCTGCGGCTTCCTTTTTCTTGCCGTCCACCCAGGTGGTGTAGTCGGCCGCGGAAACCACCTTCACGTGGATCGGCATGTAGGCGTGTTCCTTGCCGCAGAGTTCCTGGCATTGGCCGTAGTAGTCGCCGACCTTCTCGGCACGGAACCAGGTGTCGCGCACGAAGCCGGGGATCGCGTCCTGCTTGATGCCGAATTGCGGCACGGCGAACGCGTGGATCACGTCGTTGGCGGTGGTGATGATGCGGATCTTCTTGTCGACCGGCACGACCAGCGGGTTGTCGACCTTGAACAGGTAGTCCTTCGGCATCTCGCCATGGGCGCCGGCGTCGGACATGGCGCGCTGGCTGCTGTCGAGCGTGGAGATGAAACCGAGGCCCTCACCTTCGCCCTTGAGGTAGTCGTAGCCCCACTTCCACTGGTAGCCGGTCACCTTGACGGTGAGATCGGCGTTGGTGGTGTCCTTCTGTGCAACCAGGATCTTGGTGGCTGGCAGCGCCATCAGGATCACGATGATGAAGGGGACGATGGTCCAGATGACTTCGACCACCACCGATTCATGGAAGTTGGCCGCCTTGTGGCCCACCGACTGGCGGTGCTTCCAGATCGAATAGAACATCACCGAGAACACGGCAACGAAGATGACCGTGCACAGGACCATCATCGCGTTGTGCAGGAAATGCTGTTCCTGCGCGATCTTGGTGATGCCGACGGGGAGGTTCAACTGGCGCACCGAAGGGCCGCCCGGCAGGTTTTCGACTGCGTTCGCAGCACCACTGATCACCGCGCCGGCCGCCAGCAGCAGGGTTGCCGGCCAGGTCTTGTTGCGCCAAATGCTCTTCATCGTGTGTACTTCTTCAATTACCAGTTAACCCATTGGCCCGGTGCCCGCCCCGCGCGCGCCACTCAGGCCGCGCGCAGTGCCATGCGAATCTCGCGCGCCAGCGCGGCGCGCAACTCGGGTCGCACATAGCGCCCCACCCTGACCGAACGACCCTGCCCCGAGACTTCGATCAGCGAACGATCGCTGGCCTCCGGCTCGACCCGCACCTGGTGCGGCAAAAATTCCGTGCGCTCATAGTGACCGCCGTTTTCCAGCTCCACCACCAGGCGACCTTCCTGGAGCGCGATCTTTTCGCCATCGGTCGCATGCCGTGCATACAGCATGAAGGCGACACCGACGGCCGTGAGTTCAAGCCACGCGAACGGCAACACGAGCCGCGCGCCATGCCACCAGAACACCGTTCCGATGCCCAGCGACACGATGCACAGCGACGCGTAGAGCCAGCCCAGCTGGCTCGGCGTGACCGAGCAATTGCGCTTCAGGAACCAGTGGATGCTCTGGCCTGAGACGGTGGCAAAACGAAACACGGAATTCGACACGGGCGAGTTCGGCAAATCGATGCGTCGACAGCCATCAAACGGATGCTTGATGAACCGCGGTCGCGGGACCATCCCCACGAGTTCACGCAACGGCGGATTGTAGCGGGTGGTTTCGGGCCAACTTCATAGGCCGGGGCGTCCTCGCTGCAGCATGGAGCGCATCTCGCGCAGGGAAACTGCGCTTTCTGGCGCGAGCGCGACACGCGGCGCCGGTTTGAACGCGTGGCCGTAGATGATTTCGAAGCCCAGCGCGATGCGACCGTCGTCCGGGCCGCCGCGGTTGGCCGTGGCGGCGAGCGCGGCGTCGAGGTCCCCGCGCCACTTGCGGCCTCGCAGGGCGCCGAAGCGGGCCGGGTGCAGGTTGCGGCCGAGGGTGCGCAGTTCGGCCAGCGCGGCCTCGGGGGTCGCCCAGGTCAGGGTCACGCGTTCCATGTCCATCACCGGCTCGGCGAAACCGGCGTGCACCAGCATGTCGCCCCAGTCGTGCATGTCGGTGAACTCATGGCCGGCCGGCGGCCAGCCCAGGCGTGCGTAGAGCGCCCGCAGTTCGCGAACCGTGTCGGGGCCGAGACAGGAGAACATCAGGAAGCCGTCGGTCGCGACCGTGCGGTGCCAGCGCTTGATGAGCGCCTCCGGGTCGGCCGCCATGTGCAGCGCCATGTTGGCCCACAGCAGGTCGACGCCGTCCTCCGGCGGGGCTTCGAATCGCGGCTGCGCGCCCTGCCAGCGCCTGGCGCTCCACCACGGTGCGGTGAGCAGGCCGGTGGTGCGCTCGGCCAATGCAGCATCGGGCTCGATCACGTAGGGCGTGGCGCCGGCGTAGCGGCGCGCGACCAGTACGTGCGCCTCCAGGCCGCCGCGCAGGGGCGACCAGTCGGCCCAAGTCTTGGGCTTGGCGGTGATCCACTGGAGACGGTCTTCCATGCGGCGGCCGATTTCCTCGTGCAGCCAGGGGGAGTTTTGCGCGGGCGCGAGCCGGGACCAGCGGCTGGCCGCCGCGGAGTCGATGGTGGGCGGGCGCTGTGCGGGGTCGGTAGCCATGGGCGGCCAGTATATTGAGCCATGCTGACCCGCCGGGCCCTGCGCCCGTTCACCGCCCTGCTCGACGACTTGCCCAGCCAATGCGCGGTGTGCCGCAGCTGGCCGGCCCGGCCGATCTGCGACGCCTGCGTGGCCCGGCTGGCGCCGCCGGTCGCGCGCTGCCCCACCTGCGCCATACCTGTGCCAGAGGGGATCACGCGCTGCGCCGAATGCGTGGCGAACCCGCCACCGCTCGACGCCTGCATGGCGGCCTGCGCCTACGAATGGCCGTGGCCGGAATACATCGCGCAGTTCAAGTTCCACGGCGACGCGGGCTGGGCCGCGCCGCTGGCCACGCTGATGCGCAGCGCGCCCTGGGTGGAACCGGCGCTGGAGCAGTGCGACCTGGTGCTGCCGATGCCGTTGGCGCTGGAACGGCTGCGCGAACGGGGATTCAACCAGGCACTGGAGCTGGCGCGCCGGCTTGCGCCGGGCAAGGTCGACGCCACCTTGCTGCTGCGCACGCGCGAGACCACGGCCCAGAGCGGCCTGCTGCGTGCCGAGAGATTGCTCAACTTGCGCGGCGCCTTCGCGATCGAGCCACTGCGTGCGGACGAGGTGCGGGGACGGCGCGTCGTGCTGGTCGACGACGTGATGACCAGTGGCGCTTCGCTGTTCTCGGCGGCGCGAGTGCTGCGCGATGGCGGAGCGTCGCACGTCAGCGCGATCGTGCTGGCGCGCACAGGCGCTCCACAATAGCCGCCCTTTCCATCCGTCGCAGCGCAATGTTCCATATCGTCCTGGTCGAACCCGAGATCCCGCCCAACACCGGCAACGTCATCCGCTTGGCAGCGAATACCGGCTGCACGCTGCATCTGGTCGAGCCGTTGGGTTTCTCGATGGACGACAAGCTGTTGAAGCGCGCCGGGCTCGACTATCACGAGTACGCCGAAGTGCGGCGGCATGCGAACTGGCAGGCGCTGCTCGACGATGCCCGGCCAGCGGCCGACCGCATGTTCGCGCTGACGACGCGCGGCACGCGACTGGTACACGAGACTGTGTTCCAGGCTGGCGACTGGCTGGTGTTCGGCTCGGAAACCCGCGGCTTGGCGCCCGAGTTGCGCGAAAGCTTCGCGCCGGCGCAGCGGCTGCGCCTGCCGATGCGCGAAGGGCAGCGCAGCCTGAACCTGTCGAACGCCGTCGCGGTGACGGTGTTCGAGGCTTGGCGGCAGAACGGCTTCAACTGAGGAAGGTGCGGAGCCGCCTGTAGCGGACGCCGATTTCGCGCCCGCGCGGTTCGACCTCGCAGCGCACTCCGGACTTCGGAGGGATTTGAATCACGACGCGGCCCCGGAGCGTTTCCGGCGCGGGCGCACCGCTCCGACCAGCCCGCCTCCGGTGGAACCGGCGATCTCAGCGGAAGCGGCGCACCACCGACTCGGCCACGCAGGCCGGCTTGCTCGCGCCTTCAAGCTCGATGGTGACTTCCCAGACCATCTGCACGCTGCCCTTGTCGTCGATCGACTCGCTGGAAAGGAGCTTCATGTGGCCGCGCACGCGGCTGCCGACCGGCACCGGCGACATGAAGCGGACGCGGTTCAGGCCGTAGTTGACGCCCATGCGCGACTCGACCACCTCGACGCCCTCGGCGAAGATCTTGGGAATCAGCGCCAGCGTCAGGAAACCGTGCGCAATGGGTGCGCCGAAGGGGCCGGCCTTGGCGCGCTCGACATCGACATGAATCCACTGGTGGTCACCGGTCGCTTCGGCGAACTGGTTGACCTGTTCCTGCGTGATGGTGATCCAGTCGGTGGTTGCGACTTCCTGGCCGACGCATGCGGCCAGATCCTGAAGGGTCTGGAAAGTTTTCATGGCCCGCACTCTAGCCGCACGCCGAACCATCCCGGTGTAACTGCGGCGACAATTTTCTGCGGGAAACCACCTAGTGATTACTTGCTGGTTAACCGCTTATTACCGGCTGCCGACCCGCCAATTGCCGATTTACTACCTACTGCCTACTTGCTGATCCAGCCAGTGCACCAAGGGCTGCCACTGCTCCAGGTCCCGCTGGACGCGGCCCGGCGCGATGTCGAACAGGGTGAGGCCGCGCGCGGCGAGTTGCACGTAGTTCTGCGTGTCGCGCAGCTCGGCCACCATCGGCACGCCGAGCCGGGCCACGAACTCGCGCAGGCGATCACCCGACAAGGTGTGGGCGCCCACGCGCATGCCGACCAGCCCGATGCGCGACTTGTCGACGCGGCGCTGGCTCTCCAGTCGCAGCAGGAAATCGCGCGTGGCGTAGATGTCGAAGATGCTCGGTTGCAGCGGCACCAGGATCTGGTCGGCCAACGCCACCACTTCCTTGAAACGCCAGCCGTGCAGGCCGGCGGGCGTGTCGAGCACCGCGTGCGTGGTGCCGCGCGGCGGTCGGGCCACAGTGCCCTCCCCGGCTGCCTCCCAGGTGGCAATGGGTGCGGCCTTGGCCGGTCTGAGGTTCAGCCACAGGCCGGACGACTGCTGGCGATCGACGTCGCCCAGCATCACCGCATGGCCGCGGCTTGCGAAATAGCCCGCGATGTTGGTCGCGAGCGTCGACTTGCCGACACCGCCCTTGGGGTTGGCAATCAGGACCACCGGCATGGAGTCTCCTTGGGTTCGGTAGATGTCCGCATCCTATCCGCGGCCCACGGCCTTCGCACGATTGCGCTATGTTCGCTGCATGCCGGCCCCCACCACACCTTCACCATCCATCCCCTCCCGCGTCTACGTGCTCGCGGCCCATCCCCAGTGGCGTGACTCGCGCGTGAACCGCCAGTTGCTGCATGCGGCGCAGAGCCTGCCGGACGTGGACGTGAACGATCTCTACGGCAGCTACCCGGACTACGACATCGACATCGAGGCGGAACAGGAGCGACTGGCGCGCGCCGACCTGCTGGTGCTGCTCCATCCGATCCAGTGGTACTCGATGCCGCCGCTGCAGAAGCTGTGGTTCGACGAGGTGCTGGGCTGGGGCTGGGCCTACGGGCCGGAGGGCAACGCGTTGCGGGGCAAGGACTGCTGGCTGGTCGCGAGCACGGGCGGTCCGGAGTCGAGCTACCACCCGCAGGGATACAACCGCTATTTCTTCGACGCCTTCCTGCCGCCCTACGAGCAGACCGCGGCGCTGTGCGGGATGCGCTTCCTGCCGCCGCTGGTCTTTCATGGGGCGCGCAGCGCGACGCAGGAGGAGTTGGTGGCGCACGTCAACGTGTTCAAGGACCGGCTCGCGAGCTATCCGGACTGGCCCGAGATGGACGAGCTCGACGCCTGCCCGACCTGCGTGGTGCCCGAAACGGACCGGCCGGCCGAGCACGAGGACCCCGGCAATCTGGGCGCCCAGGCCCTGAAGGACGCGATGGCCCGCCTCGCGCCCAGCCAGGCCGGAGCGGTCTGATGGAGCACACACCGGCCTGGCTGGTCAACTCGCTAATCTACCTGGGCGCCGCGGTCATCGTGGTGCCGATTTCGAAGTGGCTCGGGCTCGGCTCGATCATCGGCTACCTGGTCGCCGGGATCGCGATCGGGCCGACCCTGTTCGGGCTCGTCACGAACGTGCAGGACATCCTGCATTTCGCCGAGTTCGGCGTGGTGCTGATGCTGTTCCTGGTCGGGCTCGAACTGGAACCCAAGCGCCTGTGGAACCTGCGGCGGCCGATCTTCGGCTGGGGCAGCGCGCAGGTGCTTTGTTGCGCAGCGGCGCTGTTCGCCTTGGGCTGGGCCCTGGGCGCGACGTGGCGCGTGGCGCTGGTGGGTGCGTTGGGGCTGGCGCTGTCGTCCACCGCGATTGCGCTGCAAGTGTTCGGCGAACGCAACCTGCTGAAGACGTCGAGCGGGCAGGCCGGCTTCTCGATCCTGCTGTTCCAAGACGTGGCCGCCATCCCGATCCTGGCGTTGCTGCCCCTGCTGGCCGGCGGTGCGGCGGGCGAAGCAGCGAGCGGCCTGGACCGCCTGCTGCAGGCGGTCAAGATCATCGGCGTGATCGGTGGCATCGTGCTGGGTGGGCGGCTCGCGCTGCGGCCGGTGTTGCGATGGATCGCGCGCAGCAACACGCCCGAGATCTTCACCGCCGCGTCCCTGTTGCTGGTGGTGGCGATCGCGGCCTTGATGCAGTTCGTCGGGTTGTCGATGGCGCTGGGCGCTTTCCTCGCCGGCGTGCTGCTCGCGGAAAGCGAATACCGGCGCGAACTGGAGACCGACATCGAGCCCTTCAAGGGTCTGCTGCTGGGTCTGTTCTTCATCGCCGTGGGCATGAGCATCGACTTCGGCGTGCTGATGCGGCAACCCGGGACGATGGCCTTGCTGGTGGTCGCCTTCATGGTGATCAAGCTGGCGGTGATCTACGCGCTGGCCAAGGCGATGGACATTCCGTACCAGCAGCGGCCGGTGTTCTCGCTGCTGCTGGCGCAGGGTGGCGAGTTCGCCTTCGTGGTGTTCCAGGCGGCCGGGCCGAATGTGCTGCCGCCGGAGACCGCGTCCTTGCTGGTCGCGGCAGTGGCGCTGTCGATGCTGGTGTCGCCGCTGCTGCTGGTGGCGATCGACAAGTTCATCCTGCCGCGCTACGACCTGATGGGCGGCAAGGCGATGGAGGAGATTTCGGAGCAGCAGGAGGGCAAGGTGCTGATCTGCGGCTTCGGGCGCTATGGGCAGATCATCGGGCGCCTGATGCTGGCCAACGGCATGCCGCCAACGGTGCTGGACCATGACGCCGACACGGTGGAGGGGCTGCGCGAGTTCGGCTTCCGGGTGTTCTACGGCGACGCGACGCGGCTGGACCTGCTGCGCATTGCCGGCGGCGGGAGCGCCAAGGCGATCGTGGTGGCGGTGGACGACATCGAGCAGTCGGTGGAGATCGTGGATCTGGTGCGCGCGCACTTTCCGCAGGCCGAGATCATCGCGCGTGCGCGCAATGTGGCGCATTACTACCAGTTGCGCGACCGGAACGTCGCGCACATCGAGCGCGAGGTGTTCGAGTCGTCCTTGCGCAGCGGGCGCTCGGTGCTGGAGGTGCTGGGCTGGCCGGCCCACGAGGCACGCCATGCGGCCATGCGTTTCCGGCGGCGGAACATCGGCATCACCGAGGCGGGCTACCCGCACTACAAGGACCGCGCCAAGCTCATCGCCGTCGCCAAGGAAGGGCGGCAGCAGTTCGAGGAGCAGATGGCGCGGGAGCGGGCGCAGCGGCGGGAGCGCTCGGGGCAGGGGTGGGAGCAAGGCGGGGAATGAAACCCACCCCATCTGCGCCAGCGGTACCACGGGTGACCGCCGGAGGCCGCTGCTCTTGCTGGCCATCGACATTGCGGCCCACCATCGCCCCCGCGGCACTCGGGCCGCTCTCTTGAGAAACAAATCCTTTGACGCCGTCCTTCAGGCGGTGGTGCCAGCGGGTGTGACGATAAAGCCGAGGGCAGTGGCGCGACGCCTCAGGGCGGCGACGCTGCGCTGACGCTGCTGTTGTTCATACTGCTGTTGGCCCTGGTCGACGAAGGCCTCGCCGCGGGTCAGCATGAAGTAGACCATCCGCGCGAGCTTGTGCGCCGTTGCGGTGTTGGCCCGCGGCTTGTCCATGCGAGCACACAGGCGCCGATAAAACGCCCCGAGCGCGGAGTCGCTGTGCGACAGGCTCATCGCGGCCACCTTCAGCGCCTGGCGCGCTCGGTTGACTGAGCGCTCGGTGCCCGAGGACAGCACCTTGCCACCGCTGATCTTGGTGGCCGGGCACAGGCCCAGCCAGGAGCAAAAGTGCTTGACGGTCTCGAATCGGCTCAGGTCTGGCCCGATCTCGGTGAGGATTTTCATCACCGTGGTAGCGGCCAATCCGTTGATACGCGTGAGGTCCGCGCCGGCCCAGTTGGCCAGGGTCTGGCGAACGTCGAACTCCGCGCGCAGCCTCTTGAGAAACAAAACTCGTTGAGTCCGTTTCTCTGCGAACGCCTGCCCCGGCCACGGGGTTGGAATGCTCTGGAGTCGATGCGGCTTCGCTATCTCGACTTATCAATCCCCGCGAGGGGCGGGTCGGGCATGGCCCTGTTTGAGGGCTCTGGGGTCGATGCGGCTTCGCCATGTCGACGCAATCCCCCCGCGGGGTGGCCTGGGCGCAGCCCAGCCCGGCCCTGGGGCTCTTCAATCAACGGCGCGTGAAGCCAACTGATTGGCCCGGCTGCATCGACGCTCCGCCGGAATCGGCGACGCCATTCATATTGCACGGCTGGGCATCAAGGGCTGAAGAGGTAAGCCCCGAAGGATGCGGCCGAGGACTGCGCCGCAGCCCCGCCGAAATCGGCCCCGCCGGCGAGGGCGGAACTGCGGCCTGAAGGCGCTTGCGCCAGCCGCAGTCCGCCCGTCAGCGGGTTGCTCAGGTCGACGAAGACGGGCCGATCGACCGCGTTGCCCATGGTTCCGGTCGCGGCATCGATGCGGACGGCATCGTCGGCGCGAATGTCGTCGCCCCAGCGCATCACCGTGCCCCCGGCCACGTTGAACAGCAGGTTCGGACCGACGACGTTGTCATGGACGAAGGCGCGGCCATCGACGTAGATCGCCGCCCCGTCAGCGCGCGTGGCGACGGCGATGTTGTTCGCCACGAGGTTGCCGCTCGTGCGGTTGTTTCCGGACGTGGCGCCCACCATGATCTCGGCCAGCGCGCCATGCGTGCGCATCGGGTCCAGTGCGTTGGCGATGGCCGTGTTGGCGTAGATGCGGTTGTCCTGCGACTCGTACACGTTGATGCCCGCGCCGTCATTGCCCCACACCAGGTTGAAGGCCACCGTGTTGTCATCGCACCAGCGATCGGTCTGGATTCCGTTGCCGTCGTGCGCGCCGGTGTCGGCGTTGGCATGGCTCGCGTTGTAGACGACGACGTTGTGGTCACCGCGGTCCTCTTCGGCAGTCTGGCTGAAGATGTGGATGCCGGAGGTGCCCGCCATCGCCAGCCCGCTGTGGCTGACGTCGTTGTGTTCGATGCGCCACCAGGAGCCACGGACCTCCATGCCGTGGTGGCCGCTGCGGCGCACGGTGTTGTGGGTGATCAGGTTCATGGCGTCGGCGGCGCCGTTGCCGTCCACGCCGATGCCATGCAGTTCCGTGTCCTCGATCAGGTTGTTGGCGATGACGAGATTCGTGCCCGCGCCATCCGTCACATTGATGCCGATGGGCGCGCGGCGGATGACGTTGTCGGTCACCGAGATGTGATGGCTGCCCTGCCGGATCACCACGCCGCCGTGGGTCGTGGTCCGCACCTCGAAGCCGCTGATCTCCAGATGGCTCGCGCCCCGAATGTCCAGGCTGGTGGTCACGACCGGCATCTGCGCGCGGTATGCGGCGTGGATGCGGATGGGCGCCTCCGCGGTTCCGTCGGCAGTGATGGCGATCGGACCGTCGTGGGTGCCGGGCGCCACGCGCACGACGCTGCCCGGAGGCAAGGTGCCCCAGCGCACGTCCTTGATCTGCCCGAAATGGGTGGCGCCGGCCGGAACGTCGATGCCGCTGCCGACGATCACGAGGACGCCTGCGCCCGTCGGTGTGGCATCCAGTTCTCCAACAGGCGGCAGATAGCCTGGCGGCGTTTGGGATGGCTTGGCGGCGTAGGCCGCCGCTGGCGCAATGCTGCCCGCGCCAACCCTGCCGCCTACCTTGCCAAGTCCCACCAATTCCACGATGCCGAGGGGCCGCGCGGTATCCAGCGAATCTGCGCCGGCCGGCTTCGACTCGGGCGAACCGGTGGAAGGGTTGCCGCTTGACGCCGCCGGGGTTCCAGTGATGGCAAATCCGCCAGAACCACCGCCGCCGCAACCTCCTAGAAGTAGGGCACCTGAAAGTATTGCCGCAGCAAGACAACAGGCGCTTTTGAGAACCTTCTTACACATAAAACGATACTCCATAATTGCATTGGCATATGGAGTATCGTTTTTTGCTCCTCAAAACTACCAGTCAAGTATGTAAAAGCAACTTTGTCCTACAAAATGCATGTCGAGCCTGCACGGCGGCAACGCCTCCGGGACTTCGGTGCATTGGCCCGGCGGTGCAGAACCGAATGTACGGGCGGTGACGGATGGCTGGCTGGTGTTCGATGTCGAGGGGCGTGTGCTGCACCTCGACACCGGGCGCAGCCTGACCATCGGCTTCGCGATGCCCCGACCTTCCGCAACCGCGTGCTACGGCAAGATCGACACGAATCTCGCAATGGCCGGGACGAGCAGCGGCGCCAACGGCAAGTCTGGCACCGCATACGTCTGCAGGTTCTGCGACCTGCCAGTCGGCGCTTCCTTCAGGATGTGGTTCATGCCTTCGATCAGCAACAACTCCGATCCGGGACGCGCCGCTGCCAATCGAAGTGCGTCGTCGACGTTGATCTGAAGGTCCGTCGTGCCTTGGACGATGAGCGTGGGGCGTTCGACCTTGGACAGTTCGACGGATGGATCGAGGGGGAACCAGGCCATCAGGTAGCTCTGCACGCTCGGCCTGTAGAGCGCGGCCAACTCCGGCGGAGCGGTCGCGACCGGGGTACCGCGCTCCAGACTGTCCGCAATGCTTCGAGACTGCGCTTGCAGTGCCGCTGGAAGGCCTGCCACGGCCAACTGCTGCGCGATGAGTCGCGCGGCTGGTTCGCTGGCTCCTGCGACCAGGATCAGCGCATCGACCTCCGCTTGTTGCGCCGCCATCGTGGCGACCAGCGCGCCTTCGCTGTGCCCAAGGAGGACGAGTCGCTCCACCCGCGACTGCACGCGCAAGAACTTGAGCCACGCAACAGCGTCGTCGACATAGGTCGCGAAGCGCAGGTCGTCCTCGCGCACGCCAGCCTGGCTCGCACCGATGCCGCGCTTGTCCACTCGAATCGATGCGATGCCTTGCTCGGCCAGGCCGTGCGCGAGCAGCCGGAGGCTGTTGTTCGGCATGCCCGGCAGGTTGCCGTTGCGATCGGCAGGGCCGGAGCCCGCCAGGATCAGGACTGCCGGCACCAAAGCGGTTTCGCCCGGCAAGGCCAGGGTGCCGTGCAGGTCTTGCACACAGACTTCCTGCTCCACCCAACGCGAGGACTCGGCGCTTGCCATGGCAGGGAGGATGGCCATGATCAACGCTGCGAGCGGGCGCTTCACGCGTGCTCGAAGCGAATCAAGCCTTCGCCTTGTCCAACCCCAGCAAGCGCACCGCATTCCCCTTCAGGATCCCCGGCATCACCTCGGGCTTGAAGCCCGCATCCTCGAAGTCCTTCAGCCACCGGTCCGGCGTGATCAGCGGATAGTCGCTCGCGAACAGCACGCGGTCCTTCAGCAGCGTGTTGGCGTACTGGACGAGTTGCTTCGGGAAGTACTTCGGGCTCCATCCGGACAGGTCGATCCACACGTTGGGCTTGTGCGTGGCCACGCTCAGCGCCTCGTCCTGCCACGGAAAGCTGGGGTGCGCCATGACGATCTGCATGTCGGGGAAGTCGATGGCCACGTCGTCGAGATGCATCGGGTTGCTGTACTCGAGCCGCAGGCCGCCGCCGCAGCGCATGCCGGAGCCGATCCCGCTGTGGCCGGTGTGGAACACGGCGGGCAGGCCGTATTCGGCGACCACTTCGTAGATCGGCCAGGCCATCTTGTCGTAGGGATGGAAGCCCTGCACCGTCGGATGGAACTTGAAGCCCTTCACGCCGTATTCCTCGACCAGCCGACGCGCCTCGCGCGCGCCCATCTTGCCCTTGTGCGGATCGATGCTGGCGAAGGCAATCATCATGTCGCTGTTCTTCTGCGCATGCTCGGCGATCTCCTCGTTGGGGATGCGCCGGCGGCCCATGAACGACTCGGCATCGACCATGAACATCACCAGGCCGATCTTGCGTTCGCGGTAGTAGTCGATGCTCTCCTGGATGGTCGGGCGTCGGCCGGCCTTGAAGTACTTGTCGGCGGCGCGGTCGTATTCCTCGCCGTAGTTGTCGAAGGGGTTCCAGCAGCTCACTTCGGCGTGGGTGTGGGTGTCGATCGCGATCAGGTTCTGGTAGTCCACAGGCTTTGTCTCCAGGTTCGGGTAAGTACTGAGTTCAAGCGCCCCATGCGGTCTTGAATTGGTTATTAACCATAACCATAATCGAAGCCACACCGGAACGCAATCATGAACCACCCCGACCTTCACATCGAGCTTCGCGACAACATCGCCATCATCCGCCTGACACGCGGCGCCAAACGCAATGCGCTGTCGGACGGGCTGATCCTCGCGCTGCGCGACGCCTTCGACAACCTGCCCGACACGGTGCGCGCCGCCGTGATCGATGGCGAGGGCCCGCACTTCTGCGCGGGGCTGGACCTGAGCGAATTGCAGGAGCGCGACGCGGGCCAGGGCATGCGCCATTCGCGCATGTGGCACGCAGCACTGGAACGGGTGCAATACGGGCCGGTGCCGGTGATCGCGGCGCTGCATGGCGCGGTGGTCGGCGGCGGGCTGGAACTGGCGAGTGCCTGTCACATCCGTGTGGCGGACGCCTCCACTTTCTACGCGCTGCCGGAAGGCTCGCGCGGCATCTTCGTGGGCGGTGGCGGCTCGGTGCGCATTCCCAAGCTGATCGGCGCGGCGCGCATGACCGACATGATGCTGACCGGCCGCGTCTACAACGCCGAGGATGGCGAACGCGCCGGCTTCGCGCAGTACCTGGTGCCGGAGGGCACGGCCTTCGACAAGGCGCTGGAACTCGCGCAACGCGTGGCGGAGAACGCGCCGCTCACCAACTACGCGCTGATGCATGCGCTGCCGCGCATCGCCGAGCAGCCGGCGGACCACGGCTTCTTCACCGAATCGCTGATTGCGGGGATTGCACAAGCCTCGCCGGAAGCGAAGACACGGCTGGCCGACTTCCTCGAAGGTCGTGCCGCCAAAGTCCAGAAGGCGTGAATCTTTCTACTGCGGCCGCCAATCTCGGGCCTGCGGTGCTCACCGCACGCGAGTTCGGTTCCGCTCCGCGACCCGGCCTTCCAGCAGACGCCCTCGCTACGAAATCTTCACGCCTTCTGACCCACTTCAACTGGTAACGCGCATGACGACCATGACAGAGACAAAACCCACTCCCGTTGTCCCGCGCTACCGGCCGCTGGCCTTCGGCATCACGCGTGGCGTGCTGACCGAAGGGGCACCCGGCGTGCGCTACCTGAAGGCCGAGACACCGCTCGCGCCCTACGTCGACCGCATGACGGATCGGCTCAAGCACTGGGCCACGGTCGCGCCGGACCGCACCTTCATTGCGCGTCGCGAACGCCTGCCCGACGGCAGCACGGGCAACTGGATTCGCCTCACTTATGCCGAGGCGCTGCACAAGGCCCGAAGCATCGCGCAGGCCGTGCTCGACCGTGGCCTGAGCGCCGAGCGGCCGGTCGCGATCCTCAGCGAGAACAGCATCGAGCATGCGCTGATCGCGCTGGGCTGCCTTTATGCCGGCGTGCCCTACTGCCCGGTGTCGCCGCCCTACTCCATCGTCAGCCAGGACTTCGAAAAGCTGCGCCATGTGCTGGGCACGCTGACGCCCGGCCTGGTGTTCGCTGCGGATGCGAAGCGCTTCGGCCGTGCCATCGATGCGGTCGTGCCGGCCGATGTCGAAGTGGTGCTGGGCGAAGGAACGCTCGATCGGCCCACCACCTCCTTCGACGCGCTGGCATCGACGCCAGAGACACCCGCCGTCGATGCCGCACTGGCCGCCACCGGCCCCGACACCATCACCAAGTTCCTGTTCACCTCGGGCTCGACCAAGCTGCCCAAGGCCGTCATCAACACGCAACGCATGTGGTGTGCCAACCAGCAGCAGATGCGCCAGTCGATGCCGGTGCTGGGCGAGGAGCCGCCGGTGCTGGTCGACTGGCTGCCGTGGAACCACACCTTCGGCGGCAACCACAACGTCGGCATCGTGCTGGACAACGGCGGCACGCTCTACATCGACGACGGCAAGCCGACCCCATCGGGCATGGCCGAGACGCTGCGCAACCTGCGCGAGATCGCGCCCACCGTGTACTTCAACGTGCCGACCGGCTTCGAGGCCATCGCCAACGCGATGGAAACCGACCCTGTGCTGCGCAAGAACCTGCTCTCGCGCGTGAAGATGTTCTTCTATGCTGGCGCTGCCCTTTCGCAGCCGGTATGGGACAGCCTGCACCGCTCTCAGGAGGCCGAGGTCGGCGAGCGCATCGTGATGGGCACGGGCTTGGGCATGACCGAGTCGGGGCCGTTCGCGCTCTACGTCACCGGGCCGGAGGTGACCTCGGGCGACCTTGGGCTGCCGGCCGCGGGCATCGAGATCAAGCTGGTCGACATCGACGGCAAGACGGAGGTGCGCTATCGCGGGCCGAACATCACGCCCGGTTACTGGCGCGCGCCGGAAGCCACGGCCGAGGCCTTCGATGAAGAGGGCTACTTCCTCACCGGCGATGCGGTGAAGTGGATCGACGACAACGACATCCACAAGGGCCTGCGCTTCGACGGCCGCATCGCGGAAGACTTCAAGCTCGCGACCGGCACCTTCGTCAGCGTGGGGCCGATGCGCGCGAAGATCACCCTGGCCGGTGCGCCCTACATCCAGGACGTGGTGCTGACCGGCATCAACCTGAAGGAAGTCGGCGCCCTGATCTTCCCGACGCAGGCGGTGCGCAAGCTCGCCGGCCTGCCCGCCGACGCGTCGCTGCGCGAGGTGCTCGACAGTGCGCCGGTGCGTGCGCAGTTCCAGGAAGTGCTCGACTCGCTGGCCGCCACCAGCACCGGCAGCGCCAACCGCATTGCCCGCGCCTACCTGATCGACGAGCCGCCCTCGATCGACAAGGGCGAGGTCACGGACAAGGGATCGATCAACCAGCGCTCCGTGCTCAAGCATCGCGCCGCACTGGTCGATGCGCTTCATGCGGACACGCTGCCCAACACGCTCAAGCCCCGATAGCCATGAAGAAAATTGACTCTGACGATGAACTGCAGGGGCTCCGTGCTCAGGCGCGGGGCTACATCTATAACGATTACAGGGGCGCGGTTCCAAATGGTGCAGAAGGCAACGTGTTGCATATCGCCGGATGCAGCTCTATCTCGAGGTCGAACACAAACTATGGCAAGTTTTTCTTTGAACGGTGCGACGACGCTACTGCATGGCTTGAACAGAATCGTGGCCGTGAGACCGTTGCATGGCGACGGTGTCACCGTTGCCTCGAAATCGAAGAGTGAACAAGGCCGGCCTACCAATTTGCTCCATCGGACCGCCTTCGGCGTCCGCTGAGCCATGTCGATAGACATTCCCAAGGAGACATACACATGAAGATCGAAGGACAAGCCGCACTCGTCACTGGCGGCGCATCGGGGCTGGGCGAAGCAACCGCCCGTGAACTCGCGAGGCTCGGCGCCAAGGTCGCGGTGCTGGACCGCAATGCCGAACTGGCCGAGAAGGTCGCAAAGGACATCGGCGGCATCGCCTGCGCCTGCGACATCACCCACACCGAGAGCGCCGTCGCCGCCCTCGAACGCGCCGCCGCTGCACACGGCCCGGCGCGCATCCTCATGAACGTCGCCGGCATCGGCAGCGCCAAGCGCATCGTCGGCAAGGACGGCAATCCCGCGCCGCTGGAAGACTTCGTGCGCGTGGTCAACGTCAACCTGATCGGTGGCTACAACATGGCGCGCCTGTTCGCCGCAGCCTGTGCCAAGTTGCCTGCGCTCGATGGCGGCGAGAAGGGCGTGATGCTCTTCACCGCATCGGTCGCGGCCTTCGACGGCCAGGTGGGCCAGCAGGCCTACAGCGCATCGAAGGGCGGCCTCGTCGGCATGACCCTGCCGATGGCGCGCGACCTGGCGCAGCACGGCATCCGCGTCTGCACGATCGCGCCGGGCCTCTTCGCGACGCCGTTGCTGATGGAACTGCCGGAACCGGTGCAGCAGTCGCTGGCCGCATCGATCCCGTTCCCGCCCCGACTGGGCAAGCCCTCGGAGTTCGCCGAGTTGGCCTGCCATGTCGTGACCAACGGCCACCTCAATGGCGAGGTGATCCGTCTCGATGGCGCCTTGCGCATGGCGCCGCGCTGACCTTCCACAACCACCGGAGACATGACATGAGCACCACTCGTCGCACCATCCTCTCTGCTGCCGGCGCCCTCACCGCGCTCGCGGCACTCCGCCCGCTGAGCGCCCTGGCGCAGGCACTGGACCAGGTCAAGATCTACTACGGCTTTCCGGCCGGGAGCGCCGGCGACAGCGTGGCGCGCCGGGTCGCAGAGAAGCTGGGCGGTACGCCCTACAGCAAGAACGCAGGGTTCGTCGAGAACAAGCCCGGCGCCGGCGGCCGCATTGCCGTCGAATCGCTCAAGGCCTCGCCGCCGGACGGCTCCGTGCTGACGCTGGCCCCGGTGTCCGCGCTCTCGGTCTATCCCTACATCTATCCGAAGCTCAGCTACAAGCAGGAAGACGTGGCGCCCGTGTCGATCGGCGCCATCATGTTCCACGGCCTGGCCGTCGGACCGGCCGTGCCGGAAGACGTGAAGACGCTGAAGGACTTCCTGGCCTGGGCCAAGGCCAACCCGGCCCAGGCCAGCTACGGCTCGCCGGGTGCCGGCTCCATGCCGCACCTGCTCGGCGCCCTGCTCGGCCTGCGCGCCGGCGTGGAACTGAAGCATGTGCCCTACCGCGGCACCGTGCCCAGCATCACCGATCTGGTCGGCGGCCAGATCGCCGCCGCGATGAACCCCAGCGGTGACTACCTGCAGTACATGAAGACCGGTCGCGTGCGCGTGCTGGCCACCTCGGGCAAGAAGCGCTCACCCTACCTGCCCGACGTGCCCACCTTCACCGAACTCGGCTACCCGGATTGCACGGTCGAGGAATGGTTCGGTTTCTACGCGCCGGCGAAGACCCCGGCGGCCACCATCGCCAGCGCCAGCGCCGCCATCAACGCCGCACTCGCCGACAAGTCGGTGATCGATGCGCTGGCCCTGGTCGGGCTGGTGGCCCACGGCAGTACGCCGCAGGCGATGGCGGCCGACCAGAAGGCGGAGTACGAACGCTGGGGTCCGCTGGTCAAGCAGATCGGCTTCACGGCGGAATCATGATGAGGACGCCCGGTCTTCGCACGTTGCGTGACGCTGCGTCGTTCCCCTTGCAGGGCGTGACACCAACGGCCCGGTTGCGCGGCGGCGCCGGCCTTGCGCTGGCCGTGGCGACGCTGATGGGCTGCGCGGGCATCGCACCGGGCACGCCGCCACCGCAGCTCAGCACGGCGCGACCGGGCGAACTCACGGCGTGCGGCGACCTGGCGAACCTCACCGGGCCCATCGGCACTGTCATCATCCAGGCTACGGCCGTGGCGGCCGGGCCGGTGGCGATCGGCAACGGCAGCCAGCCCGCACCGGCACACTGCCTGGTGCGCGGCAAGCTCAACGAACGGGTCAGCTCGGTCGACAACAACACCTACGCCATCGGCTTCGAGTTGCGCCTGCCGGTCGAATGGAACGGGCGCTTCTTCTATCAGGCCAATGGCGGGCTCGACGGCGTGGTGGTGCCCGCGCTGGGCGGCATCGGCGGCGGCGCACCGACCACCAACGCCTTGCAGATGGGCTTTGCCGTCGTCAGTTCCGACGCGGGGCATCCCGGCTCGATGGGCCCGCGCTTCGGCGTCGATCCGCAGGCACGGCTCGACTACGGCTACAACGCGGTGGCGCAACTCACACCCATGGCGAAGGAGCTGATCACGCGCGCTTATGGCCGCGGACCCGATCGCTCGTACTTCGGCGGCTGCTCCAACGGCGGGCGCCATGCGATGGTCGCGGCGGTGCGTTCAGCGGGCCAGTACGACGGCATCCTGGCGGGCAACCCGGGCTTCAACCTGCCGAAGGCGGCCGTGGCCCAGCTTTACGGCGCGCAGCAATATGCCAAGGTGGCCACCGTCAAGACAGAGGCCGGCGAGCCCGATCTGCAAAGCGCCTTCACCCCCGCCGAACTCAAGCTGGTGAGCGACAAGGTGCTTGCGCAATGCGACGCACTCGATGGCCTGGCCGATGGCATCGTGGCCGACCTCAAGGCCTGCCAGGCGAACTTCAAGCTCGACGCGGCAGTGCCGACCTGCGGGCCGGGCGTGCGCGACGGCAGTTGCCTGAGCGCGCCGCAAAAGACTGCCCTGTCGAACGTCTTCGCAGGCGCGCGCAACAGCGCAGGCAAGCCGATCTACGCCAGCTTTCCGTACGACAGCGGCATCAGCGGCAGCAACTGGCGCGAGTGGAAATTCGCGAGCCCGTCGACACGCGATTCCGGCGCAGTGCAATTCATCTTCGCAACCCCGCCGATGGTCGACCGCCCCGGCAGCATGGCCTTCACGCTGGGCTTCGACATGGACCGCGACCTGCCGCGCCTCGAGGCCACGGATCCGGTCTACCGCACATCGTCCCTGGCTTTCATGACGCCGCCCGACGCAGCCAACCTGTCGGCATTGCGCAACCGCGGCGGCAAGATGATGGTCTACCACGGCACCAGCGATGCGGTGTTCTCGTCGGACGACACGGCCGCCTGGTACGAGCGCGTGCAGGCCGCAAACGGCGGCAACGCGATGGCCTTTGCGCGCTACTTCCCGGTGCCCGGCATGAACCACTGCTCGGGCGGCCCGGCCACCGACCAGTTCGAGATGCTGTCGGCGTTGGTCGCCTGGGTCGAGCAAGGCCAGGCACCGGCTTCGATCACGGCCACCGCGCGTGGGCCCGGCGCCAATGTGGTCAACGCGGAGGTGCCGGCCAACTGGTCGCCCAAGCGCACTCGACCGCTGTGCCCCTATCCGCAAGTCGCGCGCTACAAGGGCGGCGACACCGAAAGCGCGAGCAGTTTTGCCTGCAGCGCGCCCTGAAGGCTCTTCACATGGACTACCAGCCTCGCCCCGAAGACCAGCGCTTCATCCTCGATGCGGTGCTCGGCGCCTCCTGCCGGCTCAACGGTCTCGCGCCCTTCGGCGAGTTCGACGCACCGCTGCAGGCGCAATTGCTCGAGGAGGCCGGCCGCTTCATCGGCGAAGTGATCGCGCCGCTGAACCGCGCGGGTGACGAGGCCGGCTGCCGCTTCGAGCAAGGCAGCGTCACGACGCCACCGGGCTTTCGCGAGGCCTATCGCGCGCTTTGGCAGGCAGGCTGGCCCGCGCTGTCCGCCGCGCCGGAAGACGGCGGGCAGGGCTTGCCCGCGCTGCTGTCGGCGATCGTGTCGGAATGGCTCAGCGGTGCCAACCAGGGCTTCAACATGGCGCCCGGCCTGTTGCACGGCGCCTATGAGTGCCTGAAGCATCACGGCAGCGATGAACTGAAGCAACGCTACCTGCCGAAGCTCGCCAGCGGCGAATGGTTGACGACGATGTGCCTGACCGAAGCCCATGCCGGCAGCGACCTCGGCCAGGTGCGCACGCGCGCCACGCCTCAGCCGGATGGCAGCCATCGCGTGAGCGGCAGCAAGATCTTCATCTCCGGCGGCGAGCACGACCTGAGCGACAACATCGTGCACCTCGTGCTCTGCCGCCTGCCCGATGCGCCAGCCGGCCCCAAGGGCCTGTCGCTGGTGCTTGCGCCCAAGTTGCTGCCCGATGGCACGCGGAACGCCATCTATTGCGAGCGCATCGAGGAAAAGATGGGCCTGCACGCCAGCCCCACCTGCCAGATGCGTTTCGACGAGGTCACCTGCTGGCTCATCGGCGAGCCGAACCGCGGGCTGCAGGCCATGTTCGTGATGATGAATTCGGCACGGCTGCTGGTCGCGCTGCAAGGCATCGGCCTGCTGGATGCGGCTTGGCAGAAGGCCGATGCCTACGCGCGCGAGCGTCGCCAGATGCGCGCGCCGCAAGTGCCGGCCAGCCGCGGCCCGAACGATGCGGCCGACCTGATCGCCGAGCATCCCGCGATGCGCCGCATCCTCGACACGCAACGCGCCTGGATCGATGGCGCCCGCGTGCTGGCTTACCGCACCGCCCTCATGCTCGACGTGGCGAAGCACGATGCGGACAAGGGCACGCGCGAGCGTGCGCAGCGTTGGTGCGCACTCATCACGCCGGTGCTCAAGGCGGCCTGCACGCAGCAGGGCTTCCAGGGTGCGAGCGAATGCCTGCAGGTCTTCGGCGGCCACGGCTACGTGCGTGAATGGGGTGTCGAGCAGATCGTGCGCGACGCGCGCGTGTCGATGATCTACGAGGGCACCAACGAGATCCAGGCGATCGACCTGCTGGTGCGCAAGGTGCTGCCCGATGGCGGCACCGGCATGGGCAAGCTGCTGGTCGAACTGCGCGATGAACTGGAAGCCTCGCGCGACACCGATGCGGACGCACAGCGCCGCCTGGCCCAACTGCGCTATCTCACGACCACGGTGGCGATGGCCTCGCAGGCCAACCCCGCGCTGCCCTACGAAGTGGCCGACGACTACCTGCGCGTGGTGATGCTCACGCTGATGGCCTGGGCCTGTGCGCGCATCGACGTGGCCGCGTCGGGTGAACCCGATACTTCACGTTGGTCGGTGCCGGTCGCGGCCTTCCGCCGCCACGTCCTGCCCGAGTTCGACATGCGGCTAGGCATGGTCAAGCGGGCCTGCGAGGCGGTGACGATGGCGCCGACGGCCTGACCAGGAGCCGGCACACGCGTTACGCTTGCGGGATGCCGACGACACGCACATCTCCTTCCGAACCCGCCCCCGCCACCGCCGCGCGTCCTGACCGACTGGACACGCGCGTCCTCGAATCCCTGGTCGGCTACAACACCCGCCGCGCGTGGAGCGTCATCAGTTCCGTGTTCGCCGAGCGCATGGCCGTGTACGGGCTCAAGCAGGTGGATTTCTCGGTGCTGTCCCTGCTCGCGCACAACCCCGGCGCCACCTCGCGCCAGCTCTGCGCCACCCTCGACATCCTGCCGCCCAACCTGGTGAGCCTGGTGGCCGCGATGGACAGCCGCGGCCTCATCGAGCGCCGACCGCATCCCACCGATGGCCGCGCCGTCGGCCTGCACCTGACCGCCCCCGGCAGGAAGCTCGTGCGTGAAGCCGAGCAGACCGTGACGCAACTGGAGCTGGATGCGAGTGCGAAGCTGACGGCGCGCGAGCGGGAGACGTTGATCAAGTTGTTGCAGAAGGTCTATCTCTGACCCTCCGCAGGCGCGTTCAAGCGTCGCGAACGTCCGCCACAGGCTTGCTGCCGAAGTCCGCCCGATCAAGGTAGCCCAGCACCTTCGCGGCAGCCGTCTCGGGCGAGTCCAGCAGGCCTTGCGCCTTCAATTGCACGAAGCGCTCGCGATCAGGGAACTCATCGGCGCCGGTGCTGCGCAGCGTGACCTGCATGTCGGTGTCGATCACGCCGGGCGCCAGCGACACGATACGTGCGCCGTTCGGTCGCATCGCCTCCTCCAGCGCCACGGCGCGCGAGAAGTGATCCATGCCGGCCTTGGCCGCGCAGTACGGTGCCTGGCTCGCCATCGCGTTGCGGCCCAGGCCCGAGGAGATGTTGAGCACTTCGCGCCGGCCCGGCCAGTCGCGCGTCCCGCCGAGGAAGGCGCTCGTCAGCATCACCGGCGCACCGAGGCCGACGCGCAGCGCCTGCGCGATTTCAGCAATGACGCTGTCGCCCAGTGGCCGGGGATGGCCGACGGTGCCGGCGTTGTTGATCAGCGTCGCGCGCGCGAAGCGCGACGGCTCGATCGCTTGCAACCAGGCCGCCAGCCGTTCAGCGGCAACGACCGAATTGGCCAGGTCCTGCTGCCACTGCTCCAGCACGACGCCCGCAGCCCGGGCCGCTTCGGCCAGCGCGGCATCGCCGTGGCGAGAAATGCAGACCAGCGTCGCGCCCGGTTGCAGCAGTTGTTGCGCCATCGCGCGCCCGAGCCCGCGCGAGGCGCCGGTGAGGATGGTGAGGCGGTTGGATGAAGTAGTCATGTCTGTATGCCGTGATGAAGCTGTGTTGCGAGGCGGGCAAGCCATGCCCGTTCGTGGGCACCCGCGGAACCGGCTTTGCCGGGCCGCTGGGTGCGCCCCCTCGAGGGGGAGCGCCGCAGGCGCATTCGGGGGTGGGCCCAGTCATGCAATGAAACCATCCCACACCAGCTTGATCCCGGTCAACAGCATGCCCAGGTACAGCATGCGATAGAACCAGGTCGCACTGATGCGACGCGCGATGCGGACCCCCATCCACACGCCGAAGGGCGCCAGCGGCAGCAGCACCACCGAGGTCGCCATGTTGCGCCAGTCGAGCAGGCCGAGCCAGGCGTAGGGCACCCATTTGCTCAGGTTCACGACGAAGAAAAAGTACGCCATCGTCGCCGCGAATTCCACGGGCTTGAGCCGCAGCGGAATCACATAGGCATTGACCGGCGGCCCGCCCGCATGCGCGATGAAGCTGGTGAAACCCGAGATCGTCGTCAACACGCCGCCCGCCAAGCGGGACGGCGGTGCCGAGTCGGCCTTGGGCGGGAACAGCAATCGCTGCGCCAGGAACAGCAGCGTGAACACCCCGACGATGCCCGCGACCGTGTGCGGCGTCAGCGTGCGAAACAGCATGGCGCCGATCACCGTGCCGACCAGCCCGAAGGGGATCAGGAAGCCGAGCAGGCGTCGATCGAAGTCGCGGCGGAACGCGGCAAGGCCGAGCAGGTCCATCAACAGCAGCACCGGCATCAGGATCGCGGCGGCTTCAGGCACGGTGACAGCCAGCGCCATCATCGGCACGGCCAGCGAGCCGAAGCCCGCCCCGAAGCCGCTCTTGCTGATGCCGAGCAACAACACGGCCGGCACGGCGGCGGCGTAGAAATGGGGGTCGGAGATGGGAGCGAACTGCAAGCGGACGATTTTCACATGCGCGTTGCAGCCTGCCGGCCCGACTCAGCTCATGTCGTCGAGACCTTCTCTGCCTTCACGACAAGTTGCGAACCCTCCAGTTCCAGCGCAAAGCGCACCGGCAGGAAGCGCTCGATCACCGAGCAGTTGGTGCGCGTGTGCTCGGTCAACTCGCTGCAGGTGAAGGCCGCGCCGTGCCCCGACTGCCACACCGCCAGCCCCATCAACAGCGCAAGCTGGTCAGCGAGATGCGCGCCCACCGCGGCACCGCTCGCCTGGTAGCCACGCGCCTCCACCACGAGCCGACGCGCTACCTCCTCCGCACTCACGCCGCGCTCGCCCAGCGAACAGAACACCTCGGTGACCTGCTCGTATTCGAGCGTCGCCATCAGCGCGTTGCCGGGGCCTTCGTTCTGGCGCTGCTCACACACGCGCAGTTGGTCGCCCGCCCAGCCCATGGCCGCGGCCATGACATCGAGTTCGCGGCGCGCGATGTTGCGCGCGAGCCCAGGCGACAGGCATTCGGCGAATGCCGCGACCGGTGCGCCGCGTGCCAGCAGGTCGAAAGGCTGCAGGCCGGCCGCAGCCGGATGGATCGACGCCTCGACCTCGCCGCCGCCCGCCGGATAGAAGCCGCAGCGACGCAGCGTGAGCTGCAGGTCCGCACCCATGCGACGCACCAGCGGCGCGTAGGCCCGCTGCAAAAAATGGAACGGCGGCGCCATCGGGTTGTGCGTGCCGCCGCTCAGGCGCAGGGTGCTGGGCGCATTGGCCAGCAGCAGCGCCGGCAGCACGGTCTGCAGCACCAGCAGGCAACTGCCGGCGCTGGCAATGGAGAAGCGGTAGTCGCCCGCGCGCACCGGGCCAGGCGTGAAGCACAGCGTCTCCGCGCCGAGTTCAGCGCCTTCCATTTGCGCACCGCTCACTTCAGCCGCCGCGAGCACGCAGGCCAGGTGCTGGCGCATCAGGCCGGGCTTGGGGCGCTTGGCACGAATGCGCGCGATGCGCAGCGGCTGGCCGGTGACCATGGAGAGCGCGAGTCCGGTGCGCAGGATCTGGCCGCCGCCCTCGCCTTGGGAGCCGTCGAGTTCGATCATTTGTTCTTCTGCTCTGCTTGTTCTTGTTTCTTGTTCAGCACACCGTCCGCGTCCAACTCGAACACATCGAAGTCGTTGGCGAGCCAGAGGCCTCCGCCGTATTGCGACCGCGCCTCCGCCTCCAGTTCGACCAGCCCCGCAGGGTTGTGATAGCGCGCGCTGAAGTGCGTGAGCACCAGGTTCGGCAACGCCGCGGCCCGCGCGAACGCAGCCACTTGTTTCGCCGAGCTGTGCATCGGGCCGGGGCCGACCTTGTCCAGCACGGCTTGCGTGTAGGTGGCCTCGTGCACCAGCACTTGCGCGCCATGGCACGCTTCGGCGAGCAGCGAAACGTCGGCGTTGTCACCACCGATGACCGCGCGCACCTGTTGTGTCTGGTGCGTCGCGACGTCGGCGCTGCGCAGCATGCGGCCCTCGAAGCTGACGTCCTGGCCTTCCTGCAGCGCCTTCCACATCGGGCCGGACGGCAGGCCCATCGCGCGCAACGCATCGGCATCGAGTTTGATGCGGCGCGTTTCCACCTGCACGCTCACGGCATGACTCGGCACGCGATGGCTCAGCGCGTGTGCGCCGATGCGCACCCCTGCGGATTCCCATAGCGGCGTTGCATCAGAGGCGATGTCGACGTGCGTCACTTCGAACGGCAGGTGCAGGTCCGTACAGGCGCGCGTCGCGTTCAGCCAGTCCCACACCGCTTGCGGCGCGATCAGCGTCAGCGCTTTCTTGCGCCCTGCCATGCCGGCGCTCGCGAGCAAGCCCGGCAGGCCGTAGCAATGGTCCCCGTGCACATGCGTGATGCAGATGACCGCAAGCTCGTGCAGCGACAACCGGGTCTGCTGCAGCTGATGCTGCGTGCCTTCACCGACGTCGACCAGGAACCAGTCGTGACCCGCCACCGTCTGCACGGCGAGGCTGGTCACGTTGCGTTGCCGCGTCGGTACGCCGGAAGAGGTTCCGAGGAAAGTCAGCGTCAGCATCGCGTGCTCAGCCCTTCACGCACACCACCTGCTTGAGCGTGTAGACCACCTCCACCAGGTCCTTCTGCGCTTCCATCACCGCATCAATGTCCTTGTAGGCCATCGGGATCTCGTCGATCACGTCGGCGTCCTTGCGGCATTCGACGCCTTCGGTCGCGGCGATCTGGTCGGCGGTGGTGAACATCTTCTTCGCCTTGGTGCGGCTCATCGTGCGGCCCGCGCCGTGGCTGCAGCTCATGAAGCTTTCCGGGTTGCCCTTGCCGCGCACGATGAAGCTGCGCGCGCCCATGCTGCCGGGGATGATCCCCAGTTCACCGGCCTTCGCGCTCACCGCGCCCTTGCGGGTGACGAGCACGTCCTCGCCGAAGTGCGTCTCGCGGCTCACGTAGTTGTGGTGGCAGTTCACCGCCTCCACATGCGCCTCGAAAGGCTTGGCAATGACCTTGCGCACGGCCGCGACCACACGCTGCATCATCACCTCGCGATTGGCGCGCGCGAACTTCTGCGCCCAGCCCACCGCACGCACATAGTCGCCGAAGTACTGCGAGCCTTCCTCGAAGTACGACAGGTCCTGATCGGGCAGGTTGCGCTGGTGCTGTTCGGCATCCTTCTTCGCCAGTTCGATGAAGTGCGTGCCGATGGCATTGCCCACGCCGCGTGAACCCGAGTGCAGCATGAACCACACCGCACCTGCTTCGTCCAGGCACACCTCGATGAAGTGGTTTCCTGTCCCCAGCGTTCCCAGGTGCTTGTGGTTGTTGGTGTTCTTCAGGCGCGGATAGTCCTCGCAGATCACATCGAACTCGTCGACGAGCTTCGCCCATGCCGCGTCCGTTTCATTGGGCGGCGTTTCCCACGAGCCCTTGTCGCGGCCCATGCGCTTGGGGTTGGAACCATGCGGCACGGCGCGCTCGATGGCCGAGCGCAGCGGGCCCAGGTTGTCCGGCAGGTCACGCGCGTTGAGCGTGGTCTTGCACGCCATCATCCCGCAGCCGATGTCCACGCCGACCGCGGCGGGGATGATGGCCTTGAAGGTCGGGATCACTGAGCCGACGGTGGCGCCGATGCCGTAGTGCACGTCGGGCATCGCCGCGATGTGCTTGAACACGATTGGGAGGCGGGCCGCGTTCTCGAGTTGCTTTTGTGCCTCCGCTTCCACGGGCACGCCGCGGGTCCACATCTTCACGGGGACGCCGTGCTTGACTTCATGCAGCTTGTAGTTCTTGATGGTTTCCATGTCTTATCCCTCGTCGGGCCGTTCGGGGAAGGCACCCCCTCGTGCGCCTTCCCCCGACTCACGCCACACGACGCTTGCCTTGGTATTGCGAAGAGTGTGCCAGCGGCGCCAACCCGTCTTCCGATTCTTGCAACCCATTGATTGGCAAGGACTTTTCGCCAAATCGACTGCCGCCATCGCGCTATCCGCATGAGCGATAACTAGAATAATCGCTAGTACTTTATCCATCAGAAGATGAAACCCATCGTCGTCATCGGCTTCCTCGGCACCCAACTCGATTCCGGCCAGGGCGCGGGCCGATGGTCCAAGTGGCGACCGACGGTAGCCCTGACGCAGCACGAAGACAAGGTCATTGCCCGGCTGGAACTGATCTGCACACGGGCGCACACCGCGCTCGCGGAACTGGTCCGGTCCGACATCGCGACCGTGTCGCCCGAGACGACCGTCAACATCGTCGTGCTCGACATGGCCGACCCATGGGACTTCGGCGAGGTCTACACGCGCTTGTACGACTGGGCGCGCGGCTATGCCTTCGACACGGAGCGCGAGGAGTACTGGGCGCACATCACCACGGGCACGCATGTCGCGCAGATCTGCATGTTCCTGCTGGCGGAGTCGCGCTTCATTCCCGGTGTGCTGGCGCAGACTGCCCCCGCGCGGCGGCAGCGCCAGGGCGATCCGGGCAGCATCGCGCTGATCGACCTCGACCTGTCGCGCTACGACGCGATTGCCAAGCGCTTCGACGCCGAGCAGCACGACGCCGTGGCGTTCCTCAAGAGCGGCATTGCCACGCGCAACGCACGCTTCAACGCGCTCATCGAGGAGATCGAGCATGTGGCCGTGCGCTCGCGCGCGCCGATCCTGCTGGTCGGGCCGACCGGCGCCGGAAAGTCATTCCTCGCGCGGCGCATGTTCGAGTTGAAGAAGGCACGGCGTCAGGTGACTTCGGGCAGCTTCGTGGAGGTCAATTGCGCGACCTTGCGTGGCGACGGTGCGGCATCGACGCTGTTCGGCCACCGGAAGGGTGCGTTCACCGGCGCCGCCGCCGAGCGCGCGGGGCTGCTGCGCACCGCGCATGAAGGCGTGCTGTTCCTCGACGAAATCGGTGAACTGGGCCTCGACGAGCAGGCGATGCTGTTGAAGGCGATCGAGGAGAAGCGCTTCTTCCCGATGGGCGCCGACCGCGAGGTGGCCAGTGATTTCCAGTTGATCGCCGGCAGCAACCGCGACCTGCGCCACGAGGTGGCCGAAGGGCGATTCCGCGACGACCTGTTCGCCCGCATCAACTTGTGGACCTATTCGCTCCCCGGCCTGGCGCAACGCCCCGAAGACATCGAGCCCAACATCGAGCACATGCTGATGCTCCACGCGAGTGAAGCCAATCGCGCCGTGCGGTTCAACGCCGAGGCGCGCGCGGCCTACCTGCGCTTTGCGCAAAGCGCGGACGCACCGTGGAGCGGCAACTTCCGCGACCTGAGCGCCAGCGTAACCCGGCTGGCGACGCTCGCCGATGGCGGCCGCATCACCGTCGCGCTCGTGGAAGCGGAGATTGCACGCCTGCGCTGGCTCTGGCAACGCAGCGCCGCATCGTCCCGCGGCGCGGACTATATCGACCTCGCCGCCCTGCTCAGCCCCGAGCGCAACGCGGCGCTGGACCTGTTCGACCGACTTCAGCTGGAAGCCGTGCTGCGCATCTGCCGACAAGCGCGCACGCTCTCCGACGCAGGCCGCCAGCTTTTCCACGCCTCGCGCACCCAGCGCAGTGTCATCAACGACGCAGACCGCCTGCGCAAGTACCTGGCAAAACACGGGCTGAGCTGGGACGCCATCTCCACCGCAGATCGCTGACTCCCGCACCACGCACGAAGTCGCAAGCCGAGATCGCGGGCGCGCAAGCCTACGGGTAATCCCCATCTTCAAGTAACTAACCAGTTAGTACACTCGCGGCAAAAGGCGACATCCCGCCTTCAAGAGGCCTGTGGTGAAGAAGTCATTTCAGAGAGCGCGACGCGCATGCAAAGCAAACTGAGAATCGCGGTGTTCGGCACCGGCCTCGCGTGGGCGCCGCACCGCGACAGCCTGGCCGACCTCGCCGACCGCGTCGATGTCGCATGGATCGTCGGCCGCAACCACGAGCGCGCCAGCGAACAGGCCGCGATGTTCGCCGGCGCCCGCGCCACCACGTCGATTGACGATGTGCTCGCAGACCCCGGCGTCGGCGCGGCGCTCGTTCTCACACCGCCGCACACGCACCTGGAGATCGTCGAGCGCCTGGCAGCGCGTGGCATCCATGTGCTGCTCGAAAAGCCGCTGGACATCGACACGCCCCGCGCCCGCGCCGTGGTCGACGTATGCCGCGCACACGGTGTCACGCTCGGCGTCGTCTTCCAGCACCGCATGCGGCCGGCCTTCCGCCAGCTCAAGCAACTGTTGCTCGACGGCGCACTGGGCACGCTGACCCACGCGCTCATCGACGTGCGCTGGTGGCGGCCGCAAAGCTACTACAACGTACCCGGCCGCGGCACGCTCGCACGAGACGGCGGCGGCGTGTTGTTGACGCAGGCGATCCACACCCTCGACCTGTTCCTCGACCTTGCCGGGCCCGTCGACGAAGTCGCTGCGCTGTGCACGACCAGCGCGGCGCATCGCATGGAATGCGAGGACCTGGTCTGCGGCACGCTGCGCATGCGCAACGGCATGTTGGCAAGCTTGGTGGCCACCACCGCCGCATTCCCCGGCTTTGCCGAGCGCATCGAACTGGGCGGCACGCTCGGCAGCGCCACGCTCGGTGGCGGCGAACTGCGCGTGCAATGGATGGACGGCCGCGAGGCGCGTTGCGGCGAAGCCTCTGCCACGGGTTCCGGCGCCGATCCCATGGCCTTCGGACACGCCCCGCACCGCGCCCTCATTGCCGACTTCGTGGACGCCATCCGCGAGCGCCGGGCGCCAGCGGCAGACGGCGCGGCCGGCCTCGCGGTGCACTGCCTGATCGAGGCCCTGATCGATTCCTCCGCGGCGCGCGCGTTCGTGCCGCTCCACCGCAGCGAGGCCCTCGCATGACGTCCGGCAATCCGCCCATCGCCGGCGACACGCGCCTGTTCGCGATCATTGGCGACCCGATCGCGCAGGCCAAGTCACCGGCGCTCTTCAACCGGCTGTTCACCGAACTCGGCGCCAACGCCGTGCTGGTTCCCTTGCAGGTTCCGGCGGCACAGCTATCCGTCGCCATCGCGGGCCTGAAGGCCCTTGCCAACCTCGACGGCATCGTCGTCACGGTTCCGCACAAGGTGGCCATCCTGGAACACCTCGACCTGCTGGGCGACCACGCGCAGGCGGTCGGCGCGGCCAATTGCATGCGCCGACTCCCGGACGGGCGCTGGCAGGGCGAGATGTACGACGGCGCCGGCTTCGTGGCCGGCCTGCAGGCGCAAGGCATTCAATGCGCGGACCAACGCGTGTTCCTCACGGGCTGCGGTGGCGCCGGCAAGGCCGTCGCGCACGCCCTGGCCGGCGCAGGCATTGCCGCCATCCAGCTGGTCGACTCGGATCCGCAGCGCCAGCATGAACTCGCCCAACAGTTGCGCGCGATCCACCCCCCACTGCAAGTCAGCGAAGGCGGCCCCGCCAACACCGATCACGACCTCGCCATCAACTGCACGCCCTGCGGCATGGCCGAAGGCGACCCACTCCCCTTCCCGATCTACGCACTGCGACCGGACGCCATCGTCGCCGACCTGATCATGAAGCCGGAGCGCACACCGCTGCTGCTCGCCGCCGAGGCGCGCGGACACCGAATCCACCTCGGCAGGCACCTGCTCGAGAACCAGGCCGCACTGGTCACCCGCTTCTTCGGCCTCCAGTCTTCCCACCTCGCCACTGTCACCACCCCTATCCCAGGAGAGAACACATGAGCCCCCGCATCCTCGACGCACTGCCCAAGTTCACCCGCCGCACGCTCTGCGCCACCGGCCTGCTCGCATTCGCCATCACCAGCCATGCCGCCGACTACCCCACACGCCCCATCGAACTCATCGTTCCGTGGGCGGTCGGTGGCGGCAGCGATGCCGTGGCCCGCGCCTTTGCCGATGTGGCCGGACGCAACCTGCCGCAGCCGATCATCGTGGTCAACCGCCCCGGCGCCTCCGGCTCCATAGGCCACACCGAAGGCGCCAACGCCAAGCCCGACGGCTACAAGCTCACCCTGGTCACCCCCGAGGTCTCGCTCGCCTACCTGCAGGGCATCGGCAAGACGCAATGGCAGGACTTCAACTACGTCGCCCGCATCAACGCCGATCCGATCGCGCTGGTCGTCAAGGCCGATGCGCCCTGGACCACGCTCGAACAATTCCTCGCCCATGTGAAGAGCCAGCCCGGCAAGACCACCGTCTCCAACTCCGGTGTCGGCGCCACCTATCACCTGGCCGCGATCGCGCTCGAGAAGAAGGCCAACATCGAGTTCAACAACGTCCCCTACATTGGCGCCGGCCCGGCTGTCATCGGCCTGTTGGGCGGCCAGGTGGACGCCACCTTCGCCACCACCGGCGAGGTCGGCGTGCATGTGCAAGGCGGCAAGCTCAAGATGCTGGCCGTGATGTCCGACAAGCGCCTGAAGGACTTCGACCAGGTGCCGACCTTCAAGGAACGCAACATCGACCTGCAACTGGGCACCTGGCGCGCACTGGCCGCCCCCAAGGGCACGCCGCCCGAGGTGATGGCCACCCTGCGCAAGGTCGTTGACAAGGCCGCGCAGGACCCGGGATACCGCGATTTCTTCAAGCGCCAGTACCTTGGCCTGGTCAACGAGGACGGCGACAAGTTCCGCGTGACGCTGGAACGCGAGAACGCGTTCTACGTCGACACCGTGGGCAAGCTGGCGCTCGGCAAGTAACTACGCCGCCCCGCTCACCTGCGCCACCATGCGGCTCAGGCGCTCCACGTCGCGCAGCACCATGGCCTTGCCGTCCTTCTCGACCAGGCCATCGCGTGTGAGCTGGGCCAGTTCCCGCGTGACCTGCTCGCGCTGGGTGCTGATGCGGCTGGCCAGCGCCTCGTGCAACGGCGCGGGGTCGAGCCGCGCGACGTTGTCGACGACCCCTTCCGCGCGCGCCATGCGCAACAGCTCGGCGTGCAGCCGGTTCTGCACGCCGAGGGTGCTCAACTCGATCACGCGTTGCGACAGTTGCCGGACCAGCCCCGCAAGGTGCCGCATCTCGCGCTCCGCCACGAGGGGCTCTTCGCGCAACAGCGCCATGAACTCCGCGCTGCCCAGGCTGGCAACCGTGCTGGCCTCCAGCGTGACGACATCGGCCGAGCGCGGCTCGCCGTCGATGGCGGCCATGTCGCCGAACCAGTCGCCCTTCACCGAATCCCTGAAGCTCACCTGCTTGCCGCCCGCCGAGTAGCTGGTCACGCGCAGCCGTCCAGAGAGCAGGAAGTAAACCTCGCACGCCGGATCCGCGCGCAACAGCAGGGGTTGGTGCGCCGGCAGGTGGTGCCACCGGCATTGCAGCGCCAGTTGCTCGAGCCGCGCGTCGGCCAGGCCCGCGAACAGTGGCAGCGAGCGCAGGGCCAGGCTGGAGCGAAGCGGTGGGTCCATGGGCATCGGTGGGCTTGCCATTCTGCGCGCCGAGCCTCGCGCAGCGCAAATGTGTGCGCCAGCGCACATCAGCGCCCGCCCCACCGGCTCCACACTGCCGCGTCGCGGATGCGATCCCGCAGTCCGCATGCTGCCATTGAAGGAAGCGCCACCATGAATGCCACGCAAATCGCACTTTCGGCCACGCTCGTGGCAGGCAGCACGGCTGCATCGGGCCAGACCGTGCCCGCGGAGCAATGGACCGGACCGGCTGTCTCGACCATTGGAGGCGCGGTGGTGCGGGCCGATGTCGTGGCCGCGCTGAACAACTTCCTGTCGCAGGGGCAAGCCGCGCCGGAGGCCTGGGCCAGCACCGCAGCTTCCGCAGATGTCCACGTCGGAGACACGCAGCGCGCGGAGGTGAAGGCCGACACCACCATGGCGATGCGCGCCGGCCTCACCGGCTACACGACGCGCAATGAGTACAACCCCGACAGCGCCGAAGCGCAGCGCCGCAACGCGCGCTACATCAGGCTGCGCTTTGGCCCTGAATACACGGACGAGGTGTCGCGGCTGCAGGGCGCGATGCGTCCGGTGGCCGTCACGGCGCCCGGCAGGAAAATGCACACCGTCGTTGATTGACCCGAATCGCCGCCTGCGCGGGCGGGCGCGGCGCGATGCGTTATCCGCATGCCGCCATGCGCAGATTGCACCTTCTTTCGTCATTCAAACGACGGATTGTCGAATGAACGTTTCCTGAACGCGCATGGGTACTCGTCAATTCGAGGGGCGTGTGCTAACTTCCGCGCGGGCGCCACCGGGGACCTCCGCGGCGCCTCATCCACAAAAACAGGGAGACACGAAAAATGGCAAACAGCCAGTACACGGCGCGCAAAAGCGTGGCCGACATCGTCGCGGGCGGGGAGGGGAGCCACACGCTGCCCAAATCACTCGGCGCTTTCAGCATCACAGCCATCGGGGTCGGCGCCATCATCGGCGCCGGCATCTTCGTCCTGACCGGCACCGCGGCCGCGCAGTACGCAGGGCCCGGCATCATGATGTCCTTCATCCTGGCCGGGTTCGCCTGCGCCTTCGTCGGACTTTGCTACGCCGAACTGGCGGCGCTGATCCCGGTCAGCGGAAGTTCATACACCTACACCTACGCCACCTTGGGTGAACTGGCCGCATGGATCATCGGCTGGGACCTTGTGCTCGAGTACGCGATGGGCGCCGCCACCGTGGCGGTGGGCTGGTCGGGCTACCTGGGCAGTCTGTTGAGCCAGTTCGGCATCAATCTGCCGGCGCACCTGATGCATTCGCCCGGCTCGGTCACCTTGAAGGATGGCTCGACCATCACGGCGCTGTTCAACCTGCCGGCCGCACTCATCATCATGGCGCTGACCGTCCTGCTGATCCGCGGCACCAAGGAATCGGCCAGCCTGAACAACGTGATGGTCGCGATCAAGCTGATCGTCGTGGTGGCCTTCATCGGCTTCGGCATTGCCTACGTCAACCAGGACAACTGGACACCGTTCATTCCCGCCAACACGGGTGAATTCGGCCACTTCGGCTGGAGCGGCGTGCTGCGCGGTTCCTCGGTGGTGTTCTTCGCGTTCATCGGCTTCGACGCCGTGTCGACCGCGGCGCAGGAGGCCAAGAACCCGCAGCGCGACATGCCCATCGGCATCCTGGGTTCGCTGATCATCTGTACCGCGCTGTACGTGGCCGTGGCCGCCGTGCTGACCGGCCTGGTGCCCTACACCAAGCTGAACGTGCCGGACCCGATCGCCCTGGGCGTGGACGTCATCGGCAAGCCCTGGCTGTCGCTGCTCATCAAGTTCGGCGCACTCGCCGGCCTGACCACCGTGATCCTGGTGCTGCTGTACGGCCAGAGCCGGATCTTCTACACGATCGCCAACGACGGCCTGCTGCCCAAGTTCTTCTCCCAGCTGCACCCCAAGCACGGCACGCCGCACAAGAGCCAGATCTTCATCGGCACCATCTGCGCGATCGTGGCTGGCCTGGTGCCGATCCACATCCTGGGCGAAATGGTGAGCATCGGCACGCTGTTCGCCTTCATCCTGGTGTGCGGCGCGGTGATCTACCTGCGCAAGAGCGAAAAGGAAACGTATCGTCCGTTCCGCGTTCCCGGCGTGCCGATCATCCCGGTGCTGGGCATCATCTTCTGCCTGGTGCTGATGAGCGCACTGCCGGGCGACACCTGGCTGCGTCTGATCGTGTGGCTCGCCATCGGCCTGGCCATCTACTTCGGCTACGGCCAGCACCACTCGGTGCAACGCCAGCGGCAACTGGCGAAGGGCGCGAAGCGCTGATCGCGCATTCGCCTGAGACAGCCCAAAGCGCCTTCGGGCGCTTTTTTTGCTTATGTCAGGGGACTTCTGGCGCGCGCAAGGCACGCTTATAGTCATCGCGGGAGGCCAACATCATCGAATGAGGATGACGATGCCGACTCCAAGTTCCGACGCGACGTTCGCACCGATCGACAACGAATTGCCCCTTCGTTGGCTGCGTCGGCTGCGGCTCGTTCCGCCCGACGGGCTGGGTACCGTGCGGCGTGCCGTGTTCTTCGCATTGCTGAGCTGGTTGCCCATCGTCATCTGGACGACCACCAGCCGCCGCCTCGGGAATATCGACCCCAGCGAATCGCTGCTGCAGCACTACGGCGTGCACGTGCGCTGCCTGCTGGCGATTCCCTTGCTGATCATTGCCGAAGGTCCGTTGCAGAAGATGATGCAGAAGCTGGTGCGCCAGTTCCATCTGAGCGGCATCGCATCCAGCGCACCGGACTCGCCCTTCGACCGCCTCATTGCCGAGCTGCGCCAGCTGCGCGACGCATCCATGCCGTGGATCATCGTGCTCGGCGCTTCGCTGGCCTGGTCGGCCACCGTCCATCCTTCGTTCAAGGACGATGCGCTGAACTGGGCGCTCGATGTCGATGGTTCGCTCGGATTTGGCGGCTGGTGGTTCGTGTGGGTGGTGCGGCCGATCTTCATCGCCCTCGTGGCGGCATGGGTGTGGCGGATCCTGCTGGTCAGCTGGTGCTTCTGGCGCATCGGCCGATTGAACCTGTCGCTGGTGCCATCGCACCCCGACCGCAGCGCCGGCATGGGCTTCGTGGCGAAGCTGCCGCGTGGGTTCGCCCTCGTGACCTTCGTGCTGTCGGCCACGATCTCGTCGCATTGGGCCCATGAAATCGTCGTGCATGGTGCCAAGCTCGACACGTTCCAGTTGCCCGCGCTGCTGTTCGTCGGACTGTGGATGCTGTTCCTGCTGTTGCCGCTGATCGCCTTGGCGCCCGCCCTGCACGCCGCGCGCGCGCATGCGCTGCCGGCCTATGCAGCGCTCGTGGGCGAGCAGGGTCGCCTGCTGCACCGGCGCTGGATCCTGCACGAGGCGGTGGAAGACGAGCCGATCGTGGAAGCGCCCGGCATCGGCGTCTCGGCCGACGCCGCGGGGCTCTACGAGGCCGTCTCGAAGATGCGGGTGGCGCCGATCACCATCAAGTCGCTGTGGGACATCCTCGCCCCGATCGCGCTGCCCTTCATCGTGGTGGCAAGCCTGCAGATTCCGCTGCTCGACCTGCTGCTCAAGCTGACGAAGGCCCTGGCCTGATCCGCATGACGTCGGGCCGCAGTGGATCGGCGGCCCCGCGGCATCACACGCGTTCGAGGATCACCGCGATGCCCTGGCCGACGCCGATGCACATCGTGCACAGCGCGTAGCGGCCGCCCTGCTTGTGCAGTTGATTGACCGCGGTGGTCGCGAGGCGCGCACCGCTGGCGCCGAGCGGGTGACCCAGCGCTATGGCGCCGCCGTTGATGTTGACGCGGGCATCGTCGTCCTTCAGGCCCAGCATGCGCAGCACGGCAAGGCCTTGCGCCGCGAAGGCTTCGTTGAGTTCGATGACGTCGATCTGGTCGAGCGTGAGGCCGGTCAGCGCCAGCACCTTCTGCGAAGCCGGCGCCGGGCCGATGCCCATCACGCGCGGCGCGACGCCGGCGGTGGCCATGCCGACCACGCGGGCGCGCGGCGTGAGGCCGTACTTGGCGGCGCTGGCTTCGTCGGCCAGCAGGATCGCGCAGGCGCCGTCGTTCACGCCGCTGGCATTGCCGGCGGTGACCGTGCCGTCGGGCCGCACCACGCCCTTGAGCTTGGCCAGCGCTTCCATCGTGGTGTCACGGGGATGCTCGTCCTTGCTGACGATGATCGGGTCGCCCTTCTTCTGGGCCACGCTGACGGGCGTGATCTCGGCATCGAAGAAGCCGGACTTCTGCGAAGCCACGGCCCGCTGCTGCGAGGCCAGCGCCATGCGGTCCTGCGCCTCTCGCTCGATCTTGTAGTCGGTAGCGACGTTCTCGGCCGTCTCGGGCATCGAGTCGACGCCGTAGGCTTCCTTCATCTTCTTGTTGACGAAGCGCCAGCCGATGGTGGTGTCGTACACCGCGTTGGCCCGGCCGAAAGCCGACTCGGCCTTGGGCATGACGAAGGGCGCGCGGCTCATGCTTTCCACGCCGCCGGCGATCATCAGGCCGGCCTCGCCGGACTTGATGGCGCGGGCCGCGGTGCCCAGCGTGTCGAGGCTGGAGCCGCACAGGCGGTTGATGGTGGTGCCGCCCACTTCCAGCGGCAGGCCTGCGAGCAGCGCCGACATGCGCGCCACGTTGCGGTTGTCTTCGCCAGCCTGGTTGGCGCAGCCGTAGATCACATCGCTGACGGCCTGCCAGTCGACGTTCGGGTTGCGCGCCATGAGCGCCTTGATCGGCACCGCGCCGAGGTCGTCGGCACGCACGCTGGAGAGCGCGCCGCCATAGCGGCCGAAGGGGGTGCGGATGGCGTCACAGATGAAGGCTTGGGTGGTCATTTGTTGTCTCTTCTAAGGTGAAATGAAATGCGGGTACCGGGCGCAGAGGACGCGAAGGTTTCGCGAAGGACGCAAAGGAAAACCCGGAAAGAAATCTGGAGCTCTTTCGCGTCCTTTGCGGAACCTTCGCGGCCGGATGCCCGTGTTGGCTGCTCGGCTGTTTTTCGCGGCCGTGGCTATTGTGCGATCGGCAGGCCGACCAGCTTCTCAAGTTCTGCGTGTTCCAGGCCATCGACCTTGTCGACCAGCTTCAGTCCTTCGGGCGTGCACTCGAGCGTGGCCAGGTCGGAATACACGCGCTTGACGCAGCCGATGCCGGTCAGCGGATAGGTGCATTGCTTGACCAGCTTGCTTGCGCCCTGCTTGGTCAGCAGGTCCATCATGACCCAGGTCTGCTTGGCGCCGATGGCCAGGTCCATCGCACCGCCGACGGCGGGGATCGCGTCCTTCTCGCCGGTGTGCCAGTTGGCCAGGTCGCCGGTGGCCGAGACCTGAAAGGCGCCGAGCACGCAGATGTCGAGATGGCCGCCGCGCATCATCGCGAAGCTGTCGGCATGGTGGAAGAACGAGCCGCCCGGCAGCAGCGTGACGGGCTGCTTGCCGGCGTTGATCAGGTCGTAATCTTCCTCGCCGGCCTTGGGCGCGGGGCCCATGCCGAGGATGCCGTTCTCGCTCTGCAGGATGACCTCGCGGCCTTCCGGCAGATGGTTGGCGACCAGCGTGGGCTGGCCGATGCCGAGGTTGACGACGGCGCCGTCGAAGATGTCCTGCGCGACGCGGGCGGCGAGTTGGTCCTTGGTGCGACGGGTGTAGCTCATGATCATGCTGCCTTCTTGAAACCGCCGGCTTGCGTCGCCACGCGTTCGATTTGAACCACCTGGTGGACGAAGATGCCGGGCGTCACGATGGTTTCGGGGTCGAGCGTGCCAAGCTCGGCGATCTCATGCACGGTGGCGATGGTCTTCTTCGCCGCCATGGCCATCACCGGGCCGAAGTTGCGCGCCGCCTTGCGGTAGACCAGGTTGCCCCAGCGGTCGCCGCGCTCGGCCTTGATGAGCGCCACGTCGCCATGGATCGGGTATTCGAGGACGTAGTGGACGCCGCCGATGACGCGCGTCTCGCGGTCACCCGAGAGTTGTGTGCCGTAGCCGGTCGGGCAGAAGAACCCGCCGATGCCGGCCCCGGCCGCGCGGATGCGCTCGGCCAAATTGCCTTGCGGCACCAGTTCCAGTTCCAGCTTGCCGGCGCGGTAGAGGCCGTCGAACACCTGGCTGTCGGCCTGCCGCGGGAAGCTGCAGATGATCTTGCGCACGCGGCCGGCCTTCAGCAGTGCGGCCAGGCCCACCTCGGCGTTGCCGGCGTTGTTGTTGACGACGGTCAGGTCCCTGGCGCCCTGCTCGATGAGGCCATCGATCAGTTCGTTGGGAATGCCGGCGGTGCCGAAGCCGCCGATGAGGACGGTGGAGCCGTCCTTGATGTCGGCCATCGCGTCGGCAACCGAGCGCGCGATCTTGTTGATCATGTGAGCTTGTCTCCAGTTGGGGGATTCGGGGAAATCACTGAACAGATCGTTGCGATGGTTGCCTTCAACTTGATCGCTACTTTGTTCGTCATGTTGTTCGCATATCGAACGTTTGTTCTTATAATGAATTCTAGGAGGATTAATCCAGCATGGCAACCACCCCGATACAAATCCATACATCTGACGAGGCCCCACCCAAGCCGGGCGACACCTACGTGCAGTCCTTTGCGCGCGGGCTGGAGGTGATCCGCTCCTTCAGCGCCCGTGCGCCGCGGCAGACGCTCAGCGAGGTCGCGGCGGCGAGCGGCCTCACGCGTGCGGGCGCGCGGCGCATCCTGCTCACCTTGCAGACCTTGGGCTATGTCGAGTCGGACGGCAAGCACTTCGCGCTGACGCCGCGCATCCTCGACCTCGGCTTTGCCTACCTCTCGTCGATGCCGATCTGGAACCGCGCCGAGCCTGTGATGGAGGCGCTGGTGCAGGAGGTGCAGGAGTCGTGCTCGGCGGCGGTGCTGGACGCGACGGACATCATCTACGTGATGCGCGTGCCCACCCACAAGATCATGAGCATCAGCCTGGGCGTGGGCTCGCGCCTGCCGGCCTACTGCACGTCGATGGGCCGCCTGTTGCTGGCTGAACTGGGCGACGATGAATTGCGCGCGCGGCTCGAAGCGTCGGCGCCGCAGCCGCTCACCAAGCACACGGTGACCGACATCGACGCCCTGCTCGCCAAGGTCGCGCAGGCGCGGCGCCAGCGCTGGTGCCTGGTGAACCAGGAACTGGAAGAGGGGCTGGTCTCGATCGCCGCGCCCATCGTCAACCGTGCGGGCCGCGCCGTTGCCGCGCTCAACATCAGCGGACAGGCGAACCGCACCAGCGCCAAGGTGATGCAGGACACGATGCTGCCGGCGCTGCTGGAGGCGGCGCGGAAGATTTCGCGGATGCTTTGAGAGGACACGGGCGCGGCGCGCATGCCGTGCTGCGCCGTGCCGTGCCGTGCCGTGCCGTGCCGTGCCGTGCCCTGCCCTGCCCTGCGGTACCGTGCTGGGCGTCGGCGCGTCCATCGGCCGCCATTGACCTGCAAGGGCCACGCCCCTTGTAGAGCATCCACTCCAACTATCGACCGGTTCTAGCTTTTGCCGACTACGCCTTCAGCGGGAAGATACGTCCATACCAACTGAAACCCAAAGGAAACAAGCCATGACGAACC